>JAHFVC010000101.1:0-14382 GCA_023264765.1 Mycobacterium sp. | reverse complement strand
GGCGGCCCTATCGCCTCGAGGTCAACCACCCGCTGCGTGTCGGCGGGGACCGGGTGTACCTGCAGGGCCACGGCTACGCCCCGACGTTCACGGTGACCTTCCCCGACGGGCAGAAGCGCACCACCACGGTGCAGTGGCGCCCCGACGACCCGCTGACCCTGTTGTCCTCGGGCGTGATCCGGGTGGACCCGCCGGGCGGCACCTACCCCGACCCCGATGAGCGCCGCAAACACCAGATCGCGGTGCAAGGTCTGCTCGCCCCGACCGAACAGCTGCACGGCACGCTGCTGTCCTCGAGCTTCCCTGCGCTCAACGATCCCGCCGTGGCCATCGACATCTACCGCGGCGACACCGGCCTGGACACCGGGCGCCCGCAGTCGCTGTTCACCCTCGACCCGCGGTTGATCGGGCAGGGCCGGCTGACCAAGCAGGCGCGCGTCAACCTCAAGGCCGGTGAACAGACCCGACTCGACGACGGCACCACCATCCGCTTCGACGGTGCCGTGCCGTTCATCAACCTGCAGGTCTCCCATGACCCCGCCCAGGTGTGGGTGCTGGTGTTCGCGATGTCGATGATGGGCGGGCTGCTGGTGTCGCTGGTGGTGCGGCGGCGCCGTGTGTGGGTTCGGCTCAGCCAAGGCGCGGCAGGTACCGTAAACGTCGAGCTGGGGGGTCTGGCCCGGACCGACAATTCCGGGTGGGGTGACGAGTTCGACCGACTCAGCGTGAAGCTGCTGGGAGAAGAGTGACGCGCGCATGAACACAACGCACATCGATATCGGGCTGGCCCGCTACTCGGACTGGGCTTTCACCTCGTCCGTGGTCGTGCTCGTCGTCGCGTTGATCCTGCTGGCCGTCGAGCTGGCGTACTCGCGGGGCCGCAAGGTGGAGGCCCGGGAGCTGGTCACCGCCAGTGTCGGTGCCGACAGCGCCACCCCCGGCGTCGTCGCCGAGGTCCCGTCCCGGTCCGCCGACGAGCGCGTCGGCCGAGCGGGTCTGGCCCTGGTGTACGTCGGCATCGCCCTGCTCGCCACGTGCATCGTGCTGCGCGGCCTGGCCACGGCCCGGGTGCCGTGGGGCAACATGTACGAGTTCATCAATCTGACGTGCTTCTCCGGCCTGATCGCCGGCCTGATCGTGCTGCGTAAACCGCAGTTCCGTGCGCTGTGGGTGTTCGTCCTGGTGCCGGTGCTGATCCTGCTGACGGTTTCGGGGCGCTGGCTCTACACCAACGCCGCCCCCGTGATGCCCGCGCTGCAGTCCTATTGGCTGCCGATCCACGTCTCGGTGGTCAGCCTCGGGTCCGGGGTGTTCCTGGTCGGCGGGGTGGCCAGCATCCTGTTCCTGCTCAAGATGTCCCCGCTGGCCGACCGTGACAACGGCCTGGGCCGGATGATCAGCCGGCTGCCCGACGGCCAGACTTTGGATCGGATCGCTTACCGCACCACGATTTTCGCCTTCCCGGTGTTCGGGTTCGGGGTCATCTTCGGCGCCATCTGGGCCGAGGAGGCGTGGGGTCGCTATTGGGGCTGGGACCCCAAGGAGACGGTGTCGTTCATCGCGTGGGTGGTGTACGCCGCGTACCTGCACGCACGTTCCACCGCGGGCTGGCGCGATCGCAAGGCCGCCTGGATCAACGTCATCGGCTTCGTGGCGATGGTGTTCAACCTGTTCTTCATCAACCTGGTCACCGTCGGGTTGCACTCCTACGCAGGGGTGGGCTGACTGTGCCGCTCGGTCCGGACCAGCCCGTGAACTTCCGCGGGCAGCACCGTTTCAGTGATCCTGCGCAAGAGGTGCCCCCGGAGTGGACGGCGCCGACGCCGCCGCACGGGATCCCCGTCCAGGCGAGCGAAGCGACGGGGAATGTAGGTGCGAGCGAAGCGACGGGGAATGTCCCCGTGCAGGAGCTGCCCAAGCAACCGCCCGCCGACCAGACCAGTCCGTTCCCGCTGCCCGCGCCGTATCTGGACCTGTCCACGGTGGCCCTGCTCGGCCAGCCGAAGCGCGCACCGTCGAACGGCTGGCGCCGCTGGCTGTACGTGGCCAGCTTCAAGACCCTCAATCTGGGTGAGAGCCCGAAGGTCACCGACTACAACAACCTGCTCGGCGAGGTCGGCCGGCCGTTGCGTGGCTGCTACCGGATCGCGCTGCTGTCGCTGAAGGGCGGCGTCGGCAAGACCACGATCACCGCCACCCTCGGGGCCACCTTCGCCTCCACCCGCGGTGACCGCGTCATTGCGGTGGATGCCAACCCCGACCGCGGCACGCTGAGCCAGAAGGTCCCGCTGGAGACCCCGGCGACCGTGCGGCACCTGCTGCGCGACGCCGAGGGCATCAATGCCTACAGCGATGTCCGCCGGTACACCAACCAGGGGCCCAGCCGGCTGGAAGTGCTGGCGTCGGAGAGCGATCCGGCGGTGTCGGAAGCCTTCAGCTCCGATGACTACTCCAAGACCCTCGAGGTGCTGGAGCGGTACTACAGCCTGGTGCTCACCGACTGCGGCACCGGCATGCTGCATTCGGCGATGGCGGCGGTGCTCTCACACGCCGATGTGCTGATCGTGGTCAGCTCTGGTTCGGTGGACGGCGCCCGGTCCGCGTCGGCCACGCTGGATTGGCTGGATGCGCACGGTCATCAGGAGATGGTGCGCAATGCGATCGCCGTGGTGAACGCGGTGCGGCCGCGCTCGGGCAAAGTGGACTTGCAGAAGGTGACAGACCATTTCGCGCGGCGGTGCCGTGCGGTGCTTCAGGTGCCGTTCGACCCGCATCTGGAGGAGGGCGCCGAGATCAGCCTCGAGCGGCTCAAGCCACAGACCCGTGAGGCACTGATCAAGTTGGCGGCCGTGGTCGCGGCGGGATTCCCCGGTTCGAGCTAGTTGCGGGGATTGTCCTCGTGACCGAGGCGCCGGAGGAAGTCCGGGTCGTCGTCGGGGCCGATCACCCGGGTGCGTGGGCGATCTGCCGATGCCCGAACGACCCGCAACACCGCATAAGCAAGCCCGGCCACGATCAGGACCAGGAGTAAGTACTGCAACGAAAACCTCCTTGTTCTGAATATACGCGCCGTGAGTAGGCTCGGGCCCGTGTCTGAAGGTCGGCCGGGTAGCCGGATGTTGCGCGACGTCGGAGCCTATCTGGTGGCCCGGCTCGTCCTGGCCGCGGTACTCACCGCGGTGATCGTGGGATTGGGCCATCTGCTCGGCATCCGCGAGTTCCCGTTGATCGTCGCGGTGCTGTTCGCGATCGTGTTGGCGCTGCCACTGGGGATCTGGGTGTTCGCGCCCCTGCGCAAGCGCGCCACGGCCAGCATCGCGGAGTTCGACGAGCGACGCCGTAAGGACAAGGAGTCGCTGCAGGCTCGCCTGCGTGGCGACGACGAGACCGGCCCGAACGGCTGAGCCGTTGCGTCACAATGAAATTGGCGCTCGTCAACCGAACGACAGCGCGGCGGCCACGGCGACCGACCACACCAGCATGGTCAGCCCGGTGTCGCGCAGCACCGGGATCAGTTCGCGCCCACCGAGACCGCGCCGCACCGGTGCGGCCGCGCGCAGCGCCAGCGGTGCGGCCACCAATCCGGCGGCGCACCACGGGCTGGCCAACATGAGCACCAGGGTCAGCACGAACGCCACCAGGACCAGTGCCTGATAGAGCAACCGGGTCCGCGCATCGCCCAGGCGGACCGCCAGGGTGATCTTGCCGGATTCGGTGTCGGTGGGGATGTCGCGCAGATTGTTGGCCACCAGCACCGCCGAGGACAGGCTGCCGGTCGCCACCGCGGCGGCCAGGCCCACCCAGTCAACCTGCAAGGCCTGGGTGTACTGCGTGCCGAGTACCGCGACCAAGCCGAAGAACACGAAGACGGCGACCTCGCCGAGCCCGCGGTAGCCGTACGGCGTGGATCCGCCGGTGTACAGCCACGCCCCGGCGATGCACGCGGCGCCGACGGCGATCAACCATGGTTGGCTCACGATCGCCAGCACCAGGCCGGCGACCGCACCGATCAGCAGGCTGACGACCGCCGCCGTCAGCACCGCGCGCGGCGTGGCCACTTTCGAGCCCACCAGTCGCAGCGGGCCCGACCGGACGTCGTCGGTGCCCCGGATGCCGTCGGAGTAGTCGTTGGCGTAGTTGACGCCGACGATCAGGGCCAGCGAGACCAGCAGTGCCAGCAGCGCCTTCCACCACACCGCACCGCCCAGCCATGCGGCCGCACCGGTGCCTGCGAGGACGGGGGCGACGGCGTTGGGCAGCGTCCGCGGGCGCGCACCTTCCACCCACTGCGCAAAGGTAGCCACGCCAGTGATCGTGCCACGCGTTGTCGTCGGTGCGTGACGAGCGGCACCTTGTCACGCCGTGGCTGCCACGTGACACTTGTCTCATGACGGACCGCCTGAGCAAGACCGAAATCGCCAAAGATGCGTTGCAGGAGGGCGTCGAGTCGGTGGCGTCGACCGTGGGGGAGGTGGCCACCATCATCACCACCGCGGTCAAGGACGTGGCCAACGCGATCGGCGGGCTGGCCACAGACGCCTTCGCCATCCGCGATGCCGCCAAGCAGGCCGCCGAGAAGGCCGAAGTGGAAGCCACCTCGGCCGAGCCCGCGCACGACTGACCCGCACAATGGTGGGATGCTCGGAGTAATCGGCGGCAGCGGCTTCTATTCGTTCTTCGGACCTGACGCGCGCAGCATCAGCCTCGATACGCCTTTCGGGGAGCCCAGCGCGCCCATCACCGTCGGCACGGTCGGCGCGCACGAAGTGGCTTTCCTGCCGCGCCACGGGGTGTCGCACGAATTCTCGCCGCACACCGTGCCCTACCGGGCGAACATGTGGGCGCTGCGGGCGTTGGGGGTGCGCCGCATCTTTGCCCCGTGCGCCGTCGGCAGTCTGACCGCGGAGCTCGGCCCGGGCGCGATGGTGGTGCCGGATCAGCTGGTGGACCGCACCAGCGGGCGGTCCGACACGTATTTCGACGCCGGCGGGATCCACGTGGGGTTCGCCGACCCGTACTGCCCGACGCTGCGATCGGTGGCGGCGGACCTGCCCGGGGTCGTCGACGGCGGCACCATGGTGGTGATCCAGGGTCCGCGATTCTCCACCCGCGCCGAGAGCAGGTGGTTCGCCGGCCAGGGGTTCACCCTGGTCAACATGACCGGCTACCCGGAGGCCGTGCTGGCTCGCGAACTCGAAATGTGCTACGCCGCAATTGCTTTGGTTACCGATCTGGATGCCGGCGTGGAAGAGGGTGCCGGGGTGCGGGCGGTGGACGTGTTCGCGGAGTTCGAGCGCAACATGGTCGGCTTCAAGAAGTTGGTGCACGAGGCCATCGCGGGAGTGGCGCCCGAGCGCACCTGCGAGCACTGCCTGGCCCATGCCGGCGTGACACTGCCGTTCGACCTGCCATAGGGGGCGGCTGCCGCGAAACTTGACGGGTGTCGATAATGAGCGGATGGCACCCACTTCTGCGACGGCCTTCTGCGCGCAATACGGAATCGAGTTCCCGCTCTTCGCCTTCAGCCACTGCCGTGACGTGGTGGCCGCGGTGACCAATGCGGGCGGCTTCGGCGTGCTGGGCGGGGCGGCCTTCACCCCGGATCAGCTGGAGCAGGAGCTGACCTGGATCGACCAGCACGTGCACGGCAAGCCCTACGGTGTCGACATCATCGTGCCCGCCAAATTCGAGGGCAAGGGCGAGAAGCTCAGCAAGGACGATCTGGCCGCGCGGATCCCGCAGGGGCATCGCGAATTCATCGACAACCTACTGCGCGAGCACGGTATCGAGCCCGACCCCAAGCCCCGCACCGGCGCGCCCGTGCTGGCGGGCGGCACCGGTTCGGATCTGCTGGAGGTGTCGCTGAGCCATCCGATCAAGCTGATGGCCAACGCGCTCGGCGTGCCGCCGGATTACATGATCGAAGCCGGCCGCGAACACGGGATTCCGGTGGCCGCTCTGGTCGGGGCCAAGGAACACGCCGTCAAGCAGGTCGCCGCCGGGGTGGACCTGATCGTCGCGCAGGGCACCGAGGCGGGTGGACACTGCGGTGAGGTCTCCACCCTGGTGGTGGTCCCCGAAGTCATCGACGCGATCGACGACGCGGTGCCGGTGCTCGCCGCGGGCGGCATCGTCACCGGCAAGCAGATGGCGGCGTCGGTCGCGCTCGGCGCCGTCGGCGCCTGGACGGGGTCGGTATGGCTGACGACCGAGGAGGCCGAGACCGAACCCCACACCGTGGCCAAGATGCTCGCCGCCACCTCGCGTGACACCGTGCGCTCGGCCGGGCGCACCGGCAAACCCTCGCGGCAGTTGGTGTCGGACTGGACCGACGCGTGGGCGCCCAAGGGCGGGCAGCAACCGTTGCCGTTGCCGCTGCAGAACATGCTCAGCGAGCCGGTGCTGCGCCGGATCGACGCGCTGGCGGCCCAGGGCCATGTCGGCGCGCAGGCGCTGGCGACGTACTTCGTCGGGCAGGGTGTCGGATTGATGAACAAGGTCAAGCCCGCGCGTGACGTGGTGCTGGAGTTCATCGAGGACTACGTGGCCGCGACGGAGCGGCTGAGCGGGTCGCTGCCGGACTGAGGGCGCCCGAGCTGGGTAGATATGTGCCGGCTGTGCGTCAAACCCGTTGTCTCACAGCGAGCGTAAAGATTACGTCGCCATGATGTCCGTGTGACAACCCTGCTAGCCGATGCCGCCGCGGCGGATCCGTATCACCACGGCCTGTCGCTGTTGCGGGGCTGGCTGCCGATCGTGATCCAGCTGGCGACCGCCGCGATCCTGATCGCCGCCGCGGGCTGGCGCACCCGGCGCTGGCGGCTGCTGTGGCTACCGCTGGCCGTGCTGCTCGGGGTCGTCGCGGCCGCCTGGGCGAACTGGTTCATCGATTCTCAGGGCATGGCCGACGATCCGGCGCCCGACGAGTTGTGGGTGTGGATCGGACTCAGCGGTCTGGCCATCGGCGTCGCGGTGTTCGGGTTCGCCTCGGCGGCGTGGTGGCGCCGCGGGGTGTCGGTGCTGGCGGTGGCGACATGCCTGCTCAGCACCGCGCTCGCGGTCAACCTCTGGGTCGGATATTTCCCGACGGTGCAGACCGCCTGGAACCAGTTGACCGCCGGTCCGCTGCCCGACGAGACGGACCTGGCCTCCGTGCAGGCACAGAAGGCCACCCGCACCGTGCCGGCGCACGGAGCCGTCGTGCCGGTGACCATCCCGGCCGACGCGTCGGGGTTCAAGCACCGCGAGGAATTGGTGTACCTGCCGCCCGCGTGGTTCGCCGGTGACGCCAAGCTGCCGACGGTGATGATGATCGGTGGCGAGTTCAACACCCCCGCGGACTGGCTGCGCACCGGTGATGCCGCGGCCGCCATGGACCGGTTCGCGGCCGCGCACGGCGGCAACGCCCCGGTCTTCGTCTTCGTCGACAGCGGCGGATCGTTCAACAACGACACCGAATGCGTCAACGGCCCGCGCGGCAACGTTGCCGATCACCTGACCAAAGATGTTGTGCCCTACATGAACTCCACCTTCGGTGTGAGCTCGGCAGCGGCCAACTGGGGCATCGTCGGCTGGTCGATGGGCGGCACCTGTGCCGTCGACCTGACCGTCATGCACCCGGATCTGTTCAGTTCGTTCGTCGACATCGCGGGTGACCTCGGTCCCGTCGCCGGCACCAAGGAGCAGACGGTGGCGCGCCTGTTCGGCGGCAGCGAGGCCGCCTGGGCCCGATTCGACCCGACCACGGTGATGAACGCGCACCCGAGCTACCGCGGCGTGTCGGGCTGGTTCCAGATCTCCAGCGACGCCCCGACCCAGCACAAGAACAATCAGGCCGCGGCCGAGGATGCCGTGGGACTCGGTGGCCGCGACGCGGGTGGCAACCCGGGTGACCAGACGGCGGCCGCGCACGCCCTGTGTCAGCTCGGTGCGTCCAAGGGCATGGACTGCGCGGTGATCGCCTCGCCGGGTAAGCACGACTGGCCGTTCGCGAAGGCCGCCTTCACGGCGTCGTTGCCGTGGCTGGCCGCGAAGTTGGGCACCCCGGGGGTCGCGCCGGTCGGATTCCCGGCAGCCGGCGCCGCGGCACCGACCAGCGTGGCCGAGCCCGCTACCGGTAGGTGATGCGGACCGAGACGGGGTCGCTCTCCATGGCTTTCATAGTCAGCGCGGTGGCCACGCCGCCGAAGGTGCGCGCCCTGTCCCGAACGTCGTCTGACGGTTCGAACGATGCTGTGCCGCTTCGCCATTGATCGTCGACCCGAACCCGGACCTCGGGATTCGCGGCGATGTTGTGTGCCCAGCCGGCGCGCCGGCCGTGCTGGGAGATGACCCAGACGCCGGACTCGTCGGCCCGCCCGGCGAGCGGGACTCGCCGGGGCAGGCCGGATTTGGCGCCGGTGGTCTCCAATTCGACGATCAGCCGTGAGCGCACCCCGAACCTGTCCAGCGTCGCGACGACGGGATTCATCACCAGCCGGCCGAGTCGGCGTTCGAATTTGAACTTGCGCAAACCGTCACTCATGGTCACCGACGGTAGTTGAGTGATCCCTCAATAACAAGAGCGGTCAGTCGGGCGGCTCCTGCTGCGGTGTCTCGGTGTCCACGTCCGGGGCGTCCTTCTCCAGGTCCCCGTCTTCGGTGGTGGTGGGTGCCGGCTGCTCCGCCGGCTCGTCCTGGTAGATCCCTGTACCGCGGGGCATGACGACTCCTTGCTCGGTCGGGCAGCGTCACGACGGCGCGCCCGTGTCGGTCCGTTCGGTGGGTTTCTGGGTCAGGGTGGCGCCGGGAGCGACAGTCGAGGGCGCCTCCGTGCTGATCGAACTCGACGACGGTTGGGTGTTGACCGGCGTGCTCACCGTGGGCTTGTCCTGGGATCCGCACGCTGCGAGTGCACAGGCGGTCAGCGCGATGACGGTGAGGCTCCGGAGGTCGGGCATGGATGACTCGCTTTCTCAATTCGAGGACATGCTGATGTGCGGGAGATGCCCGGACGCCTGGTAGACAACCCGGCGGGCGATGCCGACGGCATGATCGGCGAACCGTTCGTAGAATCGCCCGAGCAACAGGGCGTTGGCGGCCGCCAACGGGCCATGCTCCCAGTTGTCATCGAGCACCATGGCCAACAACCGTCGGCGCAAGCCGTCCATCACCTCGCCGTCGTCGGTGATCTGTTGCGCCGCAACGGCGTCACCATCGACGACGGCCCGGCGTACGTTTTCGGTGAGGGCCACGGCGTGGCGGCCCATCTCGGCGAAGACCGCGACGGCGATCGGCGGGACGGCGACGGCCCGCCGACGCCGCTGCTCCTTGGCGATGTTGGCGGCCAGGCCACCCATGCGATGGGCGTCGGCCGCGATCGGCAGCACCGACACCATCACCCGCAGGTCATGTGCGGCCGGCGCCGGTTGGGCCAGGATGGCGAACGCACGTTCGCCGACCCACCGGTGCATCCGACCGAGGCGTGCGACCTCGGTGTCGCACCGGTGCGCGGCCTCTCTGTCCGATCTCACCAGGGCATCCGTTGCGCACTCCATTGTGCTTGCTGCGAGTGCGCACATATCGCCGAGCTCGGCCGTGAGGCGGTCGAGTTCCGCGTGGAACTCAGTACGCATACGGGCGGGTACCCGTGCACGCGAGGGCGAAACGCGTCGACCGGTGGGCACCTTCGGACCTGATTGGTGCACCCGGGCCCTGGGTACTGACAGTCGGTACCTACATGCGTTAAGGAGCGAATCGATGACCGAATTCACCATCCCCGGCCTCTCCGACGAGGACGGCCACAAGATCGCCGACCTGCTGCAGAAGCAGCTGAGCACCTACAACGACCTGCACCTCACCCTCAAGCACGTGCACTGGAATGTGGTGGGCCCGAACTTCATCGGCGTGCACGAGATGATCGATCCGCAGGTCGAGCTGGTCCGTGGCTTCGCTGACGACGTCGCCGAGCGCATCGCCGCCCTCGGTGCGTCACCGCATGGCACGCCGGGTGCGATCCTCAAGGACCGGGTGTGGGACGACTACTCGGTGGGACGGGATACCGTCCAGGCACATCTGGCCGCACTGGATCTGGTGTACGACGGGGTGATCGGGGACATCCGCAAGGCGATCGCCACCCTGGATGACCTCGACCTGGTGTCGCAGGATCTGCTGATCGGGCAGGCCGGCGCGCTGGAGAAGTTCCAGTGGTTCGTCCGGGCGCATCTGGAGAGTGCGGGCGGTGAACTCGCGAACAAGGGCAAGACCACCGAAAAGGGCGCAGCCAAGGCGGCGAAGGCCAAGGCAAGCTGATCCGCGGTTGGTTCTGACGGCGCGCCGGGCGATGACGAATCTCGCCCGGCGCGCCGTCAGACTGGTCGGATGGTTGAGCACGAGCACCCCGCGCGGCAGGTATTGCGGCTGTCGGCGCCGATAGGACTGGCGTTCATCCCGCTGGGGATGGCGCTCGGCTTCCTGGTCGTGCACGCCGGGCTGGCGTGGTGGTGGGCGCCCGTATTCGCCGCGGTCATCTACGCGGGCTCGCTGGAATTCCTGATGGTCGGCATGGCCGCCGCCGCAGCGCCGATCGCCACGGTGGCGCTGACCAGTTTCGTGGTCAACTCGCGGCACGTGTTCTACGCGTTGTCGTTCCCGCTGCAGCGCGTGCGCGGTGTCGCGGGCAAGCTCTACAGCACCTACGTGCTGTCCGACGAGGCATTCGCGGTGGGTGTCAGTCCGTCGGCTGCCGCATGGACCAGCCGCCAGATCCTGTTCATGCAGTTGGCTTTTCATCTGACCTGGGCGGGTTCGGCCGGAGTGGGCGGACTGCTGGGGACGGCGCTGCCGGTCGAACGCCTGCAGGGCCTGGAGTTCGCGTTGACAGCGTTGTTCATCGTCCTGGCCATCGACGCCTACCGTCAGCGCCCCGACCGGGTCACCGCGGTCAGCGCGGCGGCATGCGCGGTGCTCGCCTGGCTGGTGGTCCCCGGGCAGCTGCTGGTGTGCGCCTTCGCGGGGTTCACCGCTGTGCTGTTGGTCCGCTTCGCGGCGACGCGGTCACGGGCCGATGGCTGAGCCCGGTCACATCGCCGCCCTGGTCGCCGTGAGTGCGGCCGTGACGTGGACATTGCGGGCGCTCCCGTTCGCGGTCCTGGCTCCGATGCGGCACAGCGCGATCGTGAAGTACCTGAGCCTGCACATGCCGCTGGGCGTAATGGTGATGCTCGCCCTGTACACCGTCCGAGACGTAGCGGAAGTCGCTGCACGACAGCAGATCTGGATGCTCATTGCGGTGGCCGTCACGGCCGGGCTGCAGCTGTGGCGACGGCACGCACTGCTGTCCATCCTGGCGGGCACCGTGGTGTACGTCGTGCTGATGACGGCGTGGTGACACAGTGAGCGGCATGGACATCTTCGCAGGCATCGAACTGGCCGCCCGGATCGAGGCGGCCGAGGCGGCGCTCATCACCGCGGGGGCGACCCGATCCTGGCCGGTTGCCGGAGGTGCGGCGTGCTTCGCGGGCGCGAATTCCCCGCTGAGCAAGATCGTCGGCCTCGGCTTCGCCGGCATACCCGCCGAGTCGGAACTCGCCGCGATCGAAGAGGAGTACGCGCGTCTGGGCGCACCGGTGCAGGTCGAGTTGTCGAATCTGGCCGACCCGCAGATCGGCGCGCTGCTGACCGGACGCGGATACCGGTTGGTGTCGTTCGAGAATGTGCTCGGCGTACGACCGGCCGTCGGCGCCGCCTCGGCGGGTGTCGATGTCCGCATCGCCGGTGCCGACGAGCTCGCGACGTGGGTCGACGTGGTGGTGGACGGATTCGCGCACCCCGACACCGAGGGGGTGCCCAGCCACGAGGACTTTCCGCGCGAGGTGATCGCCGCTGCCATCACCGACATGGTCGCCGCCGGTGCGGTGACGTATCTGGCGCGCTGCGAAGTGACGGGGGAAGATGGCGGCGCGATCGCCGGCGGTGCGAGCATGCGGATCACCGACGGCGTGGCCCAGCTGACCGGCGCGGCGACCGCGCCGGAGTTCCGGCGCCGGGGTGTGCAGAGCGCACTGCTGACGGTGCGGCTGTCCGACGCCCATGCCGCGGGTGCCGACATCGCCGTCGTCACCACATCGCCGGGCTCGAAATCTCAGCAGAACGTGCAGCGCAAAGGGTTTCAGTTGCTCTACACGCGGGCGATCCTGACGCTTCAGTAGAGAAGTGTGCGCAGGTGGTCCTCGCTGTAGTACTTCTGCAGCTGCTCCAGGCTCTGATCGGGCTTGAACGACCTTGCCAGCTCGGCGGTGCTCGGCATCGCCTCGGGGTCCCAGGTCTCCGGCTTCCATGCATCGGAGCGCAGAAAAGCCTTGGCGCAGTGGAAGAACACTTCCTCGACGGCGATCTCCAACGCCAGGATCGGCCGCTTTCCGCCGACCGCCATCGTGTCGAAATACGATGCGTCGGAGAGAATTCGGGCGCGGCCGTTCACCCGGACGGTGTCTCCGCGGCCGGGGATGACGAAGAGCGTGCCGACGTGTGGGCGCGCCAGTACGTTCAGGTAGCCGTCGACGCGTTTGTTGCCCGGCCGTTCCGGGATGGCGATGGTGTGCGCGTCGAGCACGTGCACGAAACCGGGCGGATCACCTTTGGGGGAGACGTCGACCCGGCCCTCGGCGTCGGTGGTGGCGACAAAACACAACGGCGAGTGCGAGATCCAGTCCCGGTGGACGTCGGAGAGCTGATCGGTCACCTTGTTGGCGACGGCAGCGGTGGGTTGCCCCACGATGGCTCGGAGTTCCTCGACCGTGGTGACCTCAGTGCGCATGGATCCCATCATCCGCCGGTGCCGAACCGTTGCGAAAGTGCTTTTCGGTCCAGCTTGCCGATGCCCCGCCGGGGCAGCGCGTCCACCAGGTGGATCTCGCGCGGTGCGGCGGTGCCGTCCAGTGTCTTCTCGATGTGGGCGCGCACCTCGGCCAGGTCGGGTACCGCACTGCCGGGCGCGGGCACGATGGCTGCAACGACCCGCTGGCCGAGCCGGTCGTCGGGAACCGCGAACACGGCGCACTCGACCACCGCCGGATGGTCGGCCAGAGCGTTCTCGACCAATTGCGGCAGCACCGTCAGGCCGCCGGTGCTGATGGCATCGTCCACCCGGCCGAGAATCGACAACGCACCCGAATCATCGACCACGCCGAGGTCGTCGGTGCGGAACCAGCCGGGCTCGGCGAACGGGTCGGGCACCCCCGGATTGCGGTAACCGTCGGCGACCATCGCCCCGCCCAGCACCACACGGCCCTCGTCGATACGCACCGTCACCCCGTCCAGCGCCCGCCCGTCGTACACGCAACCGCCTGCGGTCTCACTCATCCCGTAGGTGCGCACCACGCGCACCCCCGCGCCGGCCGCCCGGTCGCCGACACCCGCGGGCATCGGGCCGCCACCGATCAGCACCGCGTCCAGGTCGGCCAGCGCGGCCGCCGCCTCCGGGTCGTCGAGCACCTTGGTCAGCTGTGCCGCCACCAGAGAGGTGTAGCGCGGCCCGGGTCCCATGGCGCTGATCGCCGCGACCAACTCGGCCGCACCGAAACTTGCCGGGATCGCGACCGGGGTGGTGCCCGCGAGGGCGCCGCGCACCAGCACCTGCAGTCCGGCGATGTGGTGGGCGGGCAGGGCCAGGAGCCATCGGCCGGGGCCGCCGAGGCGGGCCTGGGTGGCCACCGCACTGGCGGTCAATGCGGCCGCCGACAGCATCGCGCCCTTCGGGATTCCGGTGGTGCCGGACGTCGGTACCACCACCGCGATGCGGTCGCCGACGGGTTCGGCGGCACGCAGGGCGTCGATCAGTAACGCGGCCTGGCGGGGGTCGTCGCTGGGGACGGGGAGCAGCGCCGGGCCGCGACCGGCGAGCGCATCCTCGATCGCCGGCAGCACGGCCAGAGCCGATACGCCGGGCCCGACGGGTAGCGGGCGCAGGACGGCTATGGGGCGTCCCGGCCGTCGATGGGGTCGCCGCCATCGGAGGGATCGGCGTCCTCACGGGGATCGTCCAGGGGCCAGCCCTTCGCCGCCAGCCGAGCCCGCACGCGTTCGACGTCCTCTTCGCGCGGCAACTCGTCGGTGACCTCGGTGATCAGCACGCCGATGTCGATATGGTCGAATTCGCCGCGGTCGATCAGGTCCTGGGCGACGGCCTTCACCTCGTCATTGCTGAGCCGACGGGTGAGCAGTGCCATCAGCGGAACGCGGTCCGGACCCGGTATTCCGTCCGGGTAGCCGGCATTCAGCCACGCCACGATCTTTGCGAGAAATGCGTTCACGGCTCGTCGTCCTCCTTCCAGACGGATCGATCGTAGTGCCCGCACTCGGGGGACGCCTTCGACGAATGAGCTGACAAACGAACAGCAATGT
>JAHFVC010000401.1 GCA_023264765.1 Mycobacterium sp. | reverse complement strand
GTCGGCGCTCCGGTGTATGACGACTACGCGCTGCCGATCAACGTGTCCAACCAGGAATGGATCGTCGCCGTCGATGACGAACTGAAGCGGGAGAACGGAATTCCGCTGTTCGTCGAGGGTGACGGCTACGCCGCTCGCAGCATGCCCAGCTGGAACCCCACCGGGGATGCCGTGACGTTCTGGGAATCCAGCATCACGGACCCGACGGTCTCCCGGCTGGTCATCGCGAATCTGAAGTACACGACCAGCGTCGGACCGGTGGCCGCCGACCGTTCGACGCCGAGTTCGGATTCCTGGGCGCCGGCATTGGCCACCTATGTCCCGACCACGACACCCCTTCCGGCCACCGGTAGCTACGCCGGAGCCAAGGGGGGCACGGCAGTGGTCACCGAGTTGCCGGATCCCAACGATGCGACCCGCACCATCCGCACCGTCACTTACACCAACTATGTCAACGAGCTCGGCATGGTGTTGAACGGAACGGAATCGGCCGACTACACGGCCAGCCAGACGGCCGTGCACTACACGGCCAACGTCACCGTCAGCGGAACGCACACCGGATCGCTGACGGCCGACGCCACCATCAACGCGTTCCAGCAGTCGCTGGATGGCTACATCACCTCGGTTCTCGACGGTGATTCCCAGACCCTGCCGGATCTGGACGCCGCCGAAGAAGCTCAGCAGAACGCGTAAACAGTTCACCGGGTCTGCCGGCGGTCATCGACCGTCGGCAGACCGTGTCATGTGGAGAGGGCGAATGAGGGCTATCTCATGGATGGCGTTGCTGGGAACGGTGTCCACGCTGGTCGTTGTGCCGCAGGCGCACGCGGACGTCGACGTGGCCATCAACGGCGGCTACCAGGTGGTGTCCAACGGCGACTGGGCCAGGACCAACGAGGTCTTCATGGACGAGAAAGTGGTGATCTCGACCTGGTCGGTCAACTCAAGCTGTGCTGACCCGCAGACCTGTACCGGCACGGTCAGCAGTGACCAGGGTTGGACGGCGCCGCTCACCTACCGGGCCGGTCGGTGGATCGTGGACCGGACCATCGACAACTGGGAGCCCTGCCCAGACGGAACCTCTTCGCCTGGGCGGCAACACTTTCAGTTCTACGGCACCGATGCCAACGGGCAGGTGGACCGGACGAACAAGACCACCCTGCAAGGTTATGAACGCACCATCGGGGTCAGCGGGGCATGCGGTATCAACAACCCGCTGGTGATCCAGATGCCGCTGACACTGCACAAGTTGTGAGCGCGAATCCCATGGGAGAAGAGTGATGCGCGAAGCCCTAGCGGTCGATGCTGTCGCTGTGGACGCGGAGTACGCCCGGCATCGCGCTGCGGAGTCGGTGCGTATCGCGGCGCTGCGAGCGATCGTCGCCCAATTGAACAATGCGCGCGAAGAGGCCAATCTTTCCAAGTCGCAACTCGCCAGAGCGATCGGCTCGGATCCGAGCGTGGTCGGCAGGCTGCTGTGTGCGCACACCGAGAATCCGACGCTCGCCACGGTGGTGGAAGTCGCCGCGGCGGTGGGTCTGAAGATCTGCCTCGTCCCGATGTCGGCCGACGAACGCGAGCGCATCACCGAGCCGATGCTGTCCACTAAGCCCGTGCGGAACGGGCTGGCCTACAAGGGTTGAGGTCAGCGCCGACCGGCCCGCGGGTCGTCGTACGCCACGACGATCACCACCGTAGGAGCGTCGCCGCTCTGGCGCAGCTTGTGCGGCACCGAGGCGTCGATGTATGCGCAGTCACCTTCAGCCAGCGTCAAAATCTCGCCCTGGTAGTTCAGTTCGGCTTGCCCAGCGTGGACGAAGAGGAACTCCTGACCCGGGTGGCTGGGATGTGCGTGGCCGGTGAACTGCCGGCCCGGGCGCACCACGAAGGGTGACATCGCCTTGCCCAGCATGGCCGCGGCGACGGGGTGATGCCTGTCCGCACTGCCGGTCACACCGCGTTCGACGGTGATGGCGGTCGCCGACGCGTCATCGGAGAACAATTGCGCCACATCGACATCGAGCGCACGCGCGATCTTCAGCGCAGCCGCGATCGAGGGTGTGCTCTGGCCGCGCTCGACTTTCGACAGGTAGCTCTTGGTCAGGCCGGTCCCGGCTGCCAGGTCGTCGAGCGTCATGCCGTTCTGGGTGCGCACAGCGCGCAGCAGTGCAGCCATGGGTGGGATTCTACTCGATTGACGATATGACACAAAGTGTCCTACAGTGCTCTAAGTGTCATCCGAACGGAGAGGAGACTGTCGATGGCCTCCACACTGCACGACTCAAAAGACGACCTGATGCGCCGAGCTCACGACGAGCTCGACCGCGATGTCGCCGAATCGACCCTGACCCCGCGGGAGAAGCTCGCGCTGACCTGCCGGGCCCTGTTCGACGCGGGCCACGACTCCGGGCTTGCCGGCCAGATCACCGCGCGAGCCGATGAGCCCGGGACCTACTACACGCAGCGGCTCGGACTCGGCTTCGACGAGATCACTGCGGGCAATCTACTGCTGGTCGACGAAGACCTCAATGTGCTTGAAGGAAATGGAATAGCCAATCCCGCCAACAGATTTCACACCTGGATCTACCGTGCGCGCCCGGACGTCAACTGCATCGTGCACACCCACCCGTTCCACGTGGCAGCGCTCTCGATGCTGGAGATCCCGCTGGTGGTGTCCCAGATGGACCTCGCCCCGCTCTACGACGACTGCGCCTTCCTGCCCGACTGGCCGGGCGTCCCCGTGGGCAACGAGGAAGGCGAGATCATCTCGGGCGCACTGGGAGACAAGAAGGCGATCCTGCTCGCCCACCACGGGCACGTCGTCGCCGGTGCCAGCATCGAGGAAGCCTGCTCACTCGGGATGCTCATCGAACGCGCCGCCGAACTGCAGCTCGCGGCCATGGCGGCCGGCAGCATCGCACCGCTGCCGGACCGGCTGGCCCGGGAAGCCCACGACTGGACGCTGACCCCCAAACGCAGCCAGGCCAACTTCGCGTACTACGCCCGGCGCGCGCTCGCGCACCACCCCGACGCCCTGACCAAGTAGAGAGGACCAGCCATGACCACCCCAGCCCTGCACGGAATCATCGCCTATCCCGTCACACCGTTCACCGCCGACGGCGCTCGCATCGACACGGCCAAGCTCGCCGACCTGGTCGATCGCCTTATCGGCTCCGGTGTGCACGCCATCGCCCCGCTGGGCAGTACCGGGGAATCGGCCTACCTGACCGAGCCCGAATTCGACGCCGTCGTCGACACCACCGTGGACGCGGTCGCCGGCCGGGTGCCCGTCGTCGTCGGCGCGTCGGATCTGACCACCGCCAACACCGTCCGGCGCGCTCGTCATGCTCAGCGGGCCGGCGCGGATGCGCTGATGGTCCTGCCGGTTTCGTACTGGAAGCTCACCGACCGGGAGATCATTGCGCACTACAGTGCCGTCGCCGCCGCGGTCGACCTGCCCATCATGGCTTATAACAACCCGGCCACGAGTGGCATCGACATGACGCCCGAACTCCTGGTCCAGATGTTCACCGAGATCGACAATCTGTCCATGGTCAAAGAATCCACCGGGGATCTCGGTCGGATGCTGCGGTTGACGGAATTGACCGGCGGCGCGTTGCCGTTCTACAACGGCAGCAATCCGCTTGTGCTGCAAGCCTTGAAGGCCGGTGCAGCCGGGTGGTGCACGGCCGCCCCGAACCTGCGGCCGCAGCCCTGCCTGGATCTCTACGACGCGGTCACCGCAGGGGATTCGCAACGGGCAGAGTCGATCTACGACGATCTGTCCCCGCTGCTGCGGTTCATCGTCGATGGTGGTCTGCCCACCACGGTCAAAGCCGGCCTCGACCTCCTGGGCCGTGGCGTAGGCGATCCGCGTCTACCGCTGCTCCCGCTGGACTCCGGCCGCCGCGCGGACCTGCAGGGTCTGCTGGCGAGCGCCTGAACGTCAGAACGGCAGGTCCACTTCGCCGTTGGTGGTGATGCCCTCGTCGTGATTGCGGTCGACGAAACCCGTTGTGACGGGTGCCTTCGTCTCGGTGCCGTAGGGGACCAGCGGATCGGTACCGTCCTTGGCGTCACCGGCCGGCGCCCCGGTATCGGGGGAGATCGGGGTGTTCTGCTGCCACGACGTGGTGTTCGTCGGCCCGGCGGCCACCGACACCGTGTTCCCCACCGGGGCCAGGGCGACAAATCCTGCAGCGAGGCCGACGGCCAGCAGGGGTGTGGCGAATGCGATGGGGGTCTTCATGGTGATCTCCTGTTCCTGGTCGGACAGTTCGATCATTCGCCTCGTTCCTGCGGGAAACGCCATGGCTAGCTGCCAATATGCAGTTGCAGCTAGCCGGTAATCGACCGGGACGGCCGCCAGGCCGCGAACCCGGCGACCAGACCCACGAACGGGATCGCGGCCAGGATCGTGCTCAGGGTGACGCTGCCACCGGTGACCAGAGTGAAGTTGGACAGCACCAGCCACAGACTGCCGAGCAGGCCGAGGACCGCAAGTGCGGGGGCGATCCGGGTCGTCCACAGATGTCCCCGCACGCGATCCCGGTTGCGCACGAAGAAGACCAGCACGGCGATCGACGTGGTGAGCATCAGCACGACCATGCCTACTGTCGCGACACCCGCCATCGACCCGAACACCCCGACCAACGGATCGATACCCAGGATCGCCAGTACGGCGACGATGACGGCGGCGGTCGCGGTCTGCACCACCGATGAGAACGACGGTGCATCGTGATCGTCGTGCACCTTCGCCAGTCGGGCGGGGAGCAGGCCCTTGCCTGCCAGCACGAACTGGTAGCGGGCGATCACGTTGTGGAAGGACAGCACACAGGCGAACAAGCTGGTGAGCAGAAGGACGTTGACGACGTCGCGCCCGACGGTCCCCAACATGTCACCGGTGGTATCCAGCAACATGTTCCCCTCCCCGGCGAGGGTTTTCTGCGCGACATCGGTCACCTGGTCCGGGCCGATGGCCACGACGAACGCCCACACGGTGATGGCGTAGAACGCCCCGATGATGATGACGGCCGCATAGGTGGCGCGCGGGATGGTGCGCTCCGGGTCACGCGCCTCGTCGCGGAACACCGCGGTGGCCTCGAAGCCGATGAAACCGGTGAGGGCGAAAAGGATCGCGATGCCGATGGTGCCCTGGGTGAACGTGGTGGGGTCGAACGAGGTGAAGGTGATGCCGGCCGGTCCGGGCTTGGCGACCATGACGACGTCCAGCACGACGACGACACCGATCTCGAGCGCGAGCGCCACGCCGAGGACCTTGGCGCTCAGTTCGATGTGCCGGTAGCCCAGCACCGCGACGATGGCGAGGACTGCGAAAGAATAGAGGGGCCAGGGGATTACGGGCCCGTTGTAGTGGGCGACGGTATCGGAGATGGCCCAGCCGATATATCCGTAGATGCCGATCTGGATGGCCGTGTAGGCGATCAAGGCCACGACGGCGATGCCCTTGCCCATCCGATCGCCGAGTCCGACGGTGACGTAGGAGAAGAAGGCGCCCGCCTCGGGGACGTAGGGCGTCATCGTCACGAACCCGATGCTGAAGACCAGCAGCACCAGGGCGGCGATGACGAAACCCATGGGGGCGCCAGCGCCGTTACCCAGTCCCATGGCCAGCGGCATGTTGCCGCCGATCACGGTCAGCGGGGCGGCCGCGGCGACGACCATGAACACGATGCCGACGGGACCGAGGTGCCCGGTGAGGCGCCGGCTTTCGGTGCTCTTGGTGGTGGTCATGACTTCTCCTGGAGGGCCGACGCGAGCTGGTTGTGATCGATGGCGTGCACGGTGTAGCCGCGATGTCCGATCACCGTCTCGGCGGCGACCATCGCATTGACGATGGCTTCCTCGGTGGCTTCGATCGTGAGATCGAACA
>JAHFVC010000400.1 GCA_023264765.1 Mycobacterium sp. | reverse complement strand
TCCCCCTCGGCGGACCTGGACAGTTGGGCGAGTGCTTCTTTAACGGCGATCGGGTCGCGCTCGGCCTTCACCCGGGCCAGTCGCTTGAGCTGCAGGTCGCGGCCCGCCGCGTCGAGTTCGTAGGTGGCCAGGTCGGGCGCGGGCTCGTCGACGACGAACTTGTTGACCCCGACCACCGGCCGCTCGCCGGATTCGACCTCTTGGTGGATCTTGTAGGCCTCATCGGCGATCAGCCCCTGCAGGTAACCGTCCTCGATGCAGCGGACCATGCCGCCGTGCGCCTCGAGGTCGGACATGATCTCGATGATCTTGGCCTCGGTGGCATCGGTGAGGGCTTCGACGAAGTACGAACCACCCAGGGGGTCGGCGACTTTGGCGACACCGGTTTCGTACGCCAGGATCTGCTGGGTGCGCAGCGCCAGCGTCGCGGACTCCTCGCTGGGTAGCGCGAAGGGCTCGTCCCACGCGGCGGTGAACATCGACTGCACGCCGCCGAGTACCGAGGCGAGTGCCTCATATGCCACCCGCACCAGGTTGTTCTGGGCCTGCGGGGCGTACAGTGACGCGCCACCGGACACGCAACCGAACCGGAACATCGCGGCCTTGTCGGTGGTGGCGCCGTAGCGCTCGCGCACGATGGTGGCCCAACGGCGCCGGCCCGCACGGTATTTGGCGATCTCCTCGAAGAAGTAGCCGTGGGTGTAGAAGAAGAAGGAGATCTGCGGGGCGAACTTGTCGATGTTCATCCGGCCGCGCTCGACGACGGTGTCGCAGTAGGTGACGCCGTCGGCGAGGGTGAAGGCCATCTCTTGGACGGCGTTGGCGCCGGCATCGCGGAAGTGCGCACCCGCCACCGAGATCGCGTTGAAACGTGGCACTTCGGCGGCGCAGAACTCGATGGTGTCGGCGATCAGTCGCAGCGACGGCGTCGGCGGCCAGATCCAGGTGCCGCGCGACGCGTACTCCTTGAGGATGTCGTTCTGGATGGTGCCCGTCAGCTTCTCCCGCGGCACACCCTTCTTCTCCGCGGCGGCCACGTAGAACGCGAGCAGGATGGCTGCGGTGCCGTTGATGGTGAAGCTGGTGCTGATCTTGTCCAGAGGAATGCTGTCGAACAGGATCTCGGCATCGGCGAGGGTGTCCACCGCGACGCCGACCCGGCCCACCTCTTCACCGTATTCCGGGTCATCGGAGTCGTAGCCGCACTGCGTCGGCAGATCCAGCGCGACCGAAAGGCCCGTTCCGCCCTGGCCCAGCAGGTAGCGGTACCGCTGATTGGACTCCTCCGCGGTGCCGAAGCCCGAATACTGGCGGAAGGTCCACGTCTTTCCGCGGTATCCCGACGCGAAGTTGCCGCGTGTGAAGGGATACTCGCCAGGCGCGGGTGGCTCACCGGCGCGGTCGCCCGGTCCGTAGACGGGCGCCAGCGGGATGCCAGATGGGGTCTCTACCCGGGGGACAACTTGCTCGCTCATCAGTGGATAACGTACTTGCAAAAAATGAGAATGCCAATACCGCACGCGGAAAACATGCACGGTGCAGCCTTATCGACCCCTACGCATGACGGTCGCGCAGCCCCGAACCACCCCCCGCCAGACCGTCTTGCCTGCACATGGGCGATTATGAGACTTGCTGAAAATGAGAATGGCAATACCATCTAGAGGTAGAGACCAGGGAGGCACATGTCCAGCGCAGACCGTCCACTAGCTGACCGCACGCTCGTGGTGTCCGGCGGCAGCCGCGGCATCGGCCTGGCCATCGCCCTCGGCGCGGCCAAGCAGGGCGCCAATATCGTGCTGCTCGCCAAGACCGCCGAACCCCACCCCAAGCTGCCGGGCACTGTCTACACCGCGGTGGCCGACGTCGAGGCCGTCGGCGCCAAGGCGGTCGCGGTGGTCGGCGACGTGCGCAAGGAAGAGGACGTGCAGCGCGCGATCGACACCGCGGTGCAGAACTTCGGCGGCGTGGACATCGTCATCAACAACGCCAGCGCCATCGCCACGGAGGCCACCGAGTCCCTCTCGGCCAAGAAGTACGACCTGATGTTGGACATCAACGTGCGTGGCACATTCCTGCTCACCAAGGCCGCGTTGCCGCATCTGAAGAAATCCCCGAACGCGCACGTGATCACCTTGGCTCCCCCGCTGAACCTCAACCCGTACTGGCTGGGTGCCCATCCGGTCTACACGGTCAGCAAGTACGGCATGACGCTGCTGTCGCTGGGCTGGGCGCAGGAATACGCGGAGGCGGGCATCGGCTTCAGCTGCCTGTGGCCGCAGACCTACATCGCCACCTCCGCGGTGACCAACCTCGCCGACGGTGACACCATGGCGTCGTCCTCGCGCAGTCCGGAGATCATGGCCGACGCCGCCGTGCGGATCCTCACCGGAACGGCCAAGGAAGCCAACGGCCAGACCTACATCGACGCCGACGTGCTGACGGCGGCGGGGGTCACCGACCTGTCCGGTTATGGCGGTGGGGATGACCCGATCTGGGATATCTTCGTGGACAAGCCATGAGTATTTCGCTGCTGCTGGAGATGTCGTCGTCGGCCAACCCCGACCGGACGGCGGTCGTGTCCGGCGATCTGCGCCTGACCGCCGAAGAGCTGAGTACGCTCGCCGACGGCGGGGCCGGGGTGATCGCAGCCTCGGACGCCGGCCACGTCGCCTACGTCGGCACCGGCGGAGCACTGCTGCCGCTGCTGCTGTTCTCCGCCGCGCGCGCCGACGTGGCGTTCACGCCGTTGAACTATCGGCTCTCCACCGACGGCCTGCGAGCGCTGATCGACCGGTTGCCCGACCCGCTGGTGGTCGTCGACGACGAGTACCGCGACGCGGTCGGTGACGGCTATCGCGTGATCGGCTCGCAGGAGTTCGTCGCCCAGGCCCGCACCAGTGAGCCGGCCGCGGAGTTCGCCGATCCCGACGCGGTGGCGGTGGTGCTGTTCACCTCGGGCACCACGTCGGCACCCAAAGCTGTTGAACTGAGCCACAACAACCTGACCAGCTACATCACCGGCACCGTCGAGTTCGACTCCGCGGAGCCCGATGACGCCGCGCTGATCTGCGTGCCGCCCTATCACATCGCCGGTGTCAGTGCGGCGTTGTCGAATCTGTACGCCGGGCGAAAGATGGTGTACCTCCCCCACTTCGATGCCCGCGAATGGGTGCGCCTGGTGCAGGCCGAAGGCGTCACCTCGGCGACCGTGGTGCCCACCATGCTGGATCGTATCGTCGGTGTCCTGGAGGCCGAGAACACCGGCCTGCCCACGCTGCGCACGCTGGCCTACGGCGGCTCGAAGGTCGCATTGCCGTTGGTACGCAAGGCACTCGGGCTGCTACCCGCGGTCGGCTTCGTCAACGCCTACGGCCTGACCGAGACCAGCTCCACCATCGCGGTGCTCACCCCCGACGATCACCGGATCGCCCTCGAGTCGCCCGACGGCGCGCTGGCCAAACGGCTCGGTTCGGTCGGCCAGCCGGTGCCCAGCATCGAGGTGCAGATCCGCGGCGAGGACGGCACCGTTCTCGGCCCGAACGAGACCGGCGAGCTGTTCGTCCGCGGCGAACAGGTGTCCGGCAAGTACACCGGCATCGGGTCGGTGCTCGATGAGCAGGGCTGGTTCCCCACCAAAGACGTTGCCACCCTCGATGAAGACGGCTACCTCTACATCGGCGGACGCTCGGATGACACCATCATCCGCGGCGGTGAGAACATCGCGCCCGCAGAGATCGAGGACGTGCTCGTCGAACACCCGCACGTGCGGGACTGCGCCGTCGTCGGCGCCGAGGATGCCGAATGGGGGCAGATCATCGTCGCGGTCGTCGTACCGGCCGCCGATATCAACCCCGACCCCGAGGAAATCCGGTCGTTCGTGCGCAGCCAACTGCGCGGGTCCCGCACCCCCGACCGCGTGGTCTTCCGCGACGAACTACCCACCAACGCGACCGGCAAAGTGCTGCGCCGCGAGCTCGTCAGCGAGCTGAATGCCACGAAGGAGCCAGCATGATCAAGAACGGCACCCGCCTGCAGAGCCAGGTCTGCGACACCCAGGTGATCGTGGTGCGCAGCAGCGACAGCCTTGATGACCTGCGTGCCGGCGGCGCCCTGCTGGTACCCGTCGGCGGCGCGGTGGACAGCACGCTGACGCTGGATGCCACCCTGTCCGACGGCACCCTGATGGGCAAGCGTTATGTCGACGACACCGGCGCCGAGGTGCTCGTGACCAAGGCCGGCGCCGGCACGCTGAGCGTCGGCTCCACCCCGCTGAGCATCAAGGAAGCCAAGCCGCTGCCCGCCAGCGACTGAATTCGTTTTTTTTGCGATCTGTGGAGCGCCGCCCGCCCGGGTGGCGCTCCACACTTCGTTGGATTGGCACCGAAACCAAGACTGACATCACGTGATGTCATACGTTGACGCCATCGACAGCAACGTCAAGGGGGACGTCGATGGGTCATGCCCGCCGCAGTACACGCAGTTCTTTGGCCGTCGTCGCGTTGGGTCTCGGCATTGCTGTCAGCACCGGACACGGGGTCGCCTGGGCCGATACCGGAACGCCCGACACCGCATCCGCTCAGTCGGCGTCCAAGGAACCGACGACGGCTCCGGGCAAGGGCACGCACCGACACGGGTCATCGGCGGTCACCCGACCTCCGGAGAAGACCACCGCCGCGGACAGCGGCGACGCGACCGGGCCGCCGGCGGCGACCGAGCCGGACCCGGCCGCCCCGCAGCAGGATGTCACCACACAGCAGAAGTCCACCACCGACACCGATCAGGTCGTCACGCCCAAGCATGCGGCACACATACGCAAAGGCCGCCCGCACCTTTCCGTCGCCACACCGCTGACCGCGTCCGCACGCACCGTCTCGAGCCCCGAACCCGCAACGACGAAGAACGCGATCACCCCGCAGGCGGCGACGGCCACCAAGCCGGACACCGGCGCCAAGGTCGTCGCCGTCACCACAGCGAGCAGCACCACCGCGACCACACCCAGCGCGCCGAAGCCACTGTCCCCGATCGCCAAGATCGCAGCGCTGCCAGGCAAGGTGATCAACACGGTCCTGCAGGCGCTGGGCTTCACCTCGTCGGCGACCGGACCACAGAGCCCATTGCACTTCCGACCGATCGACGAGGCGATCTGGGGCGTCTTCCGCCGAATCGAAGATGTCCTGGGCCTGACGAAAACACCTGCGGTCCAGCAGTATCCACCGGCCGAGGTCTATGACGGACCCACCTCGACCAAGACGCCGACGGTGGCCCAGTTCCTCAACGCTGCGACGGCCGAATACGTGCTCGGCGGCACCCCCGGCGGATTGCAGCCGTTCACCGTCAACGGCGTGCAGATGAGCTCGACCAACATCCTGTCCGGAATGCGTTCGCAAGTGTGGGTCACGCCGGATCAGCAGCTGATCATCGCCTATCAGGGCACGACCGGTGGCACGAACCTGCTGACCAATCCGCTGATGGCCGTCACCCAGCTGTTCACCGACCTGCAGGTGATCTTCACCAACACCACGCCACAGGCCTTCTGGGACGCACTGCACTTCCAGAAGAAGGTGCAGACCCAGGCCGCACTGCAGGGCTACAGCAGCGATGACATCTTCGTCACCGGACACTCCCTGGGTGGATGGGAAGCCGAGTTCGTCGCCCAGAAGACCGGCTTGGGTGGCATCGGCTTCGAGAGCCCGGGCCTGAACTCCAAAGTGGATGGCAACGGCCGCAATTCGGGGTTCGTCAACATCGAGACCTACGGTGATCCGGCCGCGTACATGGCCACCGACCTGCCGGGGTTACAACCCTTCATGCCGAAATACGTGCCCGGTGGGGGCAGCAAGCCGCACTACGGGTCGATCGTCATGATCGGCGACCCGAAGGCGGACGACCCATTGATCAACTCC
>JAHFVC010000100.1 GCA_023264765.1 Mycobacterium sp. | reverse complement strand
GTCGCGTTTCGCGAACGTGGTGATCCGCGAAGTGTCCAGTCCTGCACCGGGTTCGGTGACACCGAAGCAGACGTGCAGGTCGCCGTTGACGATCCGCGGCAGCGTCGCCTTCTTCATCTCGTCGGAGCCGAACACCACCACCGGCTGCATCCCGAAGATCGACATGTGGATGGAGCTGGCCGCATTCATCCCGCCACCGGAGCGGGCCACCTCCTCGGCGAGGATGGTCGCCTCGGTGATGCCCAGACCGTGCCCGCCGTACTCCTCGGGAATGGTCATCCCCAGCCAGCCGCCCGCGGCGATGGCGTCGTAGAACTCGGTCGGGAACTCGTGGGCCTGGTCCTTCTCCATCCAGTAGTGGTCGTCGAACCGGGCCGCCAGTTCCGCCACCGACTTGCGGATCAGTTGTTGATCCTCGGTCAGCTCGAAGTTCATTCCGTCAGACACCATTCCTCCTCAGTCTGCGCATACGACGGCCCGGTGCGGGTGTCCCTGCACCGTCCGCCACAGCCGCTTTAGCTAGTCTTTGACGCCGGTGATCGCTCGTGCGTTGGCGGTGAAGTCTGCGATCTCGGATCCGGCACGCTTGTCGTGATGGCTCAGCGCCTGGATCGAGACATCGTGTCCCACAGCCTGTTTGCGCAGCGCGCCGACGGTGGCCTGCTCGCGCGGGATGTGGGTGAACGGCTCGAAGTGGTAGAGCCGCATGGCGTTCTCGTGGGTGATCTTGTTGATCTCGTCGTCGGGCACGTCGTAGGTGTCGAACACGGCGTGCAGTTCCTCGGGCGCCCCGGGCCACATCGAGTCCGAATGCGGGTAGTCCATCTCCCAGCAGATGTTGTCGACGCCGATCATGTGCCGGTTCTTCACCCCGACCGGATCGGAGATGAAACACGTCATGAAGTGCTCGCGGAACACCTCCGAGGGCAACTTGTCGCCGAAGTCCTGATGCGTCCACGTGGAGTGCATCTCGTAGGTGCGGTCCACCCGGTCCAGGAAATACGGGATCCAGCCGGTGCCGCCCTCACTCAAAGCGATCTTCAGGTCCGGGTAGGCCTTGATCGGTGCCGACCACAGCAGGTCGGCAGCCGCCTGCACGATGTTCATCGGCTGCAGCGTGATCATCACATCCATCGGCGCGTCCGGGGCGGTGATGGCCAACCGGCCCGACGACCCGATGTGCACGTTCATCACGGTGTCGGTGTCCACCAGCGCATCCCACAGCGGCTTCCAGTACTCCAGGTCGTGGAAGCTCGGGTAGCCCAGCGCCGACGGGTTCTCGGTGAAGGTCAGCGAGTGCACGCCCTTCTTCGAGACGCGGCGCACCTCCTGGGCGCACAGCACGGGATCCCAGATCGCGGGGATGGCCATCGGGATGAACCGACCGGGATGCGAACCGCACCACTCGTCGATGTGCCAGTCGTTGTAGGCCTGCACCAGTGCCAGAGAGAATTCGGCATCCTCGGTGGCGAAAAGCCGTGCGGCGAAACCGGGGAATGACGGGAAGTTCATGGTGGCCAGCACGCCACCGGCGTTCATGTCCTTGACCCGCTCGGCCGCGTCGTAGCAGCCCTTACGGATCTCGTCGAGGCCCTGGGGCTCCAGGCCGTATTCCTCTTTGGGGCGACCGGCCACGGCGTTGAGCGCAACGTTGGGGATGACGGTGTCCCGGAACTGCCAGGTGTCCGACCCGTCCGGGTTGTGCACCAACCGCGGTGCCTCGTCCACGTACTTGGCAGGCAGGTGGTTCTTGAACATGTCGGGCGGTTCGATGATGTGGTCGTCAACGCTGATGAGAATCATGTCGTCTTGATGCATAGATGTCCCTTTCGCCGATCCGTCGCGCTCGCGGGGCTTGGTTCTCCCTCAATGCAAACTAACTTCTCACAGTACGAGAATCAACGTCCGAAACGATCTTCCGTGGCCCTGACCGCGCTTTTTCGCCCTTCGCGACCCCGCCGACGGAGGGCGACCAGTGACGTTGGCATTGACCTTACGGCCAAAGGGTGGAAATCTGTTAGTCGAATATGAGAATATGATTCTCGTAGCGGAGAAGACGAGGCCAAAACCACCATGGGCGGCCTGACACTCGAACCGTCGCACCAACAGGAGAGGTAACACCGTGGCGTTTTTCCCCAAACCGGCCGCCGGTAGCTGGACCGAGAACTGGCCGGAACTCGGCACGGCACCGGTCAACTACGAGGACTCGATCGACCCGGAGCACTGGAAGCTCGAGCAGCAGGCCATCTTCCGTAAGACCTGGTTGCACATGGGCCGCGTGGAGCTCATCCCCAAGAAGGGTCGCTACGTCACCCGTGAGCTGCCCTCGGTCGGCCCCGGCGTGTCGATCATCATCGTCAACGACGGTGACGAGATCCGCGCCTTCTACAACCTGTGCCGCCACCGCGGCAACAAGCTGGTGTGGAACGACTACCCCAACGAGGAGGTCTCCGGAAGCTGCCGGCAGTTCGTCTGCAAGTACCACGCCTGGCGCTACGACCTCAAGGGTGACCTGACCTTCATCCAGCAGGAAAGCGAGTTCTTCGACGTCGACAAGGCCGACTACCCGCTCAAGTCGGTGCGCTGCGAGGTGTGGGAAGGTTTCATCTTCGTCAACTTCGACGACAATGCCGAGCCGCTGGTCGACTTCCTCGGCGAATTCGGCGAGGGTCTGAAGGGCTACCCCTTCCACGAGATGACCGAGCACTACAGCTACCGCTCCGAGGTCAAGGCGAACTGGAAGCTGTTCATCGACGCGTTCACCGAGTTCTACCACGCACCGATCCTGCACATGAAGCAGGCGGAGAAGGCCGAGGCCGAGAAGCTGGCCAACTTCGGCTTCGAGGCGCTGGCCTACGACATCAAGGGTGATCACTCGATGGTGTCGTCGTGGGGCGGCATGTCCCCGCCGAAGGACATCAACATGGTCAAGCCGATCGAGCAGATCCTGCACAGCGGGCTGTTCGGTCCGTGGGACCGCCCCGACATCGCGGGCATCCTGCCCGACGAGCTGCCGCCGGCCATCAACCCGGGCCGCCACAAGACCTGGGGCACCGACTCTTTCGAGTTCTTCCCGAACTGGACGCTGCTGTTCTGGGCGCCGGGCTGGTACCTGACCTATAACTACTGGCCGACCGGTGTGGACAGCCACATCTTCGAGGCCGACCTGTACTTCGTGCCGCCGAAGAACCTGCGCGAGCGCCTCTCCCAGGAACTCGCCGCCGTGACGTTCAAGGAGTATGCGTTCCAGGACGCGAACACCCTGGAGGCCACACAGACGCAGATCGGTACGCGAGCGGTCACCGAGTTCCCGCTGTGCGATCAGGAGATCCTGCTTCGCCACCTGCACATGACGGCACACCAGTACGTTGACAGGTACAAGGCGAGCCTGGCCGGTAACACCAATGGCAAGCACGCCGAGGGCGCAAAGGCGCCAGAAAAGGATCAGGTGAATGTCTAAGCTGCCCGAGGAATTCGCCGACCTGGAACGGTTCTCCGAATGGTGCCTGCCCACCGAAGAGGAGCGCTACCAGAAGCGGCTCAACTCGACGATGGACGCCATGCAGGAGCTCTACGACGCCGGCATGGCCCGTCTCGAGGACATCATGGTCTATGTCGATGCGCGCTTCCCGCTCGCGAGCATGCCCGAGGACGCCAAGGCGCTGGTGCACCTCGGACAGTCGATCGTCATGGTGAGCTTCCCGATCGAGGTGTGGAAGCAACCGCGCGTGCTCGACAGCGGCGCGGCCTATATCAACCTCATCAAGGAGCCGGTGGTTTAGTCGTGCTGACCCTCAAAGCTGCGGGTCTTGTCGACGTCGATGCCGGGGCGATTGTTCGCCCCGGCATCGTTCGTGTCGACGGGGATCGCATCGTCGGAATCGGTGAAGGACCGGAGGGCGAGAGCTCCGAGGTCATAGACCTGGGCGACGCTTACCTGCTGCCCGGCCTGATGGACATGGAGGTCAACCTGCTTATGGGCGGCCGTGGGGAGAACCCCGGCCTGTCCCAGGTGCAGGACGACCCACCGACCCGGGTCCTGCGTGCCGTCGGCAACGCCCGGCGCACCTTGCGGGCCGGGTTCACCACCGTGCGCAATCTCGGCCTGTTCGTGAAAACCGGTGGCTACCTGCTGGATGTGGCGCTGGGCAAGGCCATCGACGCGGGCTGGGTGGACGGCCCCCGGATCGTGCCCGCCGGGCACGCCATCACCCCGACCGGCGGTCACCTGGACCCCACCATGTTCGCCGCATTCATGCCCGGGGCACTGGAACTCACGGTCGAAGAAGGCATCGCCAACGGCGTCGATGAGATCCGCAAGGCCGTGCGTTATCAGATCAAACACGGCGCCCAGCTGATCAAGGTCTGCGTATCCGGCGGTGTGATGTCTTTGACGGGAGAAGCTGGAGCGCAACACTATTCGGACGAAGAGCTGCGTGCCATCGTCGACGAGGCACACCGGCGCGGCCTGCGGGTGGCCGCGCACACGCACGGCGCCGAGGCCGTCAAGCACGCCGTCGCGTGCGGCATCGACTGCATCGAGCACGGCTTCCTGATGGACGACGAAGCCATCGCCGCCCTCGTCGACAACGACCGCTTCCTGGTCACCACCCGGCGCCTGGCCCAGGCGATGGACGTCTCGCATGCACCGAAGGTGTTGCAGCAGAAGGCGGCCGAGATGTTCCCGAAGGCTGAGACGTCGCTCAAGGCGGCGTACGAGGCTGGGGTGAAGATCGCCGTCGGCACCGACGCCCCGGCCATCCCGCACGGCCGCAACGCCGACGAACTGGTCACCCTGGTCGAGTGGGGCATGCCACCGGCCGCGGTGCTGCGCTCGGCCACCACCATCGCCGCCGATCTGATCAATGCCACCGACCGAGGCCGACTGGCCGAGGGGTTGCTGGCCGACATCATCGCCGTGCCCGGCAACCCGCTCGAAGACATCACCGTTACACAGACGGTTACATTTGTAATGAAGGGCGGTAAGGTCTACAAGAATGAGTACGCAGATGGCTCCTAGCCGAACCGAGGACCTGGTCGAAATCCACCAGCTGCTGGCCAAATACGCCGTCACCATCACCCAGGGTGACGTCGAGGGGCTGGTGAGCGTGTTCACCCCGGACGGCACCTACAGTGCCTTCGGCGATACCTATGCGCTGGAACGCTTTCCAGTCCTGGTCGACGCCGCCCCGAAGGGCCTGTTCATGACGGGCACCGCCCTGGTCGACCTGGTCGAGGGCGCCGATACCGCCAGCGGCACGCAGCCGCTGTGCTTCATCGAGCACTCGGCGCACGACATGCGCATCGGCTACTACCGCGACACCTACGAGCGCACCGAGGCCGGCTGGCGCCTGAAGACCCGGGCCATGACGTTCATCCGGCGCAGCGGTGCCCACGATCACGGCAAGCCGCACGCAATCGGACGGCCGTCAGCGTGAGCGAGCTGCACGACCCCGCCGCGTTCCGCGCCGCACTGCAGACCTGGCTCGCCGAGAATGACCTGACCCCGCCGGAGGACCATTCGCTGGAAGGCCACATCCGCCAGTTCGCGCGGGTGCAGAAGGCCTTGTACGACGCGGGCTGGAGCCGCTACGGCTGGCCCGAACACGCCGGCGGCCTCGGCGGTCCGGCGATGCTGCGCGCCATCGTCGGCGAGGAGGTGGTGGGCCGGCGGCTCGCCGAACCGGGTCCGTACTCGATGCTCGAAGTGCTGGCTCCGACGATGATCGACTACGCGCCCGAGGCGCTCGCCGCGGAGATGGTACCCAAGCTGCTCAGTGGCGAAGAGCAATGGTGCCAAGGCTTCTCGGAGCCCGGCTCCGGCAGCGACCTGGCGTCGCTGACCACCAGGGCCGAACAGCGCGGCGACAAGTGGATCATTAACGGGCAGAAGGTCTGGACGAGCTTTGCCCAGTACTCCCACCGGTGCATCCTGCTCACTCGCACCGGTGAAGGGCACGCCGGGATCACCGCGTTCTTCGTCGACACCGACACCCCGGGCATCACCATCCGCCCGCTGCACACCATGCACGACGTGGACGAATTCTGCGAGGTGTACTTCGACAACGTCGAGGTCGATGCGAGCCGGATGCTCGGTAAGCCGGGCGACGGCTGGCAGCTGGCGATGGACCTGCTCCCCTACGAGCGCTCAACCTGCTTCTGGCAGCGCATCGCCTACCTGTATTCGCGCTTCGACGCCCTGATCGACGAGGTCAAGGAACAGGGTCAGTCGGTCGACACCGACATGGGTGAGGCGTATCTGGCCCTGCACACCCTGCGTTGCCGGTCCCGCGCGACTCAGCACCGGCTGGCCGAGGGCCACAAGCTGGGTCCGGACACCTCGATCGACAAGGTGCTGCTGGCGGGCGCCGAGCAGCGCCTGTACGACACCGCTCACGATCTGCTGCCCGGTGCCATCGAACTCGACGACACCGAATGGCGTACCGAGTATCTGTATTCGCGCGCCGCCACCATCTACGGCGGGACCGCCGAGGTGCAGCGCAACATCATCGCCCGCCGCCTGCTGGATCTCGGGAAGGAGTAGAGATGACCACGTCGCTCGATGCCGAGTCGCTGACGCTTCTCGAAGACACCCTGCGTAAGACCATGCTCGCATCCTCGGGCCCGGCGCTGGACGCCGCGCTGACCGAGCTCGGCTGGGCCGAGATGCTGACCGACATCCCCGAGTTGGCGGTCCCGTTGGTGTTCCGGCTCCTGGGCGAAACCGGTTCGCACGCTTCTGTTCTCGTGGACGTGGTGCTCCATGCGACCGGTAACAACATCGGCGACACCGTGGAACTTCCGTTGCCCTACACGGGAAACGCCTGGGTCGTCTGGGATCGGATCTCTGCCGAGACCGCCGAACCCACGCTCGGTGGGTTGCCGTTGCGCCGCGAGGAGGAGGGCTACCCGATCCGGGTCGCCGAAGCGCGCGTCGCCGTGGCCTGGTGGCTGGTCGGTTCGGCCAGAGCCATGTTGTCGCTGGCCCGTCAGCACGCGCTGGACCGGGTGCAGTTCGGTAAGCCCATCGCGTCGTTCCAGGCGGTCCGGCACCGGTTGGCCGAGACGCTGGTCGCCATCGAGGGCGCCGAGGCGACTCTGACGCTGCCGGGTGCGGACAACCCCGACCTGACCGCGCTGCTCGCCAAGGCCGCTGCGGGCAAGGCGGCGCTCACGGCTGCCAAGCATTGCCAGCAGGTCCTCGGCGGGATCGGCTTCACCGAGGAGCACGATCTGCACCACCACGTGAAGCGTGCGCTGGTGCTCGACGGGTTGCTGGGCAGCTCGCGGGAGCTGACCAAGAAGGCCGGCGCCGGACTGCGAGCCCGTGGCTCGGCACCGCGCCTTGCACAGCTCTGATCGGGATCCACCCGGCGTGAACGTGGGTGTCACATCCGCACCGGATATGACACCCACGTCCGGGGGACCCGGAAAGCCGCTTACCGCGTAGACCTTCTGAAAATGCGAAAATGAGAATAGTATTCTCGTCATGAGAAAGCTAGAATCTCCGACACGGCAGTCAGGAGGGGGGCGAGCACCGCAATGCCCAGGCGTTCTCCGGTACAGTCCCCTCATGTTCTCCCGAATCGGCAGGCAGTTGAGCAGCCGGTGACCACCGCAAGCGAAGAGCCCGCCTGGAAGCAGCGTGCGGTCGAGCGATCGATCAAGACGGCGAAGCTCCGTGCCGCGCAGCGCGTGCAGCGGTTCCTCGACGCCGCACAGTCGATCATCATCGAGAAGGGCAGCACGGATTTCACCGTGCAAGAGGTCGTCGACCGCTCCCGCCAGTCGCTTCGAAGCTTCTACCTGCAGTTCGACGGTAAGCATGAGCTGCTGCTCGCCCTCTTCGAGGACGCGCTGAGCCGTTCCGCCGACCAGATCCGGGCCGCAACCTCCAGCCAGGCCGATCCGATCGAGCGCCTCAAGGTCGCCATCGAGTTGCTGTTCGAGTCCTCACGGCCCGACCCCAGCGCCAAACGACCGCTGTTCACCGACTTCGCCCCGCACCTGCTGGTGTCGCACCCGTCCGAGGTCAAGGTTGCTCACGCACCGCTGGTGGCCCTGCTCACCGAGCTGATGGAAGAGGCTTTCGAGGCAGGCAAGCTACGGGCGGGCCTCAACCCCCGCCGGATGGCGGCCATGACCATGCAGACCGTGATGTTCGTCGCACAGTCCAGCGGCAGCGACGACGTCACCAACAAGCCGATCTCGTCCCAGGAAGTCTGGGACTTCGTGGCGCACGGATTCGCCGTACCAGACTGAGAATTCCATTCTCGCCGAAGTAGAGCTCCACTTACACTCAGTTGGTGCCAGAGCTGTGGACCGACCTGCTCGACTGCCTGCAACTGAGAACGGCTGACGAAGCCGGTCGGTTCGAGGGCCGCAATCATCGACTGGAGTACCACCGGGTGTTCGGTGGACAGTTGCTCGGACAGCTCATCGGGCCGCCCGCGCGGTATGCTCGGACAAGGCACTCGGTGCGGCCGGCTGGCACATCTGCGTCGACGGCGACGCACCCCTGGAAGTCGACCTGCGGATGCCGGTCCCGCTGGAGCGGATGGCAGAGATCTCCCCTGGATACACCGCTCACCGCGCGGTCAACGCCGTGCCCATTCTCTGCGCGGCGGAGCCGGGCATCAGAACCATGCTGGACCTCCCCCAGATCCTGACTGGACTGCGGTGAGAATGCCGCTCTTCTAAGCGGAGAGGTTAGTTATCTAGATTTGATTCTTTCATTGACATGGGCCGACGTGCGGTGACAGAGTGCTGAGCAAGTGCCAAACAAGATCGTCTCGAGAAGTGAGGACCACATGGCAGGTCGGGTAGAAGGCAAGGTCGCATTCGTCACGGGTGCAGCACGCGGACAGGGCCGCAGCCATGCCGTGCGGCTGGCCGAAGAAGGCGCCGACATCATCGCGATCGACATCGCCGGTCCGATCCGGCCGGGCGTGGAGACGGCAATCCCGGCGTCCACCCCCGACGATCTGGCGGAGACCGCCAACCTCGTCAAGGGTCTCAACCGCCGCATCGTCACCGCCGAGGTCGACGTCCGCGACGCCGCCGCCCTGAAGGCCGCCGTCGACAGCGGTGTCGAACAGCTCGGCCGCCTCGACATCGTCGTGGCCAACGCAGGCATCGGCAACGGTGGCGACCCGCTGCACGAGACCAGCGAGCTCGACTGGGATGAGATGATCGACATCAACCTCTCCGGTGTGTGGAAGTCGGTGAAAGCCGCTGTGCCGCACATCATCGCCGGCGGGCGTGGCGGCTCCATCATCCTGACCAGCTCGGTCGGCGGCCTGAAGGCCTACCCGCACTGTGGCAACTACGTGTCCGCCAAGCACGGCGTCGTCGGCCTCATGCGCGGTTTCGCCGTCGAGCTCGGCCACCACAACATCCGCGCCAACACCGTGCACCCCACCCACGTCAACACCGACATGCTGCACAACGAGGGCACGTTCAAGATGTTCCGTCCCGACCTGGAGAACCCGGGCCCCGACGACATGGCACCCATCTGCCAGATGTTCCACACCCTGCCCATCCCGTGGGTCAACGCCGTGGACATCAGCAATGCCGTGCTGTTCCTGGCCTCCGACGAGGCCCGCTACATCACCGGCGTCACCCTGCCGGTCGACGCCGGTAGCTGCCTGAAGTAATCGATGTCCGACACTGTCCTCGTCACGGGGGCGTTCGGTCTCGTCGGGTCGGCAACGGTCAGGGCACTGGCCGCCGAGGGTCGCCGCGTGGTGGCCACGGACCTTGCCACCGGCGCGAATAAGGCCAAGGCCCAGGCGCTTCCGCTCGGTGTGGAAGCGCGCTGGGCCGACCTCACCGCACCCGCCGACGCCCAGCGGCTCATCGCCGAGGTCGCCCCCGAGGCGATCATTCATCTGGCTGCGGTGATCCCACCCCCGATCTACCGCAATCCCGGACTGGCTCGCAAAGTCAACGTCGCCGCCACCAAGACCTTGGTCGACGCCGCCGCTGCCGCGCCCAACCCGGCACGGTTCGTCCAGGCGTCCAGCAATGCCGTCTACGGATCCCGCAACCCACACCGCAACCCGGACCCGGTATCCGCGCAGACCCCGCCGCGGCCGACCGAACTGTACGGCGGCCACAAGCTCGAATCCGAGGCCTATGTCCGGGCATCGAGCCTGGACTGGGTGGTGCTGCGACTGGGCGGCGTGATGAGCACCGACCTGAACGCCATGCCGTTCAGCCTGGACGCGCTGTACTTCGAGAGCGCGCTACCGGTGGACAACCGGATCCACATGGTCGATGTGCGGGATGTGGCAAGCGCTTTCGCCGCCGCGACGGTCGCCGATGCGGTCGGTGAGATCCTGCTGATCGCCGGTGACGACACCCACCGGATGCGCCAGGGCGACGTCGGCGCGGCACTCGCCGCGGCACGCGGCCTGCCCGGCGTGCTGCCGCCGGGACGGCCCGGCAACCCGGACAGCGACGACGACTGGTTCATCACCGACTGGATGGACACCACCCGGGCTCAGGAAGTGCTGAAGTTCCAGCACCATTCGTGGCCTGCCATGCTCGACGAGATCCGCAGCCAGACCGGGTGGAAGCGTCATCCCTCCAGGCTGATCGCCCCGGCTGCCAGGGCGTTCGTGAAACGTCAAGGCGCCTATCGCAACTCGCCGGGTATCCATGCAGACCCATGGCAGGTACTCAGCGCACGACTGGGTGACACCAGGCTGGACACCGCCACCCCGTGACGGCACTGGTGATGGGAGCGAGCGGGTTTCTCGGCTCGCATGTCACCCGTCAACTGGCGCAGCGCGGCGACGAAGTCCGCGTGTTCCTGCGCCGGTCCAGTTCCACGCGGGGGATCGACGATCTGGCGATACAGCGTTGCTACGGCGATCTTTTCGACGACGAAGCGCTGCGCGCGGCGATGACCGGCTGCGATGTCGTCTACTACTGCGTCGTCGACGCCAGGATGTGGCTGCGGGACGCGGCGACCCTGTTCGCCACCAATGTCGACGGGCTGCGGCACGTGCTGGACGCCGCATTGGCCACCGGCGTCGGTAAATTCGTGTTCACCAGCACCGTCGGCACCCTGGCCGGCGGGGACGGCGCGCCGGTCACCGAGGACGATCCGGTGGACTGGGACGGCGGCGGTCCGTACATCGAATCCCGGATCGCCGCAGAGGATCTGGTGCTCGCCTATGCTCGCGACCGTGGCCTGCCCGCGGTCGCGTTGTGCATCTCCACCACTTACGGGCCGGGCGACTGGCAACCGACCCCGCATGGCGGCGCGCTGGCGATGGTCGCGGCCGGCCGCTTCCCGTTCTACTTCGGCTACTCACTGGAGGTGGTGGGCATCGAGGACGCCGCTCGCGCCATGCTGCTGGCCGCCGAACGCGGACGCAGCGGCCAGCGGTACATCATCTCCGAGCGGTATCTGAGTTCGCGTGAACTCCACGAGGTGGCCGCCGCGGCCGGCGGCGTCCGGCCGCCCCGTATCGGCGTGGCGCTGCCGCTGCTCTACGCCGGGGCCAGAGTGAACGATCTGACGGCCAGAATCCTGAACCGCGACTTACCGTTCGCCACCGTGGGCATGCGGATCGTCGACCGGATGGGGCGCCTCGACCACTCCAAGGCGGTCCGCGAACTCGGCTGGGAGCCCGCGCCCATCCACGAGGCGATCGAGCGCGCCGTGGCGTTCTTCACCGCGCAGCGGGCATGACCCGCTGGGCCACCGGCGACGCCACGGGCGTGCCCTTCCCCGCCGATCCAGAGACACTCGAGCAGGCCGGCGCCGGCTTCCTCACCTCGGCCATGCACGCGTTCGGCACCTTGAGCACCGACAACAACGTCCGCCGGGTCACCCGCATCGAAGCGGTCGGCGGGGGCAGCACGGGACGCAAGGCGTTGCTCGATATCGAATACGAGCACCCCAGTTCGTTACCGAGTGAGTTGTTCGTCAAGTTCTCCCGCGATTTCGGGGACCCGCGCCGAGATCGCGGCGCATCGCAGATGGAACTCGAGGCCGCGTTCGGCGCGATGTCGGCGGCCGCCGATCTTCCGATCACCGTCCCGGTCTGCCTGTTCGCCGACTACCGCGGCGAGTCCCGCACCGGGATCCTGCTGACCGATCGCGTCGGCTATGGAGTCGGGGGCGTCGAGCCGCACTACGACAAGTGCCGCGACTACGCCATGCCCGATCCCGTCGGGCATTACCGGACGTTGCTCGCCACCGTCGCCCGGCTGGCGGGTGCGCACCGAGCAGGCCGACTACCCGCGTCGGTGGACGAGCAGTTCCGCTACGACGAGTCGAAAGTGACCGTAGGTAAACGGATCCGGTACACCGCCGACCAGCTGGCCGACCGTGCCGATCACCTCGCGGCATTCTGTTCCGCGCACCCGAAGCTCTTTCCGGAGAGGGTGCGGACACCGGAATTCGCGCGGCGGCTGCGCACCGAAGCGGCCGTGATCGCCGAACACGAGGACGCGATCATGGAGTGGTTGCACGCCACCGGGGACCACGTCGCGCTCTGTCACTGGAATGCCAACGTGGACAACGCATGGTTCTGGCGTGGCGAGGAGAGCGAGCTGCGGTGCGGGCTGATGGACTGGGGCTGCGTCAGCGTGATGAACGTCGCGATGGCGCTGTGGGGCAGCCTGTGCAGCGCCGAAACGACCATGTGGGACGAGCATCTCGACGAACTGCTCACCCTGTTCGCCGCCGAATACACGGCGTCCGGCGGCCCACCGATGGAGGTGGGCCTGCTGCGGGATCAGCTGCTGCTGTACGCCGCCGTGATGGGGGTGGCATGGCTGTTGGAGGTGCCCGGCTACCTGCAGGCCGCCGTGCCGGACCTGCTCGACGTACCCGACCGCTTCGACCCACGGGTCAGCGAGAGCGAACCGGTGCGGGCGCAACTGTTGATGCTCACCAACGTGCTCAACCTCTGGGCGGCCAGGGATTTCGGCGCTCTGCTGGCCCGGGTCGACTAGCTCAGCGAGCGGCCTTACGCCCGCCCTTGCCCGGTTCGGTGCCGATCACCCCGTCCTCGGCCAGGACCGCGATCTCCTGCTCCGACAGACCCAGTCCGCCGAGGACTTCGTGGTTGTGCTCACCGAGCAGCGGCGCGGGTTCGCGGTGAAAGGCCGCGGGCCCATTCGCCAGCGTGACCGGCAGCGTGCTGTGCGGTGCGGCGATGTTCACCGGATGTCCGACGTGTTCGAAGAACCGGCGGTGGCGCAGCTGAGGCAGTTCGGTCTGGCGGTGTGGCTGCATCACCTTCGCGACGGGGACACCGGCGCCCCAGAGGGTCTCGACGATCTCGTCACCGGTGCGGCTGCGGCACCACGCCGCCAGATGCTCGTCGAGCACATCATGGGCGGCACGACGCCCCGCGAACGTGGACAGTCCATCCTGCATCGACCAGTCCGGGTGCCCGAGCGCCGCGCTCAACGCATCCCACTGCGCGTCGGTCTGCACCGCGATGGCCACCCAACTGTCGTCGCGGCCGAATTCGTCGAGTTCGGAGCTCTGGTAGAGATTCTGCGGCGCGGCCGTCGGCCCACGGTTACCGTCGCGCTGCAGCAGCACTCCGTGCGCGGAGTTCTCGATGACCTGTTCTGCGGCGATGTTGAGCGCGGCGTCGACCATGGCCGCCTCGACCAGGACAGCCTCTCCGGTGGTGCGCCGATGCTCCAGCGCCAGCATCACGGCGTTGAGCGCGTGCACGCCGGCATTGGGATCGCCGACCGAGTACGGTTCGAACGGGGTGCGGTCCGGATAGCCGGTCAGCCAACTCAACCCGGACGCGTCTTCGATGATGTAAGCGAACGCCGGATTGTCGCGCCACGGTCCGTCCAACCCGAAACCCGGCATCCGGACCATGATGACGTCCTCGCGCAGGGCGCGCACCGAGTCGAAGTCCAGGCCCAGCTGATCGATGACCCGCGGGGTGAAATTCTCCACCACCACATCACTTTCGGCGATCAGGCGGCGCAACACCTCCCGGCCCGCCTCGGTCTGGAAGTCCACCGTGACGCTCTTCTTGTTGGTGTTGAGCGCGCTGAAGATGGGCGATCGTTCCCACCACTGTTCGACCGTGGCGGGGATACCGGCGATCAGCCGGGTGCCGTCGGGGCGAGGAGTGGACTCCAGGTGGATGATGTCCGCGCCGAGCATGCCGAGCGCATGGGTGCACGACGGGCCGGCCCAGAAGGTGGTCATGTCCAGCACTCGAAGCCCACTGAACGGCAATCGGTCCCGGTCCGCGCCCGCGGTGGGCGCCGGGCGCGGGATCAGCGGGGCGGCCCGAACCTGGTCGGTGTGTTCGCCCAGGCCGGGGGCGGGTGCGGGGGCACGCAACGCGCACCCGGTGAATCGGTAGGGGTGCGCGGGCTGGGTGAACTCGCCGTCCGGACTGGGTACGAACGTCCCACGCTCCACGAAGTGGTCCATCGCGGTGACATTCGCGCCGTTGCCGACGGGCGAATTCGGAATCCGGAACGCGGAAGCAAGGTCTCGGACGTCGTCGACGTTCTGCTCGCGCAGCCACTCGTAGAGTTCCTCGGCGTGCAGGTTGGCCTGCTCGGTGATGGTCAGCTGCGTCGTCTCGTCGATCCACTCGTCGTGGCCGGACATCGCGCACAGGTCCCACCACTGCTGGGCGGTGCCGCAGCCCAGCGCCACCAGTCCGTCGGCGGCCTGGGCCACCCCGGGCACGGTGGGCCGCCGCTCGGTGCGCCACGGCCGGCCGAGCATCTCGAAGTAGGTGACGGGATAGTAGGTGAGGCAGAGGATCTGGGCTTCCAGCTTGGACAGGTCGATGAACTCGCCGTGGCCGTCGCGCAGCGCCCGCGCCCGGAAGGCCAACGTCATCGCGGCCGCGTAGGCCCCCGCGAGCCAGTCCCCCACCTGACCGCCGATGGTGACCGGCGCGCGGTCCTGGGTACCGCGGCCGATCCCGATCGCCCCGCCGGACCAGGCCTGCAGGGTGAATTCGGTGGCCGGTCGATCACTCCACGGGCCGTCCAGTCCGAACGGGGTAATGGCCGTGACGATCAGATGTGGATACCGCCGGTACAGCTCTTCGGGCGAGACCGCTTGTGCCACTTCCGATTCTGGTGACCACACCACCGCATCCGCAGATGCGATGAGCCGATCGAGCAGGTCCGGCTCGGCGACGACGCTGCGCTTACCGCCGGCCAGGAAGCCGAACAGGGCGCCGCCCCCGGAGCCGGATGCCGACCAGGTGCGGAGTGGATCACCGGCGGGTGACTCCACTTTGATCACGTCGGCGCCGCCGTCGGCCAGGATCTTGGTGGCGTACGCCCCGGCGATGCCGCTGGACAGGTCGACGACGGTGTAGCCGGTCAGTGGTGCAGTCATGGCCTATTCGGGCTTCGCCCGGTTCTTCTTGGACAGCCGGAACTCGGGTGGGAACTTGCTGTCGTTGTCGTTGACGGCGGCCGACAATCCGGAGTCGATGGACTCGAACATGTCGAGGTCGTCCTCGCTGTCGTTGGCCACCCCGTTGCCCATCGACTCGAAGAAGGCGGACAGCAGGCTGCCCATATATTCGCCCTGCTGCTGCTTGAAGATCTCGAAGAACATCTTCTGCTGAAAGACGGTGTCCACCGGCCGGTTCCGGGCGCACGCCAGGGCGTACTTCTCGGTCTCGGCTTCCAGCTGATCCCTGGCCACCACCTTGTTGAGGAAGTTGCAGTCATACATCTCGGCCGCGGTGAACGGCCGGCCGGTGAAGACCATCTCCTGGAACTTGCGCAGCCCCATCATCTGAACCCAGGTCCACATGCGCGGGCCCCAGCCGTGATACCGGAAGGACGGATGGCCGAACAGCGCGTCGTCACTGGAGATCACCATGTCGGCGTCGGCGCACTGGTAGAAGTGCCAGCCGTAACAGTAACCCTTGGCTTCGACGATGCTGATCTTCTTGAAGTCCTGCAGCGCCCGGTTACCGGCCTGGGAGTTGGCGTACCACGAGCTGATGGTGGCCCCGTTGCGGAAGGTCCCCTTCGGCGGGTAGGTCACCTCACCGACTCCGTCGTCCTCCAGGCGCAGTTCCGCCAGCCGGGCCGCCGGATTGTCATTGCCTTCCATGAATTCCGGTAGATCGGCGCCGCTGCCGAGGTTGTCCCCGACGCCGCGGATGATCACCACCTTGACGTCATTGTCGGCGTTGGCCGCCCGCAGGATGTCGGCGTAGCGCAGCCGCGCCATCGACGTCGGCGCGTTGAGGAACTCCGGCCGGTTGAACGTGATGGTTGCGATCTTCGTCTTCGGGTTCTTCTCGTAGAGGATGATCTCTTCAGGGGTGGGTCGATCCGCCATCAGTCAGCTCCTTTGCGGCAGTGGCGTACATGAAAAAGTATGGTCAGCCGGCTGCGACGACGCCGACAGCCGACGGGGCCCGGGTCAGCACTTCGGGGCCGTCGGCCCCGATCACGACGGCATCGCGGGTGAACACCGCACCCACGCCCTGTTCCCAGACGTAACCGGTCAGTGCGAACACCATTCCCTCTTCGAGGACATCCTGTTCGGCGGTCGCACGCAGGCTGGGCGAGACCACCGGCGGGTCGAAGCCCAGACCCAGCCCATGCGCGACGGGCATCGCGGGCAGCCGCTCGCCTGCCTGCTCGTAGGCATCCAGCAGGGCACTCGTGGTGTTGCCCGGACGGGCGGCGTGAAGCAACCTGTCCCACAGGTCATCCCGGCGGCGGTAGAGCGCACGCACGGCCTCGGTCGGTTCTCCGACGTAGAGTGTGCGGGCCACCTCACCGACATACCCGTCGGCGAGCACGCCCGCCGAGAGGGCCACCAGGTCACCGTCGCGCACCCGGCCGTCACCCGACGGCCGCCGCCACGGATGATCCTTCGATGTCACCCACGCCGCGTCCTGGGTGGCCGGGGTACTCACACCACCGGCGGCCTCGGCTTCCAGCAGAGCGGCTGCCAACTGCTGCTCGGAGATACCGGCCGCCAGTTCCGCCGACGCCTTGGCCAGCCCCTCCTCGGCCACGCGCAGAGCGTGGCCCAGTGCGTCGATCTCCTCCGGCGTCTTGATCCGGCGGGCAGCGCGCATCGCCTGTTCACCGTCGACGAGTTCGGCGTTCGGGAAGGCCATCGGCAGCAGCTTGGCGAATGTCGGTGTCAGAGCGTCGGTGCCGACGCGGCGCGCCGTGTCGGCACCTTTGATGCCCTTCAGCACGCCCATCAGCGTCATCGGATTCCACGCCAACCCGTACAGGTTCTCGTGCGGGATCTCCTCCGGGATGCCTTCGTCCCAGGTGCTGTTGAGGTGGATCTCACCGGTGGCCCGGACGAACATGCATATCGGCCCGAACGGGCGGGTGCCGACCACCCACAGTTGGGGGGCACC
>JAHFVC010000099.1 GCA_023264765.1 Mycobacterium sp. | reverse complement strand
AATCGATTGGGCGATGGACCAGTTCATCGATGTTCTGGCCGACGTAATCCACTAGCGATCCGCACGTCTCAGGGAGCAGCATGACCAAACCGGCGATCCCCCTCACCGAACAGATGCTGCGCCGCAGACCGGTGCTCGGTGCACCCGTGGCCCATGGCGCCGCACAGGAACTCAAACGCACCATCGGCGTCTTCCAGCTGACGATGTTCGGCGTGGGAGCGACGGTCGGCACGGGCATCTTCTTCGTACTGTCCGAGGCGGTACCGGAAGCGGGCCCCGCGGTCCTGCTCTCCTTCGTCCTGGCAGGGATCGCCGCCGGGCTGGCCGCCATCTGCTATGCCGAAATGGCCTCGGCCGTACCGGTTTCCGGATCGACGTATTCGTACGCCTACACCACCCTCGGCGAATTCGTCGCGATGGGCGTGGCGGCCTGCCTGCTGCTGGAATACGGCGTGTCCACCGCCGCGGTCGCCGTCGGCTGGAGTCAGTACCTGAACAAGCTGTTGGCGAACATCTTCGGATTCCAGTTGCCGCACGCCATCACTGCCGCACCGTGGGACACCGACCCCGGCATCATCAATCTGCCCGCGATCATCCTCGTCGTCCTCTGCATGCTCCTGCTGATCCGCGGCGCCTCGGAGTCGGCCAAGGCCAACACCATCATGGTGCTCATCAAGCTCGGCGTGCTCGCCATGTTCGCGGTGATCGCGTTCACCGGCTTCAGCACCAACCACTTCGCCGACTTCGCCCCGCTGGGCTGGGGCTCGGTCGGACTCGCCGCGGGCACCATCTTCTTCTCCTACATCGGCCTGGACGCCGTCTCCACCGCCGGTGACGAGGTGAAGGATCCACAGAAGACCATGCCGCGGGCCATCATCGCCGCACTGCTGATCGTCACCGGCATCTACATCCTGGTCACGTTCGCCGCGCTGGGCGCGCAGAGCTGGACGGGCTTCGAGGGCCAGGAGGCCGGGCTGGCACAGATCCTCGACGACGTCACCGGGTTCAAGGGCTGGAGCACGGTACTGGCCGCGGGGGCGGTCATCTCGATCTTCTCGGTCACGCTGGTGACCATGTACGGCCAGACCCGCATCTTGTTCGCCATGGGCCGCGACGGACTGCTCCCGTCGATGTTCGCGAAGGTCAACCCGCGCTCCATGACCCCGGTCAACAACACCATCATCGTGGCCATCGTCGTGAGCATCCTGGCCGGCTTCATCCCGCTGGACAAGCTCGCCGACATGGTGTCGATCGGCACGCTGACGGCCTTCATCGTGGTGTCGCTCGGCGTGATCATCCTGCGCCGCCGCGAACCCGACCTGCCTCGCGGGTTCAAGGTTCCGCTGTATCAGGTCACCCCGATCCTGTCGATCGCGGCATGCGCCTACATTCTCTACAGCCTGCATTGGTACACCTGGCTGGCGTTCGGCGGATGGGTCGCCGTCGTGCTCGCGTACTACCTGCTCTGGGGCCGGCACCACAGCGCACTCAACGACGGCGGCGACGGTGTGATCGCCTCCGCCGCACCGGGTGTCGACGATGTCGAGGTCATCACGCCCCCACAGGACAACGCATGACCGTCCTCGTCGGGTACCTGGCGGGCAAGGGCGGCCTGTCGGCGCTGCACCTGGCCACCGAGGCGGCCCAGGCCCTCAAGACCGGGCTCGCGGTGGTCACCGTCGTTCCCAAACCGTGGACCACACCGTCTCCGGCCCGGATCGATGCCGAGTACGCGCAGTATGCCGACGCGCTGGCCGCCGATTCGGCGGAACAGGCCCGCGCCTGCATCGCCGAACTGGCACCGGATCTTGAGGTGACCTTTCACAAGTACGCGCACCGGTCGGTGCCGGGCGGTCTGCTCAGCGCGGTCGAAGACCTCCAGGCCGACGCCCTCGTGCTCGGATCCGCGGCCGACGGCCAGCTCGGTCAGGTGGTGGTCGGCTCGACCGCCGACCGGCTACTGCATTCGGCGCCGGTGCCCCTGGCGATCAGCCCGCGGGGCTATCGGGGCACCAAACATGCTGGGCTGCAGCGGATCACCTGCGCCTACCCGGGCACCCCCGAAGCCGTGGCGGTGGTCGAACGTGTCGCGGCGCTGGCCGCCCGGCTGGAGGTGCCCATGCGGGTGGTGACCTTCGCGGTAAGGGGCCGCACCATGTACCCACCCCAGGTCGGACTGCACGCCGAGGACGCCATCCTCACCGAGTGGGCCCAGAGCTCACGGACGGCACTGGCCAAGTTGAAATCCGACGGTGTCGTCGCCCACGATGTCGCCCTGCAGGTGGTCACCGGGAACGGCTGGGATCAGGCCCTTGACGCCACCGAATGGCTCGACGGTGAACTGCTGGCACTGGGCACCGCGCCGCACGGGGCGGTCGCCAGGGTGTTCCTCGGGTCGCGCGGCACCAAGATCGTGCGGCACAGTCCGGTACCGGTACTGGTGTTGCCCGGGTAAGCCGCCGGCACCACTAGTACTTGAGCACGCCCCGGTCGACGGCGATCTGACTGCCGGACAACGTCGCCGACCCGTCACCGGCCAACCATGCCACCACATTCGCGACCTCTTCGGGCGCCATGAACGCCGCGAGTCCTTCGTTCTTGCCGTCGGTCACCTTGTGGTACGGCATCGGGGCGAAGCTGTGCAGGAAGCTCGGGAACTTGGAGAAGATGGTGGCCATCGCCTCGGGCTCGATCATCGGGGTGTCGATCGAATACGGGTGGATCGAGTTGACCCGGATCCCGAACTCCCCCACCTCGAGTGCCAGCGAATTGGTCAGCGCGACCAGACCGTGTTTGGACGCCGCGTAGTGCGAATTACCGGGGGTGGCCTTCACGCCCGCCGACGAGCTGACGACGATGATCGACCCGCCGTTGCCCGCATCGATCATCGCGGGTACGGCCGCCTTGATGGTGCGCCAGGTGCCGTTGAGGTTGACGTCGATGACGGTGTCCCACTGCTCGGGCGTGAGCTCCCACACCCGGCCCCAGCTCAGTACACCGGCATTGGCGACCACCACATCGAGCCGGCCGAACTGTTCGACGCCGTCGGCGACCAACTGCTGCTGGGCATCGAGGTCGCGCACATCGACGGCACGGGCCAGGATCTTGCGGCCGGCGGCTTCGACACCGCGCACCGTCTCGGCCAGGTCGTCGGAGGTGGCCGCCGGATAGGTGATGGTGTCGGACACCGGCGCGCAGATGTCCGCGGCGATGATGTCGGCGCCCTCATTGGCCAACCGGATCGCGTGGGCTCGGCCCTGGCCGCGCGCGGCTCCTGTCACGAATGCCACACGTCCCTCTAGGGAACCGTTACCCGCCGCCATTGCCGGTCCTTTCGTCAACCAGCGCCCAGGCTAGCAGCCGGACTGAAACGTGTTCTAGTAATCGATCGCGTCCCGGATGATCGGGCACGTCATGCAGTGGCCGCCGCCGCGTCCGCGGCCTAGCTCCGCACCCACGATGGTGATGACCTCGACACCGGCCTTGCGCAACAGTGAGTTGGTGTGGATGTTGCGGTCGTAGGCGAAGACGACGCCTGGCTCGACGGCGACGAGGTTGTTGCCACTGTCCCATTGCTGGCGTTCGGAGTCGTACCGGCTGCCGCCGGTCTCGACCACCCGGAGTTCGGCCAGCCCCAGGGCGGCCGCGACCACCTCGATGAAGGGCTTCGTTTCCTCGATGACCTCGACGCCGGGCGCGGCATCGGAGGGGACCAGCGTGAACGGTTCGATGCCGTTGACGATGTCAGGGTAGATCGTCACGACATCGCGGTCGGCGAAGGTGAACACCGTGTCCAGGTGCATGGCCGAGCGCAACTTCGGCATACCTGCGACGATCACCTTCTCGGCCGCGCCGGCGGCGAAAAGTTCGGCCGCGACCTGGGTGATGGCTTGTCGCGACGAGCGTTCGCTCATGCCAACCAAGACAACGCCGTTGCCGGGGATCAGGACGTCGCCGCCTTCCAGAGTGGCCAGGCCCCAGGTCTTTTCGGGATCTCCCCACCACACCGTCGAACCGACGTAGTCGGGGTGGAACTGGTAGATCGCCTTCATCAGCAGGGTTTCGTCGTGCCGGGCGGGCCAGAACAGCGGATTCAGCGTCAGGCCGCCGTAGATCCAGCAGGTCGTATCGCGGGTGTAGAGCGTGTTGGGCAACGGTGGCATCAGGTATTCGGTGACACCGCTGTCCTCGCGGGCCAGCGCCCGGTAACCGGTCCGGACATCGGCAGGCAGGTCGCGGGTTGACATCCCGCCGATGAGGAACTCGGTGAGCCTGCGTGGTTGCAGCGAATCCAGGAAACCTCTGGTGTCGTCCACCAGACCCAGCCCCACCTCGTTGGCGACGATCTTGCGGTCCAGCAACCAGTCCCTGGCAGTCGGGATTTCCATGGTTTCGGTCAGCAACTCGTGTAGCTCAACAACTTCCACGTCACGGTCGCGCATCTTGTCCATGAAGTCGAAGTGGTCGCGGCGGGCGTTCTGCACCCACAGCACGTCATCGAACAACAGGTCGTCGCAATTGGTCGGGGTGAGGCGCTCATGCGCCAGGCCTGGCGAGCACACCAGCACCTTGCGCAGCTTGCCCACCTCGGAGTGCACGCCGTATGCGGCCGAAGGGAGAGCCATGTTGGTCCTTTCGCTCAAATCTGGATGGAGCCCGACGCCAGTCCGTACACCCCGCCGATCGCGCCCAACACGATGATCCCGAACAACACCGCCTCGGGTGGAGTGAACACCCGTAGCGAACGTTCCCGGCGAGCCTTGACGTACAGCAGCGCTGCCGGCGCGTAGAGCACGCATGACAGCAACAGGTGGTCCCACCCCGCGGCGTAGACCAAGAACAGGGTGTAGATCGTGGCCACGGCTGCGACGATCATGTCCGGGACCAAAGACTTGTCGTCACCGTATGTTTCGCGCGTGACAGTCAGCTTCAGAGCGTACCCGGCGGCCAGCAGATACGGGATCAGGGACAGAGCCGCCGTGAGGTCCAGCATGAAATCCAGGGCGTCCGAGGTGAACAGCAGCAGGATCAACAGCAGTTGCACCAGGCCGGCTGCCATCACCAGGGCGGTCACCGGTGCACCTTTGGAATTGGTGCGCGCCAAGAACTTCGGCATGTCGTCGGCCTTGGCCGGAATGTAGAGGACCTCGGCTGCCATCAGGGTCCAGGCGAGGTACGCACCCAGGACCGACAGGATGACACCCACCCGGATGAAGATGGAGCCCCAGTGCCCGACGATGGACTCCAGAACCGAGGCCATGGACGGCTGGCCGATGGTGGCCAGCTCCGACTGTGGCAGTGCCCCATAGGAGACCATCGTCACGAGCATGAAAACGCTCAGCACGGAGAGGAATCCGATGACGGTCGCGCGCCCGACGTCCTCCCGCCTGCGCGCGAACCGGGAGTACACACTGGCGCCCTCGATCCCGAGGAAGACGAACACGGTGATCAGCATCGTGCCCTTGGCCTGCTCGAACAGTGATGCCAACGAGTAGTGCCCGTCCCCACCCCAGAAGTTGCCAGTGAACACGTCGGCGTCGAAGGCCACCAGCGCGATGACGATGAAGGTGAGGATGGGGATGATCTTGGCGATCGTGGCGATCCGATTGATGATCGCCGCCTCCTTGACCCCGCGCAGGATGAGGAAGCAGAACAGCCACACCCCGATCGACGAGCAGACCACCGCGAGGACGGTGTCGCCGGACCCGAGGGCGGGAAACAGCGCACTGGTGGTCGCCATGATGAGCACCCAGTACGAGGTGTTGCCCGCGCAGGCCGACGCCCAGAATCCGAACGCCGAGTTGAATCCGACGTAGTCGCCGAACCCGGCCTTGGCGTAGGCGTAGATCCCGGCATCCAGATCTGGCTTGCGGGTGGCGAGCCGCTGAAAGACGAAGGCCAGCATCAGCATTCCGGCACCCGCGATGGCCCAGGCGATCAGTGCACCGAGCACGCCTGTCTCAACGCCGAATCGGCGCGGCAGCAGGAAGACGCCGGACCCGATCATCGATCCGATGACCATCGCCGTCAGTGTCGGCAGACTGACCTTGTCGACTGCGGTCGAGTTCTCAGCGCTCATGTTGCCCCCGGCATCAGCAGAACGGGTCGCGTGTCCGAGACGGCCGGTGCCGTGAGTGGACCAATGCGGACGCTATCAGCAGCGGATCATGAGGCGATGAATTATCTGCGCATCCGGCGGCCGGTCACAGCTGGGCGATGATCTGCTGCCGCTTGCTGGCGTACTCGGCCTCCGAGATCGAGCCGGTGGCGCGCAGCGTCTCAAGTTCCTGCAACCGCTGGGCGACCGACGGTGCGGGAGGCGCCGGCGGAACGTAGGCGGCCGCGGCGGGCGCCGGCGGCGGGGCCGACTGCTGGGCTCCGGCCCGCCGGACCACCGCCTGCACCTGCGCCCGCGCCGCGGGATTGCTGCGGAGGTCGATCATGCTGTTCATGCCGATGTTGTTGGCCTTGAGGATCTGCAGGATCTCCATCAGTGGGCCGACCTGACCGGACAGATCGTAGGTCCGTTGGTCTTCCTCGATGGAGAACGTCGCGGGCATCTGGCCGTTGATCAGAGCGCTGCGCTCCCAGTCGATCTGGAACTGATTCGTTGCCGGGTCCACCAGCACCACCACCTTGCGGGAGGTGAGCGTCCCCAACCGCGTCACGCTGGCGATGACGCGGTCCTCGGCGGTGAACGGTGCGATGCCGGGCCCCGAGACGTGCAGGTTGAGTTTGACCAACGGTTGGTCGTTGATCCGCGTGCCGGTTTCGGCCATCCCGGTGATCTGCGCGAGTGCGAGAACCCCGGTCGCCTCCAGGGCCTGGGTCCGGGCCGCGGACTTCGCACCAAAGTTCGCCAGCGCCAAGGCGATCAGCACGTCGGCCGCGGTGATCAGCAAACCTACCCAGAACATCCATTTCAGCAAAGAACTCTGACCGGTGGCGAAGTAGACGCCCAAAAAGATCGGTCCGACCAAACCGCCGCACAGCAACACCATCAGCTGCGCCTTCAGGTATCGCCACACCATGTGCCACGCTCCGTTCGAAGTCGACAGCGTCAGACTAACTCCAACCAGCGCATTTCGGCGGCGAGCCAAACCATCTGGCCACGTCCGATCAGCACAGCTATTTGCGTCTGCAATTAAATGTGTCCATGTCCGCCATTTGACCGACACTGCCATGGACATTCGTGCCTAGAATTGCGTGTGCTTGAGCGCGACCAGGACATCCGGAGTGTCCATGTGTCTGAGCGACAGGTGATCCGGCGCGCGCAGGAACTTGCCACCATTCTGCTCAACACGGTCACTCTTGTCGCGGTTTCGAGCGCCCTCCTTCTTCCCGGCACGCCGGAACGGCCCTCCGGCACGGTACTGCTCGCAGTGCTCGGATGCTGGTCGGCCTTCCGGCTCTGCACCCGGTCCCGTGCGCTGCCCTACCAGCTGGCCGATTTCACGTATGTGCTGGTCGTCTGCGCGGCCATGCCGTGGTTCGACCCGAACCCCGCGAGCCTCTATACCTACTCGGTGCCCCAGGCGATCGCCGGCACTGCCGTCATCGCCTTCACCATGGCCCAACCCCCCAAGTTCAGCTTCCCTGCCGCCGCGCTGACCACGCTGGCCTATGCCGCCGGCTGCGCGCAGTTGATCGGCTGGCGGGAAGCCGCCCAGGTTCCGATGCTGTTCTACATGCTGGGCATCGAGTGGGCCATCGCCGCCGCATTGCTCGCGGCAGGCCTGGCCGTGGCCAGGCAAGTGGATCAAGCCCGCACCGACAACCACGATGCTGCGCTGCGTGACGCGATCGGCGCCGCCGTGCGCAACTACGAACTCGAGCATCTGGCCCTGGTGCACGACACCGCCGCGTCGACGCTGTACCTCGTCGGCGAAGGGGCCGACATCTCGTCCGATCGCATTGCCGCACAAGCCCGCCGAGATCTGGAACTGCTCACCGGCGGTCCCGCGGCACTCGAACCGCTACCCGACACCGATATCGTCGCCGCTCTACGCCAGGAGACGCGGCACTTCCCGGTCCAGGTCACGATGACGGGACTCGCCAGCCTCGTCCTCACCGGCTCCCGGGCCCGCACCGTGCTCGCCGCGGCCCGCGAAGCGCTCAACAATACCGAGCGGCATGCGGACGCATCCCACATCGAGATCAAGGTCGCGCCCACCACCATCACGATCATCGACGACGGGACCGGATTCGACGTCGCCACCACGACGCTCGGCCATGGCGTCGCCGAGTCGATCGTCGCCCGGATGCGCCGGGCCGGCGGCAGCGCCACCGTCCTGTCCGCGCCCGGCAGTGGCACCGAGGTGACACTCACGTGGGACCCGTCATCCGTCGCGGCGCCGCCGAACCCGGTCGTCGACGACATCGACCAGTTGACCGAACGCATGCTCATCCAGTTCGGTCTCGGCATCATCATCTTCGGCCTGGTCCAGCTGTTGGTGTCCGTGCCGTATGCAGCCGCGCACACCGACTCCCCGCTCCTCCAGCTCGGGCTCGGCGCCCTCGCCGCGCTGGTCATCATCGCGGGCATTCCGCGGGTGCTCGGCCGCGGACCCGACATCACGGTTCCCGCTCTGGCGACGATGGCAACGGTCATCGTCGTGCAGACCCTGCTGCTGCCGGCCGACTTGGTTGGCGGCCCCGCCCAGTGGACGCTGATCGCGACGGGCCTGTGCGTACTGCCCTTCGTGCTGCGTCGTCAGGTCCGGCACGCCGCCGCGGTAATGATCGCCTTCTGGCTCGGCGCCGCGATCCTCACCTTCGCCCGGCAACCCGATATGGAGATGGCCTTCGGCCTGGCGTTGTACACCGCCGGTATCGCGATGGTGCAGATGTTCGCGTTGGCGTTCCCGGAACTGTTGCGCAACGCCACCGTCGATGCGGCCGCCGAAGCGAGGGAACGCTGGGCCATGGCCGACCGGCACCGCATCGCCGAGGCCCTGCACGACGACTATGTCCGCCGGACCTCCAAACTGATCCGCGGGGTGTTCCCCCTGCTCCAGACGTTGAGCACCGGAGTCATCGACGCCGAGACCAGGGAACGCTCCCGCCTGGAGTCACGCAGGCTGCGGCTGTACATCTTCCAGTCGCGAACCTTCAGCCACCCTCTCGTCGCCGAACTGCGCGCGGCCGTCGACAAGGCCGACCGCCGCGGGGTGATCGTCACCATCAACACGGACAACGACCTGCCGCCGCTGGACGAACACGTCCGCCGCGAAGTACTCGCGCCACTGTTGGATGCGCTGGCCCACGCGCATGACCAGGCCCGGATCGGACTGACCGTGGCCGGTGGCGACCTGATCGCCAGCATCGTCTGCGATGTCGCCGGAGTCGCGCGGATGCAGGCCTACAGCGCCCACCCGCACGTCGAGGTCACCGTCATCGGTGACAAGGTGTGGGTGAGCGTGCGCCATCGCCTTGAGTCCGGACCATCGGCTGCGGGCACCCACCGGCACAGCATTGCGTGATTCGGGATAGTATCTGCCCATACGTCAATATGGTTAGCCGACTTTCGTATTTCGGGCGGTCTGGGCGTTGCCAAAGAGTAAGGTTCTGTACCGAAGAATTGTGAGGGCCCACAATCGGTGATCTCTTCTACCTCAGGCGAATTGCATGAATAAGGCCAAAGATCGAGGCTCGCAGAGGCCCGGGGCCGCCATCCCGGTCGCTTTAATTGACGACCACGATGTTATTCACGCCGGCGTGAAGGCGTGGTTTGCCGAGGCCCATCCGCCGATCGAACTCGTCGCCGATTACCCTGACCCCTCGTCGTTCCTGGCCGAATACCCGCGTGGAAGCGACGCAATCGAGGTCGTGCTCTTCGATCTGCAGTACGAGCGCTACCGGCCCGAATTCGAGAGCCTGGCCGAGGTATGCGCGGCAGGCCACCGGGTCATCGTGTACTCGCACATGTCCACCGACGAGGTGATCCTGAGCAGCCTGGATGCGGGCGCGATGACGTTCCTGGCCAAAGGTGAGGACAAGCAGCACCTGTTCGACGCGATCTACGCGGCCCACACGAACACGCCCTATGTCGGGCCGCGGATGGCGAAGGCGCTGTTCAACGACCGTACGGTCGGTCGTCCCGGGTTGAGTACACGGGAACGTGAGGTGCTGATCGCCTGGTTTCAGACGGAGAACAAGGAATTCGTCGCCAAGCGACTGTTCATCGAACCGTCGACGGTCCGCACGCACCTGCAGCGCGCCAGGGCCAAGTACGCGGCAGTGGGCCGGCCCGCCCCGACCAAGGCCGCGTTGATTGCCCGGGCCGTGCAGGACGGCATCCTCAGCATCGACGACCTGTAGAGGCAGACGAAAGCGGCGCCCACCCGAAGGTGAGCGCCGCTTTGCGGTACTTAGGTCAGATCATCACTTGATGATCTTGGTGACCCGGCCGGCGCCGACGGTACGGCCACCCTCACGGATGGCGAACCGCAGGCCCTCGTCCATGGCGACCGGCTGAATCAGCTTGACGGAGATGTCGGTGTTGTCACCGGGCATCACCATCTCGGTGCCTTCGGGCAGGGTCACCACGCCGGTCACGTCCGTGGTACGGAAGTAGAACTGCGGGCGGTAGTTGTTGAAGAACGGCGTGTGGCGGCCGCCCTCGTCCTTGGACAGGATGTAGACGCTGCCTTCGAACTCCGTGTGCGGGGTCGTGGTGCCCGGCTTCACGATGACCTGGCCGCGCTCGACGTCCTCGCGCTTGATGCCACGAACCAGCAGACCGACGTTGTCGCCGGCCTGGCCCTGATCCAGCAGCTTGCGGAACATCTCGACACCGGTGACCGTGGTCTTGGTGGTGCCGGGACGGATGCCGACGATCTCGACCTCTTCGTTGACGTTGATCACGCCACGCTCCACACGACCGGTGACAACGGTGCCACGGCCGGTGATGGTGAAGACGTCCTCGACGGGCATGAGGAACGGCTTGTCGGTCTCACGAACCGGGTCCGGGATGGACTCGTCGACGGCCTCCATGAGCTTCTCGACGGACTCGACCCACTTCGGGTCACCCTCGAGGGCCTTGAGCGCGGACACCTGGATGACCGGGGCGTCCTCGTCGAAGTCCTGAGCGGCCAGCAGTTCGCGGACCTCGAGCTCGACGAGCTCCAGCAGCTCCTCGTCGTCGACCATGTCGGACTTGTTCAGCGCGACCAGGATGTACGGCACGCCGACCTGGCGGGCCAGCAGCACGTGCTCGCGGGTCTGCGGCATCGGGCCGTCGGTGGCGGCAACCACCAGGATGGCGCCGTCCATCTGCGCCGCACCGGTGATCATGTTCTTGATGTAGTCCGCGTGACCGGGGGCATCCACGTGGGCGTAGTGCCGCTTGTCGGTCTGGTACTCCACGTGGGAGATGTTGATCGTGATGCCACGAGCACGCTCTTCGGGCGCATTGTCGATCTGGTCGAATGCGCGCGATTCGTTCAAATCGGGGTACTTGTCGTGCAGAACCTTGGTGATTGCTGCAGTCAGCGTGGTCTTGCCGTGGTCAACGTGACCAATGGTCCCGATGTTGACGTGCGGCTTCGTCCGCTCGAACTTCGCCTTCGCCACTGTGGTGTCCTCCTGGACTTGTTGGTGCTTTTACGTAAAGCAGGTTTGTGTTGATGTGTTCAGTTGTGTGGTCTGCGAAGAACCGGACTACTGCCCGGTTGCCTTCGCGATGATCTCCTTCGACACGTTCGCCGGAACCTCGGCGTACGAGTCGAACACCATGGAGTAGTTGGCCCGGCCCTGGGTCTTCGACCGAAGGTCGCCGACGTAGCCGAACATCTCCGACAGAGGCACCTGCGCCTTGACGACGCGCGCACCGCTGCGCTCCTCCATGGCCTGGATCTGACCACGGCGGGAGTTCAGGTCGCCGATCACGTCGCCCATGTAGTCCTCGGGCGTGGTGACCTCGACGGCCATGATCGGTTCCAGGATGACGGGCTGCGCCTGTCCGGCAGCCTTCTTGAACACCTGCGAACCGGCCACCTTGAAGGCCATTTCCGACGAGTCGACGTCGTGGTATGCGCCGTCGAGCAGCGTGACCTTCACGTTCACCAGCGGGTAGCCGGCCAGCACACCGTACTGCATGGCGTCCTGCGCACCGGCATCCACCGACGGGATGTACTCACGCGGGATACGGCCACCGGTGACCTTGTTCTCGAACTCGTAGGTGGCACCGTCCTCGCCGACGAACGGCTCCAGATCGATGAGTACCTTCGCGAACTGGCCGGAGCCACCCGTCTGCTTCTTGTGGGTGAACTCGACCTTCTCCACCTTGCGGCGGATGGTCTCCTTATAGGCCACCTGCGGCTTGCCGACGTTGGCCTCGACCTTGAACTCGCGGCGCATGCGGTCCACCAGGATGTCCAGGTGCAGCTCGCCCATACCGCCGATGACGGTCTGGCCGGTCTCCTGATCCAGGTGCACCTTGAAGGTGGGATCCTCTTCGGCCAGCTTCTGGATGGCGGTGCCCAGCTTCTCCTGGTCACTCTTGGTCTTGGGCTCGATGGCGACCTCGATGACCGGATCCGGGAAGGTCATCGACTCCAGCACGATCTGGTTGTTCGGATCGCTCAGGGTGTCACCGGTGGTGGTGTCCTTGAGGCCGATGACCGCGTAGATGTGACCGGCGGATGCCGTGTCGACCGGGTTCTCCTTGTTGGAGTGCATCTGGAACAGCTTGCCCAGACGCTCCTTCTTGCCCTTGGTCGAGTTGATGACCTGCGCACCGGAATCGACCTTGCCCGAGTACACCCGGACGTAGGTCAGCTTGCCGAAGAACGGGTGCGTGGCAACCTTGAACGCCAGCCCGGAGAACGGCTCGTCGGCCGACGGCTTGCGCGAGATGATCTCGTCTTCCTTGCCCGGAACGTGGCCTTCGGCGGCCGCGACGTCCAGCGGGGTCGGCAGGTAGTCGATGACCGCGTCGAGCATGGGCTGCACGCCCTTGTTCTTGAACGCGCTGCCACACAGCACCGGGTAGCCGGCGCTGGTGACGGTCAGCTTGCGCAGACCTGCCTTGATCTCCTCGACCGTCAGCTCTTCGCCGCCCAGGTACTTCTCCATGAGATCGTCGTCGGTCTCGGCGACCGCCTCGATCATCGCGGTGCGGTACTCCTCGGCCTTTTCCTGCAGATCGGCCGGGATGTCGACGACGTCGTACTTCTCGCCGAGCTTGGTCTCGCCGCGCCAGACCTTGGCCTTCATCTCGACCAGGTCGACGATGCCCTCGAAGTCATTCTCCGCACCGATCGGCAGCTGGATCGGGACGACATTCGCGCCCAGGCGGTCCTTCATGGTCTGCACCGAGAAGTAGAAGTCGGCGCCCAGCTTGTCCATCTTGTTGACGAAACAGATGCGGGGGACGTCGTATTTGTCGGCCTGACGCCAGACCTGCTCGGACTGCGGCTCGACACCTTCCTTGCCGTCGAAGACGGCGACGGCACCGTCGAGCACGCGCAGCGAACGCTCCACCTCGACGGTGAAGTCGACGTGGCCGGGGGTGTCGATGATGTTGATCTGGTTGTCGTTCCAGAAGCAGGTGGTGGCGGCCGAGGTGATGGTGATACCCCGCTCCTGCTCCTGCTCCATCCAGTCCATCGTGGCGGCGCCGTCGTGCACCTCACCGATCTTGTACGAGATACCGGTGTAGAAGAGGATGCGCTCGGTGGTCGTCGTCTTGCCGGCGTCGATGTGCGCCATGATGCCGATATTGCGGACCTTCGTGAGGTCGGTGAGCACGTCCTGTGCCACGGCTAAATTCCCACTCTTTCGCTTGCTTGATTGCTATTGGTGTTGACGCCGACGCAGCTCCGCGGCGGCGTTGAGGTCACCAGCGGTAGTGCGCGAAGGCCCGGTTCGCCTCGGCCATCTTGTGGGTGTCCTCGCGTCGCTTGACGGCGGCACCCAAGCCATTGCTGGCGTCCAGAATCTCGTTGGCGAGACGCTCGATCATGGTCTTCTCGCGGCGAGCCTTCGAGAAGCTGACCAGCCAGCGCAGGGCCAGCGTGGTGGACCGCTCGGCGCGGACCTCGACGGGCACCTGGTACGTGGCGCCACCGACGCGGCGGCTGCGCACCTCGAGCGAAGGCTTCACGTTGTCCATGGCGCGCTTGAGGGTCACGACCGGATCGGTGCCGGTCTTGTCCCGCGCCTGCTCCAGGGCGCCGTAGACGATGCGCTCGGCCAGCGACTTCTTACCGTCGAGCAGAACCTTGTTGACCAGCTGGGTGACCAGCTGCGACCCGTAGACGGGGTCGTTGACCAACGGACGCTTCGGCGCGGGGCCCTTGCGTGGCATTAGCTCTTCTCCTTCTTGGCGCCGTAACGGCTGCGTGCCTGCTTGCGGTTCTTGACACCCTGGGTGTCCAGCGAGCCGCGGATGATCTTGTAACGCACACCGGGGAGGTCCTTCACACGACCACCGCGCACCAGCACCATCGAGTGCTCCTGCAGGTTGTGGCCTTCACCCGGGATGTACGCGGTGACCTCGACCGCGCTGGTCAGCTTCACGCGCGCGACCTTGCGAAGTGCCGAGTTCGGCTTCTTCGGAGTGGTGGTGTACACGCGAGTGCACACGCCACGGCGCTGCGGGCTGCCCTTGAGGGCCGCGGTCTTGACCTTCGCGACCTTGTCGCGGCGACCCTTGCGGACCAGCTGGTTGATGGTTGGCATGTACCGGCTTTCTGTGTTTCTTCTATCTCGTTAAGTCTCTGTACTGCTGTTTTCGCCCCACCGCTTACCCCGCGATCGGGTGTGTCGCACCCACCAGAAACGCATCCGATCGATAGCATTCCGATGTCTGCAGACATACGAATCCGCCCGGCGCACAGGCACACCACCCGATTTGCGGCAGCGTGCGGCCCTGTCGACCAGGCACGGGGATCCACAATACCAGGGGTGCCCGTGCGCAACCAAACCCGTGCGTAGCGGCCTTATCGCAGGTCAGACGCCACGGGTTGGAAGGGCGTCACGGGACGCTAACGCTTCTGCATCCCGGCCGCCAGCCGAAGCACCATATCGGTGAACACGGCGTCGGTGTCGACGTCGTCCATCACCCCGGTCATCTCCAGCAGGACGAAGCCGTGCAGCGCCGACCAGAACTCCAGCGCCGCATAGAACGCGTTCTCACCGGCCAGCCCGTAGGACGCCAGCGCGTCCAGCACCGGGCCCGCAGCAGCCCTGGTCGCGGCCGTGTATTCGGGGTCGTCGCCGCCCAGCGGCATCCGTGTGAACGCCGAGTACCGCCCCGGATGATGGTGTGCGTAACTGCGGTAGGCGCTCGCCATGGTGACCACCGCATCTTCGCGGGTGCGGCCCTGACCGACGGTGTTGAGCATGCCGATGATGTCGTCGATCACCCGCATCCGCACCGTCCGGCGCAGGTCATCGAGGCTCTGCACGTGGTTGTACAGCGACGGGCCCTTGGTGCCGAGCTGGGTGGCCAGCGCGTTGATGGTCAGTGCGTCCCAGCCTTCGCGGTCCAGGAACACCAACGCCGAGTTCACGATGGCATCGCGACTGAGTTTGGTCGCTCGCGCTGCCATGTTCGCTTTATCCCTCGCTCGGTCGTACGGCTGGTCCCCCGGGATCGGGGTAACGAAGGACTCTAGTTCACGCGGTCCTGGCTGAGCTGCGCCAGCCGCTCCGTGATGGTGCACAGATCGGGCAGCATGGCCGGATTCATCGTCTGGATGGACCAGGTGATGACATCGTCGCCTTTGGCCACGTAGATGCTGCAGGCATTGGCGTCGAAGGCCTTGAACCCGTGGTTTCCGTCCACCGAGAGCTCGGTGAGAGTGCGTCCGGCGTTCTGCTCCAGGGTGCGCTCGGTGTCCATGTCGCTGCCCCGGTACCACCACGTCGAGATACCCATCCCCGCCCCGAACGAGCCGATCAGGGTGTTCTCCTGCCAGAAGCAGCCGACATCACTCACCACGGCCTCGCCGAACATCGCCTTCCCTGCGGCCGCGGTGATATCTGCCGAGGTGATGCCGTTGCAGTCGGTGCCGCGGAAGCCGGGATGCGCGCCTGCCGTCATGGCCGGAGCCGACGGCCGGCCCTGCTCCCCCGCACCTGCGCACCCGGCGAGCAGCGCCACCCCGGCGCATGCCGCGACCAATACCTTGCGCATGTCAGAGATCCGATTTCAGGGTTGCCGAGAGCAGGGTCTCCGCATCCGGGCACGGATCCCCGCCGGCCTGATGGCGGTACTGCACCCACCAACTCAGCACCCCGCCGCCGCCCGCCGCGGTAGCCGCGCAGGCCACGCCGACACCGTCGCGGCGAGCCAGGAAGGCGTCGTGCCGTTCGATGACGGTATCGGTGATCTGCGCACCCCGTTGCCCGGCCAGGGCGCGCTCGCGGTCGAGGCTGCCGGCGTCGAACCAGGCGAACACCACATCGACCATGGCACTCTTGCGATCCAGGACGTACTGACAGACCGCGCCACTGTAGGGACGCACCACATCGTCGGCGCCGAGCGTCTGGGCCACGGTGCTGTCCTGGAGCAGTCCGCACCGGTTGTCGGCGTAGCCGTAACTGCGATCGTCGGCCGGACCGCCGGGGGTGGCCGACTGCGGGGCACCGCCGACCGTCTGGGTGCATCCGGCGAGCAGGAGTCCCGCGGCGACCGTGGTCGTCACCGCCCGATTGCCTCGCCCTCCCATCGCGCTCACGCTACCGAGCGGCATCGCCCGCGGCGACCTGTCCGACCGAAGGAGGCAACCGGCGATAACAGGTTCTACCGAGGCTGCGGGCAACGTAGTCTGCTAATCCAACGGAAGGTGACGAACGTGACCCTGCAGCGAAGCCGACGGACAGCCATGGCATGCGCCCTGGTGGTTCCCACTGCTCTGGCTCTGTGCGCTCCGGCCGCCGAAGCCAAGAACGGCGACACCCACATCACCGGCCAGGGCGTCGTGCAGACCCTGGACTGCAACAACGCGACCCTTATCGTCAACGGCACCGGTAACACCATCAACGCCAAAGGCGCCTGCTGGGCCGTGACATTGCAGGGCTCCTCGAACATCGTCATCGCCGACAACGTCATCAACGACATCACGGTGTACGGCTACGACCAGACGGTCATCTATCACGACGGCGCCCCAGCTGTCATCGACCGCGGCAGCGAGCTCGGGTTGGCGAATCGCATCAACCGCGCCCCCGCCTGATCTTGTGCGGCGGCTGCTCTGTCTGCTCGCGGTCTGCTGCGTGGCGGCCTGCGCTCCGGTTCCGCTGGAGGTGAGGACGATGTCGACGACCGCCGCGGTACCCCCGGTGTCTGACGCCGCGAGGGCGATGGGGTTCGTCGACGTCCGGTCCGTGGTCCCGGATGCCATCGTCGACCTGCGCTACGCGGGAGCGGACAAC
>JAHFVC010000098.1 GCA_023264765.1 Mycobacterium sp. | reverse complement strand
CGTCGACGGCCTGGCCGGCCGCCGCGAGCTCGTCGAGGGCGGCCACGCCGCCGCCGTCGATGCGCAGCACCTTGCGCACCTGCGGCACCTGCTCGCGCAGCTGCTCCACCCGGTCGGCGTGCGCGTCGGTCTCGGCGACCACCAGCACCGCCGACGAGTCGTCCAGGACGTGCCGGATCTGCTCGGCGGAACTGGTCTCGTAGATGGGCACGGTGACCGCGCCGACCGACAGGATGGCGAAGTCCACGATCGGCCACTCGTAGCGCGTTGCCGACAGGATCGCCACGCGATCACCGGGCTGTACCCCTTCGGCGATCAAACCCAAAGCGGTGGAACGGATCTGCTCGGCGACCTGGGCGGCGGTGACATCGGTCCAGCGGCCGTCGATCTGGCGCTGCAGGATCGGCAGTCCCGGATCGTGGCGCTCGTGGGCATATACGGCGTCGACGACGGTGTCGGATTCGCCGATCTGGAACGTTGCGGCAACGCTGTACTCACGCATGCGCGTCAGCCTAGTCGCCCGCCTCGGACCGGCGGTACCGCGTGTGTGATGCTGGTCAGCCATGAACAGCGTCCAGATCTCCGACGAGACTTTCGTGTGCGCCGATCCGGCGGATGTCGGACGGGCGGTCGCAGATCCGGCGAGCTGGCGGCGGTGGTGGCCGGATCTCCGCCTCAACGTCGTGGAGGACCGCGGCCCGGCCGGTGTGCGCTGGACCGTCGCCGGCGCGCTGACCGGCACCATGGAGGTCTGGCTGGAGACCATGATGGACGGCGTCATCCTGCATTACTTCCTGCACGCCGAACCGGCGCGGGCGTCCGACCGCCAGGACCTGGCCAAGCTCAATCACGCCCGCCGCGTCGCGGGCAAGCGGATGGCGTTCGAGGTCAAGACCAGGTTGGAGCAGCACCGACCGGTCGGGGTGTCACGACTGGCCCGATAGCGAGCACCCCGTTCGGCGGTGCGGGTAGATTTCTCTACCGTGGCTGAGAAGACGGCGCAGACGATCTACATCGATGCCGATCCCTCGACGGTGATGGACGTGATCGCCGATATCGGCTCGTACCCGGAGTGGGTGGCCGAGTACAAGGAAGCCGAAGTGCTCGATGCCGACGGGGCCGGGAACCCGAAGACGGCTCGGCTGGTGCTGGATGCGGCGGTGCTCAAGGACACCATGGTGCTGTCCTACCAATGGCCCGTCGACCGCAAGTCGGTGACCTGGACGCTGGTGTCGAGTTCGCTGCTGCGTGGCCTGGAGGGGGCATACAAGTTGTCCCCCAAGGGTTCTGGGACCGATGTGACGTACGAGCTGTCCGTGGATCTGCTGATCCCGATGATCGGTCTGCTCAAGCGCAAGGCCGAACGCCGGCTCACCGACACCGCGCTCAAGGACCTCAAGAAGCGAGTCGAGGTGCAGTGAGCTGAATGGCGAGCAAGCGCCCGTGCCCGCCCGGATCAGCCTGTTCGTCGGCAAGGGTGGGGTAGGCAAGTCCACGTTGGCCACCGCCACCGCCGTGCGAGATGCGCGCAGCGGGCAGCGAGTGCTGATCGTGTCGACGGATCAGGCGCATTCCACCGGCGACGTGCTGGGCGTGACGGTCGTGCCGACCGGTGAGCGCAAGCCGACCCGGGTGCTGGCCGACCTGGACGTCGGGGTCGCGGATGCCGGCGGTGGGTTCCTCGATGCCCTGGCCCTGGACACCCTGGCGCTGTTGGAGAACCGCTGGCGCGAGATCGCCGGCCTGCTCGCTGGTCGTTTTCCCGAATCGGACTTGGGAAATGTTGCCCCCGAGGAGCTTTCGGCTCTACCGGGGATCCAGGAAGTCCTCGGCCTGCACGAGGTGGGGGAGCTCGCCGACTCCGGTGTCTGGGACCACGTGGTCGTCGACTGCGCCTCCACCGCCGATGCCTTGCGCATGCTCACCCTGCCTGCGACCTTCGGGCTGTACCTGGAACGGATGTGGCCCCGGCACCGGCGACTGTCGCTGCAGACCGGTGACCCGGTGTCGGCTGGGGTGATCACCCTGCTGGAGCGGGTCGCGGCGGGAACCGAGGACCTGTCGGCGCTGCTCGCGGATGGTGAGCGGGTCAGCGCACATCTGGTGCTCACCCCGGAGCGCGTGGTGGCCGCCGAGGCGATCCGCACCATCGGCTCGCTGGCCCTGATGGGCGTGCGGGTGGCCGAATTGCTGGTCAATCAGATTTTGGTGCAGGACGATTCATTCGAGTACCGGAACCTTCCGGAACACCCGGCGTTCGACTGGTACACCGAGCGGATCGCCGACCAGCGCACCGTGCTCGATGAGCTGGATGCCGCCATCGGCGACGTGCAACTGGTGTTGGTCCCGCACCTGGCGGGGGAGCCGATCGGACCCAAGGCGCTCGGCGAACTGCTGGACAGCGCGCGGCGGCGGGACGGCTCGCCCCCGCCGGGGCCGTTGCGGCCGGTGGTCGACCGCGAATCGGGAACGGGACTCGAAGCGGTCTACCGGATGCGGTTAGAGTTGGCACAAGTGGATCCTGGATCGTTGACGCTCGGTCGAGTCGACGACGACCTGATCATCGGCTCCGGCGGTATGCGCCGCCGGGTCCGGTTGGCATCAGTCCTGCGGCGCTGCATCGTCATCGACGCGCAACTGCGCGGGAGCGAGCTCACCGTGCGATTTCGCCCCGATCGAAAGGTGTGGCCGGCGTGACCAGGGAGCATCCCGATCTGGCTCCTGAATTACGGCAGCTCGCGCAAGCCATCCTGGACCGGCTCGACCCCGCGGTGCGGCTCGCCGCAGCACGCGCCTCGGCCGCCGGGGCCGGTCCCGGACAATGCCAGCAGGTGTGGTGCCCGGTCTGCGCGCTGGCGGCGCTGGTGGCCGGCGAACAACATCCGTTGCTCTCGGTGATCGCCGAGCACAGCGTCGCGCTGCTCTCCATCGTGCGCGCCATGGTCACCGAACCCGGCGCGGCACCCGAGCCGACGCCGACCCCGCCGGATGATCCGTCCGGTCCGCCGGCGCACGACGCCGCACCGGCCCCGTCGGGTCGTTACGAACACATTCCGGTCAGCCTGGAAGACTGACGATTCTCACAGGCTTCGATGTGGTCCCCGCAACATTGCGTGGGTAAAGTTGTCGCGGAACGCTGTCGCAGCGTCCGGCGCAGGAGGGTCCATGTTTTTCTGGTTCTACAAGCACATTCTGATGGGCCCATTGTTACGTCTGCTCGGCCGCCCGAAAGTGCAAGGGCTGGAATACGTTCCGGATTCCGGAGCGGTCATCTTGGCCAGTAATCACCTTGCCGTGGCGGACAGCTTCTATCTGCCGCTGGTGGTCCGGCGGCGCATCACCTTCCTGGCCAAGGCCGAGTACTTCACCGGCACCGGTATCAAAGGCAAGCTGACCAAGTTCTTCTACTCGTCCACCGGGCAGGTGCCCATCGACCGCACCGACGCCGATTCCGCCGCCGCCGCGTTGACCACCGCCCAGCGCATCCTCTCCGAAGGCAAGCTGCTCGGGATGTATCCCGAGGGCACCCGGTCGCCCGACGGCCGCCTGTACAAGGGAAAGACCGGGCTGGCCCGGGTCGCGCTGGAGAGCGGCGTCCCCGTCATCCCGGTCGCGATGATCGGAACCGACTCCGTGAACCCCCCTGGCAGCAAGATGTGGCACTTCGGCCGCGTCGAGGTTCGGTTCGGCAAGCCGATGGACTTCAGCCGGTTCGAGGGCCTGGCGGGTAACCGGTTCATCGAACGCGCCGTCATCGACGAGGTGATGTACGAGTTGATGCGGTTGTCCGGTCAGGAGTACGTCGATCTGTACGCCGCCGACATCAAAGAGGGCAAGACCCCGCCACCGGCCGCCAAGGCCGGATAGTCACTTCGCGGTCGCGATCTGCGGGCCGACTCCGACGGCGGTGTCCGCACCAGCCGTCAGGCGTGGCGCCACCACGCCGGCCGTCGTGATCACGGCCAGCGCCCACCACAGGTACGACGCGCCCAGCAGGCGTCGCCACAGCGAGGCAGCCGTCTCGTGGTGTTCGGGCATCAGCACGATCGGCGTCCACACCATCAGCGCCAGGCCCACCACGCCGACCACCAGCAGACCACCAGAACGCCTGCGGACTCCGATCACGCCCACCACCAACGTCGCAGGCAGCACCCAGACCCAGTGATGCGACCACGACACCGGTGACACCGCGAGCCCGAACAGGGCCACACAGATCAGCGCCAGGACGGGTTGATCGGCCCGCAGCACCCGGCCCGCGGCCCACACCGTGAGGCCCAGCACCGCGACGCACGCGGTGGCCCACAGCACGAAACGCGCATCCTCGCCGATGCCCAGCCGGGCCAGCGTGCCCGAGATGTTCTGGTTGGTGTTCAACGTCGCATTGCCGATGCGGTCGGTGTCATGCAGTGTCTCGGTCCAGTACGTCCACGAATCCCGCCAGGCCAGGACGAAGCCGACCACCGTCGCCGCGCACGCCGATGCCGTCGTCACCACCAGCGCACGCACGTCGCGCCGCAACACGAAGTAGAGCAGGAACACCGCGGGTGTCAGCTTCACCGCGATGGCGATGCCGAGCAGCAGGCCCCGCGGCCAGGGGGTCTTGCGTGGCACGCAATCGGCGATCACCAGCGTCATCAGCACCACATTGACCTGGCCGAAGGCGAAGTTCGCGCGAATGGGCTCCAGGTACACCACCGCGGGCGCCACCAGCGCGGCGGCCAGCCACACCCGGGCCTGCCAACCGGGACCCACGTCGAGGCGGGTCAGCACGATGGTCATGGACACCACCAGCAGGACCAGGGTGGTCACGGTGATCGCAGCGCTCGCCGCAGGCAGGGTCAGCCAGGCGAACGGGGCGAAGATGATCGCGGCGAGCGGCGGGTAGGTGAACGGGAGGTCGAGGCCGGCTTCCGTCTTGAACTTCGTGCTGTCGGCGTAGAGCGGGGTGCCGTCCAACCAGGCCCGGCCGCCCATCCGGTAGACGTCGATGTCGATGCGGTAGGGCGCGTGACCGAGCAGGCGCCAGCCCGCCCAGATCAGCCCCGCCAGGGTGACCAGCTGGAACAGCCGCCATGCGACGGCCGTGCCCACACCCGCCTTGCCGGGGGTGCGCGGACGGGATGGCTGAGTGGTCATTTCGCCGACCAGCCTATCGGGGCTGGCTATTTCCCCGTCGCTTCGCTCGCCCCGGCCCGGCACGCCGGACGGCACAGGAGGACTGGTGCCGCGAATCGGTCGCAGGTCGGCGTATGTTCTCGACCGTGCATCTGCGCATCCAGCTCGACTTCATCACCGGCGATCGCCTGCCGCTGTTGTGCTGCCTGATCGCATTCATCCTCACGTTCTTCCTGACCCGTCTCATCGTCCGTTACATCCGCAGCCACCCCGGCGGCGACGCGCCGCGCAAGTGGTGGCAACCGCGCAATCTGTCGGTCGGCGGTGGCGTGCACCTGCACCATGCGGTGATCGGCGTGATTCTGGTGATGGTCTCAGGGGTGTCCATGGTGACCCTCGCCGTAAACGGTGGTGTGCCCGAATTCACGGTGGCGGCAGTGTTCTTCGGGATCGGTGCGGCGCTGGTGCTCGACGAGTTCGCGCTGATCCTGCACCTGCAGGACGTGTACTGGGCCGAGGACGGCCGTACGTCGGTGGACGCGGTGTTCGTCGCGATCGCGGTTGCCGGACTGCTGGTGCTCGGATTCAACCCGCTGTCCTTCTTCGACATCAGCATCTGGCGGGCCGACGACACGTGGCAGGCGCGCGCGGCCGTCATCGGTATCGCGGTGCTGACGCTGGCGCTGGCCGTCGTGGTGCTGCTGAAGGGCAAGGTGTGGACCGGGCTGGTGGGCATGTTCATCACGCCGCTGCTGTTCGTCGGTGCCATCCGGCTGTCGCGGCCGCACGCCCCGTGGGCCCGCTGGCGCTACACCACCCGGCCCCGCAAGATGCACAAGGCGCTGGAGCGGGAACGCCGGCTGCGCCGCCCGGTGGTGCAGGCCAAGTTGTGGGTGCAGCATGTGGTCGCGGGTGAACCGCATTTCCCCGACGACGCCATGGTCAACGAGGAACTGGATCGCGAGATCCACGCCGCCCCCGCTCCTGCCGAGCCGCTCGCAACCAAGGGAGCCCGCTGATATGCGCTACTTCTATGACACCGAATTCATCGACAACGGCCGCACCATCGAGCTCATCTCGATCGGCGTGGTGGCCGAAGACGGTCGCGAATATTACGCGATATCAACCGAATTCGATCCGGACCGGGCCGGCAGCTGGGTGCGCAAGAACGTGCTGCCCAAGTTGCCATCGCCGTCGTCCAAGCTGTGGCGCTCGCGGCGGCAGATCCGGGCCGAGCTAGAGGATTTCTTCGACATCGACGGCGACGAGACCATCGAACTGTGGGCGTGGGTCGGTGCGTACGACCACGTCGTGCTCTGCCAGCTGTGGGGTCCGATGACCGACCTGCCGCCTGCCATGCCGCGGTTCACGCGGGAGTTGCGACAGTTCTGGGAGGCGCACGGCAGCCCGCGGATGCCACCGCGGCCCAGCGATTCCCACGACGCACTGGTGGACGCGCGTCACAATCTGCGCCGCTACCAGCTGATGAGCGACGACGGGGGCTGGGCGGCACGGGCCTGAGCTGCGGCTATGGCCGGTAAATTCGTCGCGTCGGCGCGGTTACCATAGAGCGGTGAACTGGACCGTCGACGTACCCATCGACCAGCTTCCTGAGCTGCCGGCCCTGCCCGAGGACCTGCGCCGAAAGCTGGACGCCGCCCTGGCCAAACCCGCGCTGCAGCAGCCCAGCTGGGATGCCGGCCAGGCGAAGGCGATGCGGACGGTGCTGGAGAGCGTCCCGCCCATCACCGTGCCGACCGAGATCGAGAAGCTCAAGGTGCAGCTGGCCGCCGTCGCGCGCGGCGAGGCGTTCCTGCTGCAAGGCGGCGACTGCGCCGAGACGTTCGCCGACAACACCGAGCCGCACATCCGGGCCAATATCCGCACCCTGCTGCAGATGGCGGTCGTGTTGACCTACGGCGCCAGCATGCCGGTGGTGAAGGTCGCCCGGATCGCGGGCCAGTACGCCAAACCGCGCTCCTCGGACACCGACGCACTGGGGTTGAAGTCTTATCGCGGCGACATGGTCAACGGCTTCGCCCCCGACGCCGCCGTCCGCGATCACGACGCTTCGCGCCTGGTCCGGGCGTACGCGAACGCGAGTGCCGCGATGAACCTGGTCCGTGCGCTCACCTCGTCGGGCATGGCCTCGCTGCAGAAGGTGCACGACTGGAACCGCGAATTCGTCCGCACCTCGCCCGCGGGAGCGCGGTACGAAGCACTGGCCGGTGAGATCGACCGCGGCCTGCGCTTCATGGGCGCCTGCGGCGTGGACGACCGCAACCTGCAGACCGCCGAGATCTTCGCCAGCCATGAAGCGCTGGTGCTCGACTACGAGCGGGCCCTGCTGCGGTTGTCCAACGAGTTCGACGAGCCGCGGCTCTATGACCTGTCCGCGCACTACGTGTGGATCGGTGAGCGCACCCGGCAGCTCGACGGCGCGCACATCGCGTTCGTGGAGACCATCGCCAACCCGATCGGCATCAAGATCGGCCCCACCACGTCGCCCGAACTGGCCGTCGAATATGTCGAGAAGCTCGACCCCCGCAACGAAGCCGGCCGGCTCACCCTGGTCAGCCGGATGGGCAACCAGAAGGTGCGCGACGCGCTGCCGCCGATCATCGAGAAGGTGCAGGCGTCCGGGCATCAGGTGATCTGGCAGTGCGACCCCATGCACGGCAACACGCACGAATCGTCGACCGGGTACAAGACGCGGCACTTCGACCGCATCGTCGACGAGGTGCAGGGCTTCTTCGAGGTGCACCGCGCGCTGGGCACCCATCCCGGCGGCATGCACGTCGAGATCACCGGCGAGAACGTCACCGAATGTCTCGGTGGCGCGCAAGACATCTCCGACGACGATCTGGCCGGCCGCTACGAGACGGCGTGCGATCCGCGACTGAACACCCAGCAGTCCCTGGAGTTGGCGTTCCTCGTCGCGGAGATGCTCCGCGGCTAGCGCCGCTCGGGATGCTCCGCGGCTAGCGCCGCTCGGGATGCTCCGCGGCTAGCGCCGCTCGGGATGCTCCGCGGCTAGCCCAGCAAGCCGGGCAGATTGCTGCCGAGCGTCCATGCGCCCGCGGCGACCAGCCCGGTCAAGGTGATCAGCACCAGCATCCAGATCAGCGTGGTGCGCCTGGCCCGCTGGCGGGCCCACTCGAAGTCGTCGAGATCGATGCCGGCGAATTGCGTTGGCACCGGCGCGTATTCGGGTTCGGTCTCGGACTCTTGTAGGGCGCTGTTCAGGTCGTCGGCGAAATCGGCGCCGTATTCGCGCGTCGGGTTCGGCCTGACGGGCGGAACCGGCCGGACCGCCTCGGTGCGCACCCGCGAGTGGTATTCGGTCGCAGCCCGGTGCTGCGCGGAGTGCTGCGGAGCGGGCACCCGGAACGGTGGCAGCCGCAACTCGTCGACCACACCGGCCAGCGCATCGGCCAACTCACCGGCATCTGCGTAGCGCGCCGCCGGGTTGCGGTCGGTCGCGCGCAGCACCAATTCGTCGAACTGCCCGGGTACCCCGGCGATCCCGGCACTCGGCGGCGGCACATCGTGATCCATCCGCTGATACGCCACCGACAGTGCGGTGTCACCGGTGAACGGGGTGGCGCCGGTGAGCAATTCATAAGCCAGGATGCCGACCGCGTACACATCGCTGCGCGGCGTCGAGTCCCCGGTGCCGACCTGTTCGGGGGAGAGGTAGGCCGCAGTGCCCAGAATCACACTGGTCGAGGTGATTCCGGCTTCGGCGACGGCCCGGACCAATCCGAAATCGGCGATCTTGACCTCGCCGTCGTCGGAGATGAGCACGTTCTCCGGTTTGATGTCGCGGTGTACCAGCCCGGCGGCGTGCGCCACGGCCAGCCCGCGGCACAACGGCGTGAGCACCGCGGCCACCGCGTGCGGCGGCATCGGGCCGCGCTCACTGAGCAGCTCGCGCAGCGTGCCGCCCTCGACCAGCTCCATCACCAGGAAGGGATGGCGTCCGTCGACTCCCTGGTCGTAAACGGCGACGAGTGCGGGGTCCTTGAGCCGCGCGACGGCCTTGGCCTCGCGCTCGAACCGGGTCAGGAACTGGTGATCCCCGGAGTACCGCGAATCCATGACCTTCAGGGCGACCGGCCGATCCAACCGGACGTCCAGTCCGCGGTACACCGTGGACATTCCGCCCGACGCGATCGGGGCGTCCACCTGGTAGCGCCGGTCCAGCAAGGTGCCGACGAGGGGGTCGGCGCGCTGGTAGGTGTCCATCGAACACATGGTACGAGAGTGGCTCTGACCCTTAGACTCTGTGCGGTGAGCAGTATTCCGGCGGCCGACGACGTATTGGACCCCGACGAATCCGTCTATGACCTGGCCGAGGTGTCGGCCCTGCTGGGTATCACCGTGACCAAGGTGCACCAGCAGCTGCGCGACGGCCATCTGGTCGGCGTGCGGCGCAAGGGGGCGGTGGTGGTGCCCAAGATCTTTTTCGACCACACCGGACACGTCGTCAAGACGCTGCAGGGGCTGCTCGTGGTGTTGCACGACGGCGGCTATCACGAGACCGAGATCGTGCGCTGGCTGTTCACCCCTGATCCGTCCCTGACGATCAGCCGCGACGGCAGCACCGACCGGCAGACCAACGCCCGCCCGGTGGATGCGCTGCACTCACATCAGGCCCGCGAGGTCATCCGGCGGGCTCAGGCGATGGCCTACTAGGTTCGGGTGCCTGCGGCGCCTTGGCCAGGAACCGCCACGCGCCGATCGCGCATGCGGTGGCCAGGGCGACGTGGATCCACGAGTACATGCCGTGGGAGCCATCGGGTTTGAAGATCACCATGATCCAGGTGGAGAAGCCGGCGATGAGTGCGATGGCGGCGCGTGACTGCGCCAGCGCCGAGAGCACCGCCAGCGGCCAGGTGTAGTACCAGGGCAGCGCGGCGGGCACGAACAGCACCACCACCAGCATCGCCAGGGTGATACCGGTCAGTGCCTCCCGGTCGTCGTGCCGGAACCGCCACCACAACAGTGGCAACGAGATCGCGATGACCGCGACGCCGATGATCCGGGTGATGTCCAGCACGGCGTAGAAGTTGACCGGGATGAACAGCCCGCCAACGGTGTTGATGATGTTCGCGGTGGCCGTCGGGACGGTCAGCCAGTTGATGATCTTCACCGACCCGGCCAGTGCGGTCAGCCAGCCCAGGCCGACACCGGCCAGCCAGGACAGCACGGCGAACACCGCCACGAAGATCGCCGCCGAGGCGGCCGTCGCCACCGCGAAAGCCGGGACCGGACGGTAACCGCGGGTGTCGCGCAATTTCCGCATCCACACCCACACCATGAACGGCAACGCGATTCCGGCGGTGGCCTTGACCGCCACGGCGATCGCGATCAGGCTCACCCCCCAGATGGGGCGGCCGCCGAAGGTCAGCGCGATGGCGGCCATCATCAGGCCGACCATCAGCATCTCGTTGTGCACGCCGCCCATCAGGTGGATGATCACCAGCGGGTTCAGCACGCAGATCCACAGTGCGACCGCACCGTTGGCGCCGACGTGCCGCGCCACCCGCGGCGCGGCCCAGATGAGCAGGGCCAGCCCCGGCAGCATGCACAGCCGCAGCAGCATCGTGCCTTCGACGACATGGTTGCCGACGATCATCGTCACGAACTTCGCGATCAGGATGAAGGCGGGCCCGTACGGCGCGGTGGTGGTGGTCCAGATGGGGGAGACGTTGTCCAGCAACGAGTTCGGATTGTCTATGGGGCCGACGACGTAGGGGTCGAAACCGTCGCGTAGCAGTGCGCCCTGGGCCAGGTAGGAGTAGGTGTCGCGGCTGAACACCGGCACGCTCAACAGCAGCGGGGTCAACCAGAACGCGGTGGTGGCCAGCATCGTGTACTCCGACACGGCCGCCTTGTCGACCACCCGGCGGCCCAGTCCCAGCCAGGCGACCGTCATCAGCGCCACCCCGCCCCACAGCAGCACCGACGACAGCACCAGGCCGTGCCCGAATCGCAACCAGGACAGGTGCAGCGACTCCAGTAGCGGGTCGTGCAGTCGGGTGCTGCCCGCGCCCAGGCCGCCCGTCGTGATCATGATCGCGCCCAGGAACCCCAGCCGGGCCGGGCCCGCCTCGGGCGACGCCGCGAACAACAGCAGCCGCGCCAGGTGCCTGCCCAGCGCGCTCGTCGGCCCGCCCTGCGCGGGGCCGATCGCCGTCGGAGTGGTCATGCCCCTAGGCGGATCGGTTGGAAGCCAGCCCCGCCAGTTCGGCGAGGCCGATCTTGGCGTGCCGGTCGATCGGAGCGGAGCCCAGCGCGTCGAGTGCCCGCCGGTTGAGGGTGTCGATGCGGTTCTCGACGGCGGCCAATGCGCCGACGGACTCGATGACCTGACACAGCTCGCGCACCTGAGCGTCGGTCAGCTCGGTGCCGATGGAGGTGCGCAGCAGCTTCGCGGCCACCGGGTCGGAACTCTCGGCCAGTTCGACGGCTTCGGCCAGCAGCACGGTGCGTTTGCCCGAGCGCAGGTCGTCCCCGGATGGCTTGCCGGTGACGGCGGGGTCGCCGAAGACGCCGAGCACATCGTCGCGGAGCTGGAACGCGATGCCCAGATCGGTGCCGATCTGGTGGAAGATCTCCTGCACCTCGGGCCGGTCCCCGGCGGCGGCCGCGCCGAGCTGCAGCGGGCGCGACACGGTGTAGCTCGCGGTCTTGTAAGTGTTCACGGTCATCGCCGAGGCCACCGAATCGGCGCCGCTGGACTCGGCGACGATGTCCAGGTACTGGCCGCCGAGCACCTCGGTGCGGATGTCCGCCCACACCTTGTGCACCCGCACATGCGCTTCCGCGGGCAGGTCGGCGGTGGCCACGATGTCGTCGGCCCACACCAGCGACAGGTCACCGGCCAGGATGGCCGCCGAGAGACCGAACTGCGCACTGGAGCCGTGCCAGGTGCGGCCCTGGTGCAGATCGGTGAAGAAGCGGTGCACCGTCGGCAGGCCGCGCCGGGTCGCGGACGCGTCGATGACGTCGTCGTGGATCAGTGCGCACGCGTGTAGCAGCTCCAGCGCGGAGAACAGGCGCACCGCTCTGGCGTCGTCGGTGTCGGGATCGCGGTCTGGGCCTGCCACGGCCCGCCATCCCCAATAGGCGAACAGGGGCCTGATGCGCTTGCCGCCACGCAGCACGAACTCTTCGAGTGCGGCGGTGAGTTCGGCGTAGTCCGGGCCGATGTAGGCACTGTCTCGGCGGCGATCGGACAGGTAGCCCCGCAGCTGGTCGACGACGGCGTTGGCCAGTTGCACGGCTGATGGTGCCGCTGTTTCCACGCTCAGCGGGCGCCCCTTTCTTCCTGCCCCGAATCGGCCCCGACGTTTCCCAGACTAGAGCTTCGGTACGAATTTGTAGTAGCCAGCGTGGCCGCGTCCGGCCACGGATCAGCTCGGGTCGCCGACCTTGGGGGTCTGGTCGCGCGCCGCCCAGGCGACGGCGCCGATGATCCCGGCCACGATGAACGATCCGACGGTGAGCCAGATGGCGGCTCCGGTGAAGGAGCGCGCGCTCGGGTCGGTGTAGCGGGCCTGAGCGTTCATGGTGGTCACGACGCCGGGTTTCAGCTTCCACTCGACGACGTCGCTGGAGACCTGGTCGCCGTTCGTCGACGTGACCTCGCCGGGGAACGACACGCTCATCGACACGTCGGCATCGGGGTCACTCAACGTGGTGAGATCCACCCGGCCCTCCAGAATCACCAGCTCGCCCGCGCGCCGCAGCGAGATGTCCACCCCGGCCGCGTCGCGATTCATGTTGGCCAGTTGCGGGAGCTCGGCGAAGGTGAGATCGGAGAACACCGCCTGCGAGCCGACGTAATCGCCGCGGTCGTACTGCGAGACGGCCACCTTGTTGCTGAAGGGCAGCGTGTTGAGCAGCTGCGGGCCTTTGTCGTCGGCGTTGCGGGCCTTGCTCGAGGCCACGATCTGGCCGGAGACCCGGTCGTCGGGGGAGACGGTGATCGATGTCCGCACCCGCACGCAACCGACGGCCAGCGGCGTCAGGATGAGCAACAGCAGTACCAGCGCGCGCACACGTCGGCCGGACTGCCTCGACCTCATCGGATTCGTCATGGTGAGCTGGTGCGGCACCCGGTCATCGTGCCAGACCGGGACTGTCGAGGGGCAGCGACCGGCCCAGGATCGCGAAGGCGCGCGGGTCGCCGGCGAAGTGGTAGCCGCGGATCACGTCGGTGAAGCCCAGCCGCCGGTACAGCCGCCACGCCCGGTTGGATTCACCGTTGATCTCGGGTGTGGAGAGCAGGACGTGGGTTTCGCTGCGGTCGGCCAGCAGCCGGCGGGCCAGCGCCTCGCCGAGGCCGCGGCCCTGGGCGCGCGGGTCGATGTGCAGTTCGGTCAGCTCGAAATAGCTCGTCATCAGGGCGTTGACGTGGGCGGGCTCGACGCCGACGCGCCGCAGGCCCTGCACCACCTGCTGCTGCCACCACTGATCGGGCGCACCGCAGTAGCCGTAGGCGATGCCGACGAGGTCACCGGACTCCGGGTCGGCCTTGCCGACGTCGGTGGCCGACTCGCTCACCGCCGACTCGATCACCGCGACACCCTTCCACCCCGGACGGCGGCTGTGCTCCAGCCACATCGAGGCGCGCTGACTCTCGGTGCCGCGCGGGTAACGCATCGCATCGACGTAGACGGACAGAGCCTCGTCGAGTCGCCGCTGCATCGCGGCAGGCGACAGATCCACCAGATACGTCGCCAACGGGTGCCCTTCGAGGTATGCGTGCGTTCCAACCCCTCCATTATCTGATGCGGGTCCGGCGGGGCGGCGTTCCGGGGCAGGGTTGCGGTGGTGGCCGCGGGGTTTCCGTGCCGGACGTCATACAATCGTCGGTCAAGTAGGTGGTACGGGTCAGATCGACCTCGTATCATGGTTATTAAGCGTCCGTACGTGCGGGCGTCATCGACTTTGAAGACACGGCCGCGGCTGCAACGACGCTGCATCGATCCTGAGGAGGGACGGATGCCACTCTCCGATCATGAGCAGCGCATGCTCGACCAGATCGAGAGCGCGCTGTACGCGGAGGACCCCAAATTCGCGTCCAGCGTCCGGGGCGGCACGCTGCGTGCACCGTCTACCCGCCGCCGACTGCAGGGTGCGGCGCTGTTCGTCATCGGTCTGGCCCTGCTGGTGTCCGGTGTGGCGTTCAAGGCCACCATGATCGGAAGCTTCCCGGTCCTGTCGGTGATCGGCTTCATCCTGATGTTCGGTGGTGTGGTGTTCGCTGTCACCGGACCGCGGGTCGCCGGCCGGCCGGACAAGTCGGCTCCGTCCGGCGGTTCGGCCCGCGGTAAGCGCGGTAAGAGTGGCGGCGGTTCGTTCACCAGCCGGATGGAGGATCGCTTCCGGCGTCGTTTCGACGAGTGACCGGTTCCGGCTCCGGGGCAGTTCCGTAAGGGACTGCCCCTTTTTTTGTGCGTGGGAACGCTCGGCGTGTCGGCATCGGCGGCCGCAGGCAGGGCGGGAGCCGTCCGCGCGCCCCACTTCCCCCCACCGCGGCGCGAGGTGCGCCGATCTCCGCTGAGCTGCGTCTTTTTGGCCCGTCGTGGTCCTTGTCGAGGCGACTACCGACGGTTTGTGGGCCTGGGAGGGGGCCATGGTGGGGTGGAACACCAATTCAGTGGCAGCAAATGGCGCCAGGTGGGGGATTGTGGGGTAAAGTGGCTGACAACGGAGCGGCCTGGGGCTCCGGGGTGGTGGGAGGTGACGGGATGTTTCTCGGTACCTACACGCCCAAACTCGACGACAAAGGGCGACTGACGTTGCCCGCCAAGTTCCGCGACGCACTGGCAGGGGGGTTGATGGTCACCAAGAGTCAAGATCACAGCCTTGCCGTGTACCCGCGGGCCGAGTTCGAAACGATGATCACCGAGAAGTACGAGAAGGCTCAGCGCGGAAATCCGGAAGCCCGTGCCTACCTTCGAAACCTCGCGGCGGCCACCGATGAGCAGCACCCCGACGCGCAAGGCCGGATCACGCTGTCGGTCGACCACCGGCGCTACGCGAGCCTCAGCAAGGAATGCGTGGTGATCGGCAACATCAAGTTCCTGGAGATCTGGGATGCCCAGGCCTGGCAGGACTACCAGAACACCCACGAAGAGAACTTCTCAGCGGCTTCCGATGAAGCTCTTCACGACCTCATCTGATCTTGCCCGTGCAGCGTGGCCTCTGCCCGAACCGGCCCTGGCGTACTTCCCCGACGCCAGGTCCGTCCCTTCGGACAGAGACCTCGCACCACGGGCTCACCATCTCCAGTGCCGGAGGGTCCAGGTGTCCGACAACCGCATGCCTGATGACAGCGCCGCTCACGGCCACATCCCCGTTCTGATCGATCGCTGCGTCGAACTGCTCGCTCCCGCGTTGACCCGTCGGCACGCCGATGGCAGCGGCGCCGTCCTGGTGGACGCGACCCTCGGTGCAGGCGGGCACTCCGAGCGCTTTCTCACCGACTTCCCGGGATTGCACGTGGTGGGACTCGATCGCGACCCGAATGCACTGGCGATCGCCACCGCCCGGCTCGAGCGGTTCGGCGACCGGATGACGTTCGTCCGCACTCGTTACGACGGGTACTGGGACGATCGCGACGAAGCGCACGTCGACGGCGTGCTCTTCGATCTCGGCGTGTCGTCCATGCAACTGGACCGCGCCGACCGGGGTTTCTCCTACGCACAGGACGCCCCGCTGGACATGCGGATGGATCCCGACGCGCCGCTCACCGCGGCCGACATCCTCAACACCTACGACGAGAAGGCGCTGGCCCGCGTGCTGCGCGAGTACGGCGAGGAGAAGTTCGCGGGCCGGATCGCCGGGCGCGTGGTGCGCCGCCGCGAGCGTGAACCGCTGCGCACCACAGGTGAACTCGTCGAATTGCTGTACGAGGCCATCCCCGCAGCCACCCGGCGTACCGGTGGTCACCCGGCCAAGCGCACCTTCCAGGCGCTGCGCGTCGCCGTGAACGCCGAGCTCGAATCGCTCAGCGCCGCCGTACCCGCGGCGATGGACGCCCTCGCCGGCGGCGGGCGGATCGCGGTGATGGCCTATCAGTCGCTGGAGGACCGGATCGTCAAGCGGCTGTTCGCCACCGCGATCCAGTCCCGGACTCCTCCCGGTCTGCCCGTCGAACTGCCCGGCTACGAAGCCGAGTTCGTCACGCTGACGCGCGGCGCAGAGCAGGCCGACGCCGAGGAGATCGAACGTAATCCGCGCAGCGCATCGGTGCGCTTGCGGGCTCTGGAAAAGGTTGCCGGAAAGGATGACTCATGAAGGTCAAGCGATCCGAACCGGTGCCCGGCACCGAGCAGCGCCGGCGCGCCAATCCGAAGAAGAAGGCGCAGGCCGCCAAGCGCGCGCCGGAACCCCAGACCCGCAGGCGCAGCCCGCGCCGCCCGGCGGCCGAACCGCGCACGCATCGGCCGCAGCGCTCGGCGCCGCAGACCAGCCCCATGCCACGGTCGGCGCCCGCACCGACCATGGCCAAGAGTGCCAAGCAGGCCAAGGCGCGAGCCAAGGCCCGGAAGGCCAAGGCTCCCAAGATCGTTCGCATCCCGCTGAGGGAGCGGTTGATCACCCGGCTGGACTCGATCGAGCTGAATCCGCGGGCCTTGGTGTCTCGGGTGCCGTTCGTGGTGCTGGTGATCGGCGCGCTGGGTGTCGGCCTCGGTATGACGTTGTGGCTGTCCACCGACGCCGCCGAGCGGTCCTATCAGCTCGGACATGCCCGCCAGCTGAATCAGGCTCTGCTGCAGCAGAAGGAAGCACTCGAGCGCGACGTGCTGGAGGCGCAGGCCGCGCCGGCCCTGGCCGAGGCCGCGCGCAACCTGGGCATGATCCCCTCCCGCGACACCGCCCACCTGGTACAGGACCCGACCGGGAACTGGATGGTGGTCGGTACGCCGAAGCCCGCCGAGGGTGTCCCGCCGCCGCCCCTGAACACGCCGTTGCCCGACGACAATCCGGCCACTGCCCGTCCCTCGGCCCCGGCCGCGCCGGCCGGTCCTGCCGCGGCCACCCCGCCCGGACCCCGGGTGGTGGATCCCCGTGAGGTCGTCGTCCGGATTCCCGGCAATACGCCGGTGGCACCGGTCAATCCGCTCGCCGGCGCGCCGGCGGCAGGCCTCCCGCCGGTGACCCTCCCGCCGGTTGTCATCCCGCCCGCCGCCGTCCTTCCGGCGCCGGAGGCCGTGCCGCCTGCGGTGCCGGTCGACGGTGCGCCGCACCTGGCCACCCCGGCGCTCACGGCGCAGCC
>JAHFVC010000399.1 GCA_023264765.1 Mycobacterium sp. | reverse complement strand
CGTAGCAGAAGATGGTGCAGATGTAGAAGATGGCGTCGGCGGCGAATCCGCCGACGACCCAGCCCAGCCAGACGTTGTTCAGCAATATAGGTGCGGCGTAGTACAACGCGGGACGCAGGACCACGCTGTCGATGGCTTCGGCGGCACCGAACTCGACGGTGATGCTGCGGACGGCAAGCAGATTGCTCATCGCCAGCTTGGACCGTCGGCTGCCCGGGGGCAGGGTCGGCCAGCTCCATCGGACGGCGTTGATGTAGGCGGGGATGTAGTAGGACACGGCCGAGCCGATGGTCGCGACGACGGCCGCGACGGCCAGCGAGCCGCTGAGCTCGTAGGCGATCCAGGCCGACCCCAATTCGCCGACCCACCCGGCGATCTCCAGGGGCAGGTATCGCCGGATCCATTCGATCGCCTTGGCGCACACGCCCCCACCCCCTCGTCGGCTCGGACCCGGCGGCCGGGCTCCGAACTGAGAATCTCCGACGGGGGAGGGGGCGCCTAGAGTAGTTGCCTACCCGAAAGCGTCAGACCTGGGTCTGTCCGCCGTCGACGGCCAGTTCCGCGCCGGTCATGAAGCTGCTCTGGTCCGAGGCCAGGAACAGCACGGCGGCGGCGATCTCCTCAGGACGGCCGACGCGCTTCATCGGCAGGCCGGCAGCCATCCCGTCGAGCAGAGCCTGCTGTTGGTCGGCCGGGGCCAGGCCGACCAGTCCAGGAGTCTCGATGGGGCCGGGGATGATGGTGTTGACCCGGATCTTGCGGTCGGCCAGTTCGGCGGCCCAGGTGCGGCCGAGCGACCGGATTGCCGCCTTGGAGGCGGCGTAGAGCCCGAAGGATGGCGTGCCTTCGGAGGCCGCGGTCGAACCGGCAAGGATGATCGAGGCGCCGTCGTTGAGCAGTGGCAGCGTCTTCTGCACGGTGAACACCGTGCCGGCCACGTTGCGGTCGAAGTTGTCCCGGTAGTGCTCGATCGTCACGTCGGCCAGGGTGGCAAAGTCGCCGCCACCGGCGTTGGCGAACACGATGTCGAGTCCCTTTCCGTGCTCGGCGATTTCGGCGGCCAGGGTGTCGAGTTCTTCGAGCTTGCTGATATCGCTCTGCACGCCGTGCGCACCGATGGATGCGGCGGCCTCGTCGAGGCGAGCGCGGTCACGTCCGGTGATGAACACGTAGGCGCCTTCATCGGCGAGGCGCTTGGCGGTCGCCAGGCCGATGCCCGAGGTGCCACCGGTGACCAGTGCCGTCTTGCCGTCGAGTTGTCCCATGATCGTTGTCCTGTCTGTGCTTGTGTGATTCGCCCGCTACAACATAGGTGATACGTCACCTATTCCGGAGCGTTCAGAACCGTCCAGAGTTTGGCGATGCGGTCGTCGATGATCTCGGCGACGTCGAAGCCCGACGCCACCACGGTGTCGTCCGGGGTGTGCACCTCCCAGGCGAGGAATCCCAGGCCGCGGGTCTGGCGCACCGGTCCGGCCTTAACGAAGTGCAGGCCGGGCAGCTTTTCCTGCAGCTCAGCGGCCTTGGCGTTCAGTTCGTCGTGGCCGGTGGCGACGCCCTCGTCGTCGATCCACTGCACGTCGGCCGCATAGGTCTCGGCGATCGCCGCGGCGCGGCGCTGCGGGTCGCGTTCGTCGAACACGGCCAGCAGGTTGGCCTCCATCAGTCGGGTGATGACATCGCTCATGTGAGCTCCTCGGTTGGGTGATGTTTCACCTAACTCTAGCTCGGTGCGGGCGGCAGTGAACTGTTGTGGTTGAGGTTCACATGAATATGTTCCAGCGCGGCGGTGAACGGCCCGAGCAGATTCTCGGGCAGGGGGTCGAAGAACAGCCGGCGTACCAAGTCGACGTGCCCGGGGGCGGCCCCGTCGATCGCCTCCTGGCCGGCGGCAGTCAGCATCACGTTCGTGGTGCGCCCATCCTCGGTGCTGGGCCGGCGCTCGGTCAGGCCGCGATCTTCCATGCGCCGCAGCTGATGTGAGAGCCGGCTGCGTTCCCAGCCGATCTGCGCGGCCAGGTCGCTGACGCGCATGCCCTCGTCACGGTTACCGCTGAGGGCGACCAGCACGTCGTAGTCGGCCAGCGACAATCCCGAGTCCGCCTGCAGCTGCCGGTTCATCTCGTAGCTCATCCGCAGCTGGACACGCATGTAGGCGACCCAGGCCCGCTGCTGTTTGGCCGTCAACCATTCCGCCTTCGGTGATGTGTCCCGCACTTTTCTTGGCGCCACGTCCGTCAGTATGACGTGCCCGGCATCGGTTGAACGTCTGAAACTTCGCCGGATGCCGGCGGATAGCCAATGTGCAGGAGAAGCCCTTGAAGGCTGGCGGATCTTCGAGGAGCCGGCCCGGCACTCAAGTCGGATCATCCTGTGAGCTTGCTGTCAGCCGCGCTGCGTAAGTCCAGTTGACACGCAAAGGTTTGACGAGCTAGGTATATTACGCACGAAAGCGCAGCTGTAATGCCGACGAGCTCCCCACGGGCCGGGGCCTGATCGGAGTATCGATGTCTTCCACCACGACCACGGGGCGATCCAAGATCGCGCACCTCATCCGGGTGCTGTCCGTGCCGATCGTCATCGGCTGGATCCTGCTCAACGTCGCCACCAACGTGCTGGTCCCGTCCCTGGAAAAGGTCGGCGAGGCGCACACCGTCGGGCTCAGCTCGCAGAACGCGCCGGCGATGATCTCGATGAAGCGCATCGGCTCGAACTTCAAGGAGTTCGACTCCGACAGCAATGCGATGATCGTGCTGGAAAGCGACCAGCCGCTCGGGGCTGAGGCGCACCACTACTACGACGGTCTGATCGCCGACTTCCGCGCCGACCCGGCGCACGTCGAGCACGTGGCCGACTTCTGGGGCGACCCGCTGACCGCCGCCGGTGCGCAGAGCGAGGACGGTAAGGCCGCCTACGTCCAGTTGTACCTCAAGGGCAACCAGGGCGAGACGATCGCCAACGACTCGGTGGCCGCCGTGCGCGACATCATCGCCAAGAACCCACCACCGCCCGGTCTGCAGGTGTTCGTCACCGGTGGCGCCCCGCTGATCTCCGATCAGCACCACGCCGGCGACAAGAGCATCGCCCTGGTCACGATGATCACCCTCGGCGTGATCGCGCTGATGCTGCTGATCGTCTACCGCTCCGTCGTGACGATGATCCTGACGCTGCTCATGGTGTTCATGGAGCTGGGCGCCGCCCGCGGCGTGGTCGCTTTCCTGGCCAACGCCGACATCATCGGGCTGTCGACGTTCGCGGTGAACCTGCTGACGCTGTTGGTGCTCGCCGCGGGGACGGACTACGCGATCTTCGCGATCGGCCGCTACCAGGAGGCCCGCGGCGCCGGAGACGACCGGGAGACCGCGTACTACACGATGTTCGGTGGCACCGCGCATGTGGTGTTGGGCTCGGGCCTGACGATCGCCGGCGCCATGCTGTGCCTGTCGTTCACCCGGCTGCCGTACTTCCAGACCATGGGTGTGCCATGTGCCATCGGCACGTTCGTGGCCGTCGTCGCGGCGCTGACGCTGGGGCCGGCGGTCATCACCATCGGCAGCCGGTTCCGCCGGATCTTCGAACCCAGGCGCGCCATCAAGTCCCGCGGCTGGCGGCGCATCGGTGTGACCGTGGTGCGCTGGCCGGGCCCCGTCCTGGTGGCCACCCTGGCGCTGGCGCTGATCGGGCTGATCACCCTGCCCGGCTACAAGACCAACTACGACGCCCGCAAGTACCTGCCGACCGATATCAGCGCCAATGTCGGATACCTGGCCGCGGAACGGCATTTCAGCGCCGCCCGGATGAATCCCGATCTGCTGATGGTCGAAAGCGACCACGATCTACGCAACTCGGCGGACTTCCTGGTGATCAACAAGATCGCCAAGGCTATCCTCGCGGTGCCCGGTATCGGCAAGGTGCAGACCATCACCCGGCCCAACGGCAAGCCGATCGAGCACACCACGATCCCGTTCATGCTCGGCCAGCAGGGCGCGACGCAGAAGATGAACGAGAAGTACCAGCAGGACAATTTCGCCCAGATGCTCCAGCAGGCCGACGACATGCAGAAGAACGTCGAGACCATGGAGAAGATGTCCTCGGTCACCGAGCAGATGGCCGACACCATGCATTCGATGGTGCAGCGCACCACGAACATGACCATCGACATCGCCGAATTGCGGGACCACATCGCCGATTTCGACGACTTCCTGAGGCCGCTGCGCAACTATCTGTACTGGGAACCGCACTGCTACGACATCCCGGCGTGCTGGTCCATCCGCTCGATCTTCGACACCCTCGACGGCATCGACACGATGACCGACGACATCCAGCAGCTGCTGCCCGACCTGAAGCACATGGACACCCTCATGCCGCAGATGGTGGCGCTCATGCCCGAGAACATCCGGGTCATGAAGAACATGCGCAACCAGATGCTGACCATGTACCAGACCCAGAAGGGCATCCAGGATCAGCAGTCCGCCGCGGGGGATCAGAACAACGCGATGGGGCAGGCGTTCGACGACGCGCGCAACGATGACACCTTCTACCTGCCGCCAGAGACGTTCGACAACAAGGACTTCAAGCGGGGGATGACCAATTTCCTGTCCCCGGACGGCAAGTCGGTGCGGTTCATCATCAGCCACGACGGTGACCCGGCCACCCCGGAGGGCATCGCGCAGGTCGAGCCGGTCAAGCAGGCCGCCCGCGAGGCCATCAAGGGCACCCCGCTGGAAGGCTCGAAGATCTTCCTATCGGGGACGGCCGCGACCTACAAGGACATGCACGACGGCGCGTACTACGACCTGATCATCGCCGGGATTGCCGCGGCCTCACTGATTTTCATGATCATGCTGCTGATCACCCGATCGCTGGTGGCGGCCGCGGTCATCGTGGGCACCGTGCTGCTGTCCCTCGGCGCGTCGTTCGGCATGTCAGTTCTGCTGTGGCAGCACATCCTTGGACTGGAGTTGCACTGGATGGTGCTGCCTATGGCGGTGATCCTGCTGTTGGCCGTGGGTTCGGACTACAACCTGCTGCTGGTGTCGCGGTTCAAGGAGGAGTTGCACGGCGGGCTCAAGACCGGGATCATCCGCGCGATGGCGGGCACCGGATCGGTGGTCACCTCGGCGGGCATGGTGTTCGCCGCGACCATGGCGACGTTCGCATTCAGCGATCTGAAGGTGATGGCGCAGGTCGGTACGACCATCGCGCTGGGCTTGCTGTTCGACACGCTGGTGGTGCGGTCGTTCATGACGCCGGCCATCGCGGCGCTGCTGGGCAAGTGGTTCTGGTGGCCGCAGATCGTGCGGCCGGCGCATTCGGACCGGCGGCTGGCGGCTGCGGGAGTCGCGCCGGTCGAGGCTCGGTAAGCCGGGGCCTTGCGGCCCCGGCCGTCCCGTGACTACGGGCTGGAGCTGATGGTGACGTGCGGGGTGACCTGCGGGACCTGATCCTCGGACAGGCCGATGCACGCGCCGCTGTCGGCACCGGTGCAGGGGATGCCGTCGATCTCGGGCATGTCCGGGTTGGCGGCGGTGGTGGTGAAGCCCGACGAATCCGGCGAGTTGGGCACCATGAACGGCGTGCACTGCGTGGTGAACTGGTCTTCTTCTTCACCGCTGCTACAAGCCGCATTCGCGGTCGCGGGATTGAGAGTGACCAGTGCGGCCGGCGCGCCGAGGGCGGCCAGGGCGAAGGCGGCGGCTAGCGCACGCTTGGTCAGGTCGGACATGGGGGCGGCTCCTCGTGTGGTTGTGCAGGGAATTGTACGGCCGAGTCACAGAAGTCACACGGGGAACTGACGGGGTTGGTGGTGGCTGCATGATGGGGGTATGAAGCTGCGCGTTGTTGTCGGTCTGGTCCTGTCGTTGCTGATGCTGTTTCCCGGTGTTGCGTCGGCCTCGGTGGCGGCGCCCGCCGGGGATGTCATCTCCATCGGTGACCC
>JAHFVC010000097.1 GCA_023264765.1 Mycobacterium sp. | reverse complement strand
GCACTCCTGTTCAACATCGCGGTGTGATTGACCGCATCCGCTCTAGCCGCTTGTCGACTTGCCGCTGAGACCGACGTCGCGATCGCCACCGCCGCGTTCTGGATCATGTGGCTGATCAACATCACCGTGCCGCTGGCCATCCGCGGCACCTCGCGGGCCATGAGCCACTACGCAATTCGTTCCGATGAGGACCCGCTGACCGGATTGCTGAACCGGCGCGCCTTCCTCGAGGTCGTCGAACGCCGGCTGATCGCAGAAATGGTGAGCGACCACCTGGTGGTGATCATGGTCGATCTCGACGACTTCAAGCGCGTCAACGACACCCACGGTCACGCGGAAGGCGACCGCGTGCTGCTGCGGGTGGCCGACATCCTGCGTGAGCATGCACCCACCAACGCGGCCATCTGCCGAGCCGGGGGTGAGGAATTCCTGATCGCGATGGCCACGCACCACGACGAGGCGGCGGCCATCGCGACGCCACTGTGTGAGGCGATCGCCGCCCGGCTGGGCGATGTCAGTGCCAGCATCGGGGTTGCCGCGGCGCCGCGCACCGGTGTGCAGGCCGCGCGCCGCCCGCTCGAGATGATCGACGAGCTGATCGGTGCAGCCGACCTGGCGATGTACGAGGCCAAGCGCAGCGGTGGCAATCGCGTCGTGGTCGGCGCCCGGTAGAAGGGATTCGGCGCCCCGTTCTCTGACGAGAAGCGACCCCGCCCGCTAGCGTTGAGCTCCGCGCAATGCGGACGAGGGGAGGCGCGGCATGAAGCGGTCATCATGGAGGCGACGAGGGGCATTGCACAGAACGGTGTCGGTGCTCGCCGCACTGCTCGTAGCTGCACTGAGCCTGCTGCTGACGGCGGGCCCTGCGTCAGCCGACGGCGAGAAATACGTCATCGCCTCGGACACGACATTCGCGCCGTTCGAATTCCAGGACAAACAAGGCAATTTCGTCGGAATCGACATGGATCTCATCCGCGCGATCGCCGACGACCAGAAGTTCAGTGTGGACATCAAACCGCTGGGATTCGACGCGGCTCTGCAGGCCGTGCAGGCGAATCAGGTGGACGGCGTCATCGCCGGTATGTCCATCACCGATGCCCGCAAGAAGGTATTCGACTTCTCCGAACCGTATTTCGAATCCGGCATCCAGATGGCAGTGCTGAAGTCCAACAACGACATCAAGTCATACGAGGACCTTCGGGGCAAGCGGGTCTCGGTCAAGAACGGCACCCAGGGCTCCGACTTCGCCAACTCCATCAAGGACAAGTACGGCTTCACGGTGGTGTCGTTCGCGGACTCGTCCACCATGTTCGACGAAGTCAAGACCGGCAACTCGGTTGCGGTGTTCGAGGATTACCCGGTGCTGCTGTACGGCATCGCACAGGGCAACGGGTTCAAGACGGTCACTCCGAAGGAAGACCCGACGGGCTACGGATTCGCGGTCAACAAGGGCCGCAACGCCGAACTGCTGCAGAAATTCAATGCGGGCCTGGACAACCTGAAGAAGTCCGGGCGCTACGACGAGATCATCAACCGGTACCTCGGCGAAGGTGCGTCGAATGACGACAACTCGTTCTTCGGTCTGATCAAGAGCACGTTCCCGATCCTGTTGCAGGGTCTGAAGATGACCGTCATCCTCACGGTCGTCTCGATCGCCATCGCACTGGTTCTCGGCATCATCTTCGGGCTGCTGCGCGTGTCGCGGTCCATCTGGCTGCGTGCCATCGGCACCACGTTCGTCGACATCTTCCGCGGTACGCCGCTGCTGGTTCAGGCGTTCTTCATCTACTTCGGCATCCCGTCGGCCCTCGGCTTCCAGATGAGCGCGCTGACGGCAGGCATCATCACGCTGTCGCTCAACGCGGGCGCGTACATGACCGAGATCGTCCGCGGTGGCATCCAGTCGGTGGACAAGGGACAGATGGAGGCCGCCCGCAGCCTCGGTATCGGGTACCTGCCCACGATGCGCAGAGTCATTCTGCCCCAGGCGATCCGGACGATGATCCCGTCCTACATCAACCAATTCGTCATCACCCTGAAGGACACGTCGATCCTGTCCGTCATCGGTATCGCCGAGCTCACCCAGACCGGCCGGATCATCATCGCCGGCAACTTCCAGTCGTTCAAGATGTGGCTGATCATCGGCATCATCTATTTCGTGGTGATCATGGCGCTCACCAAACTCTCGGATCGACTCGAACACCGGCTAGTGAAATAGGGGCATCGCACAATGACCGATCTCATTCCCGAGGCCGCCGCGCGCGAGCCGGCGGGCGCCGTCAAGATTCGCATCGAGGGCCTCAAGAAGTCCTTCGGAGACCTTCTGGTGCTCAACGGAATCGACACCACCATCAGCCAGGGAGAGGTGGTCTGCGTCATCGGCCCCTCCGGATCCGGCAAGTCGACATTTCTGCGGTGCCTCAACAAGCTGGAGGACATCTCCGGCGGCAGGGTGACCATCGACGAGTTCGACCTCACCGACAAGAACGTCGACCTGGACAAGGTGCGTCAGCACATCGGCATGGTGTTCCAGCACTTCAACCTCTTCCCGCACATGACGGTGATCGACAACGTCACGCTCGCGCCGTTGCTCACCAAGAAGATGGACAAGGCGGCTGCCGAGAAGAAAGCCCTCGAACTCCTCGCGCAGGTGGGGTTGGCGGAGAAGGCCCAGGTGAAACCAGCGACCTTGTCGGGCGGCCAGAAGCAGCGCGTCGCGATCGCACGGGCGCTCGCGATGAATCCGTCGATCATGCTGTTTGACGAGGCCACCAGCGCGCTGGACCCGGAGATGGTGGGCGACGTTCTCGAGGTGCTGCGGGCCCTCGCTGAGGGCGGCATGACCATGGTGGTGGTCACCCACGAGATGGGTTTTGCGAGAGAGGTCGCCTCCCGGGTGATCTTCATGGACGGCGGCAACATCGTCGAGGACGCGCCGCCCGCCGAGCTGTTCGACAACCCCAAACATCCGCGACTTCAGGAGTTCCTCTCCAAGGTGCTCTAGCCCCTGACCCGGCGGTTTGGTGGCTGGTACGGCCGTGCCAAACCTACTCTTGAGTAAGGATTTGCCGAGACGGTTTCCACCGTGAGAGATGCTCGGCTCCAATGACCTTCGGGCCCGCGCCGGCCAAAGGGTGGGCGCGCCGCATATTTGCGTGGTAGAAACATCCCCAAGGGCGCCTAGCTGCGGGGAAGTTCAGCGGGCGCTCAATCCCGGGGGAGGTTGTCATGTTGGGTCGTCCGATGGTGCAGGTTGCGTCATCCGCCACCAGAACGATCGCGGTGTTCGCTGTAATCGCAATACTCGGGCTTTTGTCGAGTGTTGGCGTGGGCGTGCGACTGCTTGCCGGCACGTTGGTGGCCATCGGCGGTAACAGCAACCCGACCAGCGTGACGATGATCCAGGAGTTGGGTGGGGACCCGCGCTCGCTCGGGTACTACCCGGACGCGGTCGGGGTGGCTGGGCAGGGCTACCTCGATCCGGACAACCCCGACTCCCCGTATGCCGGATACAGCTTCGACGCCGTGGGCTGGCCCTCCCAGATCCCCTTCACCTCCGGCTGGGACCGCCACACCACTTTCGAACAGTCCCAACGGCAGGGACTGATCAACCTGCAGGAGGAACTGCGAGCCCCTCTGGAAGGCGACGGTCCTGTCGCGGTGGCCGGCTACTCGTCCGGCGCCAACGTCGTCGTGCGCGAGATGCGCTACCTGCAGTCGATCGGTTCACCCGACGCCGAACGGCTCGAGTTCCTCCTCATCGCTAGCATGAACCGGCCCAACGGCGGTATCGCGCAACGCTTTCCGGGCTTGTTCGTCCCCTTCTTCAACGTCAAGTTCGACGGCACCACACCGACCGACACCCAGTACAAGACCACCGATGTGAGTTGGGAGTACGACCCGATCTCGGACTTCCCCAACTATCCGCTCAACTTACTGGCCGACCTGAACGCCCTGCTGGGCTTCGGCATCTACCACGCGAACTACTTCCCTGCGGACATGGACGGCCCGCGCGTGCGGCCGGACACCGTCGACGGCAACATCACGTACGTGACTCTGGCGGCGCCGGAACTCCCGCTGGTGACGGGACTCAAGATGCTGGGAGTCCCCAAGCAGCTGCGAGACCTGCTCGAACCGGTGCTCAAGGTGCTCGTCGACATCGGTTATGACCGCTCGATAGACCCCGGTGTCGCGACGCCCGCATCACTGTCCCCGACCCCGCGGCGCCTGCTCGCGCTGCCCATCAAGGTGCTCAACGCCCTCGGCGTCGGCATCCGGCACGCGCTCAACCCGTCGTGGGACAAACCGTCCTCGACCGCTGTGCCCGCCGTCTCGGACGAGACCGCGGATCTGTCCGCCGCCGGCAGCACCGCGCTGCCCCAGGCGAAGAAGAAGGCGAGCACCCTGGCAGCGCAGACCGCGGCCGAGGTCGACGTGCCGAGCGCGCAGAAGTCCGGCCCGAAAACCGTCACGGAAGAGGCTGATACCGCCGACGAGGTCAAGAAGGGCCCGGCGGCCGCGGGCACGACCGATGAATCCACTGCCGCGGCGGACAAGCCGAGCGCATCGGAGAGCGACGACGGCGCACAGCCTGCCCGTCGGCAGCCCACGCGCACGCCCCGCCCGCATCGGATCAAGACACCCGCGGCAGCGGATTCGACGAAATCTGCGGACGCTCCGGATACCCGCCCCGCGGATTCGGCACCGTCCGCGGCCGGTGGCAAACACGCAGCGCCGGACAAGGCCGACGCCTCCGGTGAACGTGCGCCTCGGCACGCCGCCCGGCACAGGGATGGCGCCGGCTCGGACAAGAAAGCCGCCTAACCGGTAAAACCCATGCGTGACCGCCTGATGTGCAACGATGGTGTTGATCTTGTTTTCAACTAAGTGCTGCGGCCGTATGGGATGGATGTCATGGCTTCACAGGTAATTGTTCGACGACTCGGGATGACCGCCGGGTGCGCGGCCCTCATCGCGCTGGGTGGCCTGACGGCCGCGTGCGGTTCGAGTGACAAGCAGGAGGCGCCGTCGAGCACGACGACGACCACCACCACCACCACGACGACCGAGGCACCGGCTCCCACGTCGGCGCCCCCGCTGTCGCCGACCCAGAAGTCGATCGACCCGTCCGGCGGGAACCTGTTCACACCGTCCGTGGTTGCCCCGCCCGCCCCGACGGAACCCCCGGGCGTGCACCGCCACGGGTCGTCGTCCTAGCGGGGGCTGGCGTCATGGAATCACGTGTGCGCGTCATCGCGGGAGCTGCAGCGTTCGTCGCCCTGGTTGGTCTGACGGCGGCCTGCGGGGGCAGCGACAAGGAAAGCCCCAGTAGCACAACGACAACCACCACGACGACCACGACGACGGCACCTGCTGCCACGTCGGAAACCGTCGCCCCCACGCAGAAGTCGATCGACCCGACGGGCGGGAACCTGTTCACCCCGCCGGTGGTCGCGCCGCCGGCGCCGACGGTGCCGGGCGGTCAGCATCACGGGATCAACGGCATCCCCTGAGTCGGCGTGTAGCGCGGGCATGAACGGTCGTCGCCGACTGTGGGTGCTGGTGGCGATGGGGTTGCTCCTGGCAGCCGACATCGCGCCACTCCCGCGTTCGGTGGACGCCGTCGTCCTTGCGGGTCCCTATGCGCGACTTCTCGCCGCGTCAACGGATCTGGGCGCGTCCCGGTCGGGTGACGCACAACTGACCGTCACGCTGCCGGATGCTCGTACCCCCCAGGCGCTGATCGGCTGGGCGGGTGCCCACTCGTTGCGGGTGCGATGGCGACCGGGGGACCCGTGGGCCGTCGTCGAGGGTGCCGCCGAGCGCCTGGCGCGGGCGTTCGACGTGCCCGTGCGGGACTACCGCGGGCAACGTGGCCAGGTGTTCTACGCGTCGGCGCAGCAACCCGCGGTGCCCGCTGCCTTGGCGGGTTCGGTCACCGATATCGGCCGGATCCTCGGGTATACCCCGCACGACATGGCGCGTCCCGACCTGCTGCCGCTCGACGTTCCGCGTCAGGGACTCGGTCCGGATGCGCTGCTGACGGCATACAACGCGCAACCTCTGGCCGCAGCCGGATTCACCGGCAAGGGTGCCACCATCGTGTTCTTCGCATTCGACGGTTTCGAACAATCCGACCTCGACATGTTCTCGGACACCTCTGGGCTGCCCCGGTTCACCCCGGTGCTCGTCGGTGGCCAGCCCGGGCCGTCCACAGGCGAGACGGTGATGGATCTTGAAGTGGCACATGCCATTGCACCCGACGCCCAGTTGGTGGTCGTCAATGCGCGTCCCACTGTCGAGGGTGACGGGGGATACGAGAAGGTCGGGCAACTGTTCGAGGCGACGGACCGTCAATTCCCGGGCGCCGTGTGGAGCCTGTCGATCGGATGGGGATGCGACCGCCTGCACGGCGTTGCCGACCTGGCACCGGTCCGGGCCGCGGTGGCGGCGGCGCAGCGCCGTGGCACGACCGCGTTCGACGCCAGCGGGGACAACGGTGGCCTCGAGTGCAAAGGAGGCGCCGACTGGTCGGCCCCTCCTGGACCTGACGACATCGGCCTCGATGCCGTGGCGTCCATGCCCGAGATGACGTCGGTCGGTGGCACCACGCTGTCCACCGACACCCAGGGCCGCTGGCTGTCCGAACGGGCCTGGGTGGATGTGCCGATGTCCCTGGGCAGCACCGGCGGTGTGTCGAAACTGTATGCCCGCCCGGCCTTCCAAGCAGGTGTCGGCACCAGCCGCGACAACACCCAGCGACTGGTACCGGACGTCGCGGCGGTGGCCGACCCGTTCACCGGCGTGCGCATCGTGCTGGACGGTCAGCCGAGGATCGGCGCCGGAACCTCGCAGGCCGCGCCCATCTGGGCGGCGCTGGCCGTGCTGATGAACCAGTATCTGCAAGCCCACGGTGGGCGGCCGCTGGGCGGCGACCTCAATCCGCTTCTGTACCAAGTCGCCTCGGGTTCGCGGCAGCCAGGGTTCCGCGATGTCAGCCTCGGCGCCAATGCGGTGGACGTCTCGACGCCGGGCTATGACCTGGTGACCGGGCTCGGCAGCCCGAACGTCGACAACCTGGCCCGTGACCTCCTTGCCGTGCAGACGGGCGCGCCTCGACGATGACGCCCTACACGGCGGCCCCCGATGAACGGGTGCTGTGGCCGTCGGTGACGACGACGTTGTTCCCGTATCTACCGCGCGGCCTGCGCGCACGTTTCCGCGCCGCACTGGCGCTCGTGGTGGTCGCGTTGCTGGTGTTCGCGGCCCTGCGCTGGCAGGCCCCCCTGATCGGCACCGCTGCAACGGGATTCCCTCTGGTGTTCGTCAGGTATCTGCGCGCGGTCGATACCCCCTTGCGGGGGCAGGCGATGGTCGCGGCGCTCGGGGCAGTGCTGGGTCTCGGCTGGGCGCTCATCGCGGGTTCGATTGTGGCTCAGGCGTACGACGTCGCGCTGAGTTCCGGCATCACTGTCGGGCACACCCTGCTCGAAGGCATCTCGATCCCGGTGGTCGGGGCCCTCCTGATGGTGGTGCCCGCGGCCGCTGCCCGACTGTTCTCGGGGCCGAACCGGGATCCGCACGCGGGCTTTGTGTTCGGGGCGCTGGGGGCGACGGCGTTCACCGCTGTGATGACGGTGACCAGGCTCGGCCCACAGCTGGCAACCGGGCTGTCGACACGTGAACGGTCGGTGGTCGCGCTGCTCGTGGAGGCGGGGATCCAGGGGGTCGCGGTGCCGTTGATGGCCGCCGCCGTTGGTGGCATGGTCGGTGCTGCGCTGGGGTTCCGTCGGCGCTCCGGTGCCGCGGTGACCACCAGTGTTCTTGCCGCGGTGGTTCTTTACGCATGCTTGGGGGCGCTCGAGGTCGCCCCGCTGCCGCAGAGTCTTCAGGTGGGCGGGCATCTCCTGCTGACAGTTCTGGCCCTGCTCGGCACGCGCCTGGTGCTGCAGGCCGGCGCCGCCGCGGAGACGGAAAGGACGGTGGCCGACCGGCAGGTGCTGTTGCCGGTCGGTGTGGGGGTGAGTGTTGCGGCCGCCGTGGCCGCGGTGGTGTCCGTGAGCATCACACCGGACGTCGTCAGCTACCGGTGCCCGCCGGATTGCGGGCGGCCGCCGCTCGGCACGCCGGTGGAGACGAACCCCCGCTTCACGGCCGAAGACGGGTCGTTCTCGGTGTCCTATCCCGGTCCGGGCACCGCGTACCGGGCGATCCTCGATCCGGATGGCGTGACGCTGGACTTCATCGCGGGCGACACGGGCACTCTGGAACTGTGGGGCGAGCCGGCACGGGGCCGCTCACCGAAAGCGATCGCCGAAAAGCTGATCGAGGACAGCTACCCAGACGCCACGGTCGACTACGAGATTCCCAACGCCGCAATCGGATACCAGCCGGGTTACGGTGTCTACGCCGACGATTACCCGCAGGACTCCACGGGCACCTACACCAGGCTTCGCATCATGGTGATGGTCGCGGTCAAGAACGATGTCGCCTTGGTCGCATCCGCGATCGGCCCCTACCACGAGTTCAGTCCGTCGTTCGGGATCGGGCATCCGTCCGGTGCCAACCTCCAACTCGCCATGGACATCGGCAAATACGTGAACAGCTTCACCTGGCGCGGCGACCCGCCGCGCTGAGGGCACTTCGACACCAGGAATGGTCAGATGACGATTGTGTTCGTGCACGGCAACCCTGAAACCGACGTGCTGTGGGGCCCGTTGGTAAAGGCCCTCGGCCGCGACGACGTGATCCGGTTGTCCCCGCCGGGATTCGGCGCACCGATCCCGCACGGCTGGGGCGGCACCTATCTGGACTACCGGGACTGGCTGATCGGCGAACTGGTGCGCATCGGCGGCACCATCGACCTGGTGGGCCACGATTGGGGCGGCAACCACGTGGTCAACGCGATGATGCTCCGGCCGGAGCTGGTGCGTAGCTGGGCAACTGACATCATCGGCGTGTTCGACCCGGAGTATGTCTGGCACGACGCCGCCCTGGCCTGGCAGACACCTGATGCCGGCGAGCAACTCGTCGACGCGCTGATCTCCGGGACCGTGCAGGACAGGGCCGACGGTTTGGCCGCGCTCGGAATCACCCCGGACGTCGCGGCCGAGATCGCCAAGGGGATCGGGCCGGAGATGGGCGGGGTCATCCTGTCGCTGTATCGATCGGTGCCGGGCCAGGTCCTGGCCGAGGCGGGCCGCAGGCTCGCAGATGCGGCGGCCCGGCCCGGCCTGCACCTGCTGGCCACCGAGGACCACTACACGGGAAGCGAGCAGCTCCGGCGGCGAGCGGCGGACCGGGCGGGCGCCCGCACCGAGGTGCTCGACGGACTGGGACACTGGTGGATGGTGCAGGACCCAGCCCGCGGTGCGGCGGTACTGGCCGAATTCTGGGACTCGCTGGCGGACTAGCTGAAATGTGTTGTCGGCCGGGGTATCCGGATGCCGTCGACGGTGATGTCGACCTTTTCGTTGTAGAAGGCGATCAAGCCCGCGATCGGAGCCACCGCGGGCAGCGGATAGTCGTATGACCAAGCGAGGTCGGCGTGTACCGCCCCGTCCGCCAGCACCGACCAGTATCCGGTGGTCGTGCCCTTGTAGGGGCACAGTGACTGCGTCTGGACAGCGGTCAGGTGAGTGAAATCGACGTCGCTGCGGTCGATGTAATACCTTGTCGGTAAGCCTGTTTCGAAGAGCAGTACCGGGCAGTGGGTATCGGCGAGCACATTCCCGCCGAGTTCGACCACCACGTGCCGGTGGGAGCGCAGTGCGTCGACTCGGGTGTAGGGATTTCGTGGATGGCCCAGGACCCGCTCGTCCTCCTCGAACCAATCCAGACTGTGCCACTCGAACCGCACATAGCCGGGTATCAGCCCGTCGCCGCCGGAGTCGAAGACCCGTGCCGCCGAACGTACCGTGGTGCCGCCGGCGCTGATCGCGTTCAAGCGAAAAGGCCCGAACTGGCTGCGTTGTGGGTGCGATTCGTCGACCAGTCGGTCCGAGCGCACATCGTCGAGAGGTATGTAGTACTGCGGGTAGTACGGCAGTTCCCAGACATAGCGGGCGGCGGTGGTGTCGAAGATCAGCTCACCGGCGCAGTATCCACGGACCCGGCGGGGGACGGGCTCGACCCGGCCCCGTCGAGCGGCATGGTCCGGGAAGTCAGCAGATGCGACCATGACGCCATTCTCGCAATCTAGGACGCCGGCTGCCGGATCAGGTCAGGACCGACTTGACCATCTGCGGGCAGCGCGTCTTCACCGTCAGGGCGACGAGCCTGGTCGCCATGACCCGGGGAACGCCCCCCATTGTCGCGCCGGTCACCAACCAGGCCATCGACTTCGCGCCGTCCTTCAACGAAGGACAGATGGACCGGGACACCTGCTTCACGACGGCGGGGTTGGCGATCGAGAAACCCGCGGCACCGAGCGCGGCGATGATCGCGTCATCGGCGCCGTCGGCCTGGGCCGGCGCGGCCGTGAGCGGGGCGGCGGCGATGGTGATACCGACGGCTGCGGCCAGGACACGTCCAGACACGGACCGGCCTTTCAGGTTCGTCATCCGTTCACTATCACGCGGATTTGCTGATCTGTCCAGTTCGGACCCGCGGCGCTGACCGCCCGTGGGCGCGTTGGCGTGCCGCGACGCGGCGAGTGCCGAGCTTCTGGCGTTCCTGGCAATGACCTGACGCGAGCCGCGGGGTGGGTACGCGGCCTTGGCCAGCTGGAGAGGTTGTTTGCGGGCCGATCGCAGGAACGAGGGTCCGCGTGTCGTGCCCGGGCCTGCGCCGAAATGCCCTGCCGCGCCCTACCGTTCAACCATGGGATTCGTAGAAGTCGTCGAGACGGTCGGCAAGGTGATCGACGGCATCGGCGTGGCGGTGATCGCGGCCGGAGCGCTCCTGGCCCTGGGGGCCACGTTTCGCCGGATACGGGACAAGGCGGGTGATCCGTACCGGTTCTTCCGGGAGCAACTCGGGCGCTCGATTCTGCTCGGCCTGGAATTCCTCGTGGCCGCGGACATCATCCGCACGGTCGCCATCACACCCACCTGGCAGAGCGTGGTGGTGCTGGCAGGGATCGTCGTCATCCGCACCTTCCTGAGCTTCTCGCTCGAGGTGGAAATCACCGGCCGCTGGCCGTGGCAGCAGCGGATCCCGACCGACAACACAAATGCCGTGACTGCTGACTGACCATTTCTCCCGGTCCGCCGATCGGACGACACGCCGAATGGAAACATGCGTGGCGAAATGGTCGATGCGTGAGAATGTCTCTGGGCACAGGTGGGGGCCGGAGAGATTGGGTGTACGTGCGCCGGAGGACGAATTATCCAGCCCGTAAATATTGTCGGGTCGCCGCTTCGATCTCCATTTCCGTTGTGACGCTGGCGCTGCTTTTCGTGGTACCCACGTCCGAACGGCATCGACCTGTCGAGAACGGGCAGGTGGCCGCATCGGCGGCGTCGTCGTCAATTGTGGGATTCGCCGACTCCCAGATTTTCTTCTATAACGGAGACCAAGTCGCGCAGACCGTGCAGCGGTGGGTTGCCAACAATATCCGCACTGTGCGAATCGGTATTCCGTGGGCCAATGTGGAAACGACAAAGGGACTTCTCGACTGGACGCGGGCCGACCGTCTGATCGCGGCAACCACAGCGGCGAACATATCGGTCATCTGCGCCATCACGTCCAGCCCGATGTGGGCGGCGGTGCCCGGCTCGCTGCCGCCCAATGGCAGACCCGCGTCGCCGGATGCCTACGGGAATTTCACCGCGCGGGTGGCGGAGCGCTACAAAGGCAGGATTGCGGCGTTCGAAATATGGAACGAGCCGAATGGAATTTTCGGTTATCGCCCGGTACCGGATCCAGGTGGGTATACCGATCTCCTGAAAGCGGCGTACCCGAAGATAAAGGCCGTCGATCCAGCGGTCACGATCCTCGGCGGGGTGTTGGGCTCGGGTAAATCGTGGGGCACGTGGACGATCAATCCGGTGACATTTTTGACGAAGATGTACGCCGCGGGCGCCGCTCCGTTTTTCGATGCCTTGTCCTACCACCCGTACAGCTACACCATGAAATTCTCCGAAGGTATGTATCAGGCCGATTCCCCCGTCGATCAGTTGGTGCGGTTACGCCAGGTCATGCTGGCCAACAATGAAGGCGCGAAGGGCGTCTGGGTGACGGAATTCGGTGCACCCACCACCCGCGTCTCCGAGGCGACACAAGCGGCCCTGGTGTCCGACATGATCAGTAGTTGGCGGGAACTCCCCTACGGCGGGCCGCTGATGCTCTATACGACGCGCGATCTGAACAGCGCGAGCTTGTCCGACGAGGACCGTTTCGGGGTGTACCAATCCAACTGGACCGCGAAGAAGGCGCAACAGGTCGTGCAGTCCCCGCCCGGCACCAGTGCTGTGTTCCAGCGGTTCGCGACCGTCGTCGAACCGGCTCTGGGGGAGGTGCTCAGCCCGGTTTTCGCCGCCACGTCGAAGGTATGGGCACAAATGCGTACGGCTGCCATGCTGTGGGAACTGACGCCCGGCCAGTTCGTCTGGTCGCCGTCACCCGTCGGCGACCTGGCCCGTTCGCGCAAGGTCGTCCCCATGACGGCGTTCGCGAACGGATTCCAGGATTTCACCGGCAGCACCCCCATTCGCGTCTGGTACTCGCCCACCACCGGGGCGCACTGGGGCGGTAAGGAATTCGCGAAAGCGTGGGTGCCGCAACTGGGCTTGGCGACGTCGGACGAGGCGTGGGTGGGCGGCGGAACCAAGGTTTCCTTCCAGTACGGCTCGATCACGTGGTCGCTCTTCGGCGGAACCAAGGTCTGGCTCAATCAGCAACGTTGAGTGACGCGCGCGAAGCGTAGGACCGCCTGCCGGCCGTCTCTGGCTCACGCGGCGCGGCTTCTGCTCGATCGGTTCGGGGCCCGGCGTCGCACTCCGCGCGACCGCAGTGAACAAATTGCTTTGCTAAGTCGCCATTCCAGCAAATACGTGTGCGACGGCCGATCCGAGCTCAATCCGGTGCGCCGTATTGCAGTGCCAGTTCGGTGTGCGCAGGGGGAAAAATGCAGGATCTCGTCACACAGCTGGCCCTTATGGTGTTTGCCTTATGGCGCTGGATCATCAGAGTGACGTATCTCACCATGGCCTTGGCATGCGGTTTTAGCGAAGTCCTACCCGCTTCGTTGCTGCGGGATGCGCTCTGAGGTTGGTTTGCTTATCGCGTCAATGGGTACATCACCAACACGGCACAGGGCAAAACAACTTACGAAGGGGTAAATACTTTATTCTGCTGCAAGACGGTGGCAACTATGGCACCGCCAGCAACCCCTGTGTTAACTTTTTAGGGCCAACAAAGGCGTTTGCTAGAGGGAGGATCGATCATGGATCGACGTCAGGGGATGTTGCAGAAGGTTGCCACCGCCGCAATCGTGAGCACCGGCGGGCTCGCGGTCGCGATGGGCGTTGCCACCGCATCGGCGGGTACGGCCGCGGCCGATTCGCAACAGAATGTGATCACGCAGCTAGGAAACAATCTCGGGAAGCTTGGTAGCCGCCTGGGGCAGGCCGGTGCCAACGTGGGTGACCAGCTGGGCAAGGCGGGTACCAACCTGCAGAATCAGGTCGGCAAGGCAGGTACCAACCTGCAGGAGCAGGGTGGCAAGGCCGCTAGCAATGTCGGTTCTCAGCTGGGTACGGCAGGCACGAATGTGCAGAACCGCCTGGGTGCGGCCGGCACGAACCTGCAGAACCAGGTCGGTAAGGGCGGATCGAACCTGCAGAAGCAGGTCGGCAAGGGTGTCACGAACATCGTCAACAGGATCGGTAAGGCTTTCGGGGGCTGAGCCCTACCGTCCGGATCGAGCGTCTACCGGCCCGTTCGCAATGCGAGCGGGCCGGTAGACGCTTTCTGGCCGGATTGAACTCCAGAGTCGTTGTCAGCGTGAGCAATCCAGTGACACCGCCACGGTGCGCCGCACGACGACCGGGATGAAGTCGCGGTCATCACGGTTTCCGACCCGGACCAGTTCGGTCCGTTCCTGCGGATTGCGGACACTGGTGACGACGCACTGATCCAGTGGTGCCGAGCCCACGCGATCGATCTTCACGTCGAACCCCTGCGCCCGCAGAAGGCCGATGGTGACGTCCGCCGAGTCGCCGGCCGCGGCTGCGTCGGGGGCGGTGAGCGCGCCGATGGCCAAGGCCGTCCCGAGCGGCGCGGCCACCGCTGCGGTTGCCGCAGCGATGCTCTTGAGGATGTGTTTCATGGTGAGACTCCTTGTGCGGGTGAGCCTGTAAGCGGCTCCCGGTAGGTTGGCTGAGATACATCCTGTCGCCGCGTGGCTAGACGGTGCTTGGAGGTTGTGTGGAGATCACCTGGAGATCGCAGGTAGATGGGGGCGAATGCGGTGCCGTCGATGCGACCCTGGACCGGTGATCCGATCTGGCTGGCCGATGTGCTCAGGGCCGAAGGCCTCGACGTCGTCGAATACCCCGGCTGGCGGGACCGCGGGCACGGCGATTTCAAGGACATCCGCGGTGTCATGGTGCACCACACCGGGTCCGACACCGCGACAGCGGCGTCGATTGCCGTGGGCAGGCCTGATCTAGCGGGCCCGTTGTCGCAGTTACACATCGGCCGGGACGGCACGGTGACGGTGGTGGCGCTCGGGGTCGCCTGGCACGCCGGCGCGGGCATGTACCCGTGGGTGCCCGCGAACATGGGCAACTGGCACCTGATCGGTATCGAATGCGCCAACACGGGCACCAGTCCGCTGGCGCCGCATCGCCGGAATTGGCCGGATGCACAGTATTTCGCGCTTGTCCGCAGTTGCGCGGCGATCAACCGCCGGCTGGCGCAGACGTCCGCCCGCACCATCGGGCACAAGGAGTACGCGGGTTACGCGCAGGGCAAGTGGGATCCCGGCGCTATCGACATGAGCGTGCTACGCGCCGACATCGCCGCGCGCATCGATGCCCCTCCCGGCACCGCACCCACGCCGCGGCCCCCGGTGCCGGTGGGCGAGTACATCGGGATCCTGTTGTTCTCCGGATCGGTGGGACCCCAGGTGGCCGAATTGCAGCGCAGGCTGAAACACGCTTACGCGTCTTACGCGGGCGACCTGGTGGTGGACGGTGTGTTCGGGCCGCAGACCGAAGCCGCGGTACGCGAGTTCCAGTCCCGCACATCAGGGTTGGAGGTGGACGGGATCGTCGGACCGGCGACCGCGGCGGCGTTGCACCTCACCGTCGTGCCGACCGGCTAGCCTTGCTCGATGAGGTTTCCCTCGCCGGACTGATTGATCGCGGGTGCCCCGGAATGGAACGCGACGTGATTGTTGAACCCCGCGGCGGTGATGGCGTCCGCAGTGTCGACGGTGACGTTGTTCTCGAAGCCGGAAACCGTCAGGCTGGTGCAATGCCCGGTGATGGTGATCCTATTGTTCGCACCGCTGACCACCACCACATTCTGATTGCAGGCGATCGTCTTGATGGCGCCGATACCGGAGACACTGACCGTGCTGCCCGGTTGCGGCACCGGCTGTGACGGCGCCGCCGTGGGAACCCGCGTCGACGGTGCGTCGGTGATCAGCCCGCCGCCGCCCGAGATGCCCGGCGAATTCCCGATCGCCGACGTGTTCTGATACATCATCCAGGCCACCACTGCGCCCGCCGCCGCGAGCAGGACGATCGCCATGGGCACGAACAGCATCCACGCACGGAAGCCGGAACGTTGTGGCGCAGCGGGGAATCCGGCCGGATACCCGCCGGGATAGGGATTGGCGCCGTAGGGCCACTGCTGGGTCGGTGGCGGCGGAGGTGGTGGCGGATAGCCGTAGGCGTCGTACCGCTGCTCGTTGCCCAGTTCGGAAGCCCTGGCCACATCGCTGAGTGGCTGCTCGAGCGCCCGGATCCGGGCCTCGGGATCATCCTGCGGGTTCATGTGCAGATGGTCCCATACAGCTCGCGCCTACCTCGAGCAGTCCAACGAGACGGTGATCGTGCGGCGCACCACGACCGGGATGAAGATGTCGCGATCGCCGCGCCGGTCCACCCGGATGAGCCGCGTCTGTTCTTGCGGATTGCGGACGCTGGTGACCTCACATTGATTCAGCGGGGCACTTCCGACGCGGTCGACGTTGACGTGAAAGCCCTGCGATTCCAGCTGACCGATGGTGGTCAGCGCGGATTCGGCACGGGCCGGGGCGGCGGTGGCCAGCGCCACCGCGGCGGCGAGTGAGACCAGCAAGATCGGACGCATATCGAGAACACGGCCTGGACGTGGAATCGGTTCACCAACAACGAAAAACCCGGCCGGAGCGGCTCCGGCCGGGTCTTCGTGCGCGCCCTACGCCGGTACCGGGACACGCTCCGATGCCGGCTCTTCGACGCGCTCGCCGTCGACCATGCTCAGCTCATCGAACGGGGCATCGCCACGCAGCACGGTGTCGACCCGAGCCCGGTCGATGGTCTTGGTCCACGAGCCGACCAGGACGGTGGCGACCGCGTTACCGGAGAAGTTGGTGACCGCGCGGGCTTCGGACATGAACCGGTCGATACCGACGATCAAGCCGACACCGTCTAGCAGGTCGGGCCGGTGGCTCTGCAGACCGCCGGCCAGGGTGGCCATTCCGGCGCCACTGACGCCGGCGGCACCCTTGGATGCGACGATCATGAACACCAGCAGCGACAGCTGCTCTCCGAGGGACAGCGGATGACCCATCGCGTCGGCGATGAACAGCGATGCCATGGTCAGGTAGATCGCGGTGCCGTCCAGATTGAACGAGTACCCGGTGGGCACCACCACGCCGACGGTGCTGCGGTCGATACCGAGGTGTTCCATCTTGGCGATCAGCCGCGGCAGCGCCGATTCCGAGGACGACGTGGAGAAGATCAGCAGGTATTCGCGGGCGAGGTAGCGCACCAGTTTGAAGATCGACACGCCGGACACGGTGCGTAGCAGCACCCCGAGCACACCGAACACGAACACGATGCAGGTGAGGTAGAAGCCGAGCATCAGGGCCAGCAGTTGAGTGACGGCGCTCCAGCCGGTTTGGCCGACCACGTTGGCGATGGCGCCGAACGCGCCGATCGGGGCCAGCCACAGGATCATGGTCAGCACCTTGAAGACGAGCTTCTGCAGATGTTCGATGCCGCGCAGGATGGGCTCACCCGCGGTTCCCATCGCCTGCAGCGCGAAACCCACCAGCAGGGCAACGAACAACGCCTGCAACACATTTCCTTCGGTGAGGGAGGAGAGCAGCGTCGTCGGGATGATGTGGGTGACGAAGTCCATCAAGCCGCCGGCCTCGTGGGCCTTCTCGGCGAGCGCGGCGCCCTGGCCGGCTGTCTTCTCCGACAGATGCATACCGGTGCCGGGCTTGAGCAGGTTGCCCACGACCAGTCCGATGCCGAGCGCGACGGT
>JAHFVC010000096.1 GCA_023264765.1 Mycobacterium sp. | reverse complement strand
CCGGCATCGAGATCCACAAGTACGGTGCCCACCTGTTCCACACCAGCAACAAGCGGGTGTGGGATTACGTGCGCCAGTTCACCGACTTCACCGGATATCAGCACCGCGTGTTCGCGATGCACAAGGGCCAGGCCTACCAGTTCCCGATGGGCCTGGGGCTGGTGTCCCAGTTCTTCGGCCGGTACTTCTCCCCGGACGAGGCCCGCGCCCTGATCGCCGAGCAGGCGGCCGAGATCGACACCGCCGATGCGCAGAACCTGGAAGAAAAGGCCATCTCGCTGATCGGCCGCCCGCTCTACGAGGCGTTCGTCAAGGGCTATACGGCCAAGCAGTGGCAGACCGACCCCGCCACCCTGCCCGCCGCGATCATCAACCGGCTGCCGGTCCGGTACAACTTCGACAACCGCTACTTCAACGACACCTACGAGGGCCTGCCCGCCGACGGGTACACCGCGTGGCTGCAGAACATGGCCGCCGATGACCGGATCGAGATCCGGCTGGACACCGACTGGTTCGACGTCCGCGACGACCTGCGCGCCGAAAGCCCCGACGCCCCGGTGGTGTACACCGGGCCCCTGGACCGTTACTTCGACTACGTCGACGGCCGGCTCGGCTGGCGCACGCTCGATTTCGAGACCGAGGTGCTGACCACCGGGGATTTTCAGGGCACACCCGTCATGAACTACAACGACGACGACGTGCAGTTCACCCGGATCCATGAGTTCCGGCATTTCCATCCGGAGCGTGACTACCCGACCGACAAGACGGTCATCATGCGGGAGTACTCCCGTTTCGCCGAGAACGACGACGAGCCCTACTACCCGATCAACACCGAGGCCGACCGGGCCCTGTTGGCCGGCTACCGCGAGCGGGCCCGGGCCGAAACTGCCGCCGCGGCGGTGCTGTTCGGCGGCCGCCTGGGTACCTACCAGTACCTCGACATGCACATGGCCATCGCCAGCGCGCTCAACATGTACGACAACATCCTGGCCCCGCATCTGCGCGACGGCGCGCCGCTGCCGGCCTCAGACGAAAGCAGCAATCCATGAGTGACATCCCCTCCGGCGCGCTCGACGGCGTCGAGTCGCGGGCCGTCAGCCTGCTGTCCCGGGTGATCCTGCCGCGGCCGGGTGAACCGCTCGACGTGCGCCAGCTCTACATCGAGGAATCGGCCACCAACGCCCGGCGGGCGCACGCCCCGAGCCGCACCACGCTCGAGATCGGCACCGAATCCGAGGTGTCGTTCGCCACCTACTTCAACGCCTTCCCGGCCAGCTACTGGCGCCGCTGGTCGGTCCTGGAGTCCGTGGTGCTGCGGGTCGAGATCACCGGCAGTGCCCGTGTCGACGTGTACCGATCGAAGGCGACCGGCGCCCGAATCACCGTGGGCGGCACCGAAATCGTCGATTCCGGCGTGGCCGAGTTCGAGATCGGGCTCCAGCCGTTCGAGGACGGCGGCTGGATCTGGTTCGACATCACCACCGATACGCCGGTGACGGTGCGCAGCGCGGGCTGGTATGCGTCGGTCCCGGCGCCCGGCGAGGCGAACATCGCACTCGGCATCCCGACGTTCAACCGGCCGGCCGACTGCGTCAGCGCACTTGCGGCCTTGAGCTCGGATCCCTTGGTGGACAAGGTCATCACCGCGGTGATCGTGTCGGACCAGGGCAACAACAAGGCCAAGGACCACCCCGGTTTCGCCGCGGCGGCCGCGCCGCTGGGCGACCGGCTCACCATCCACAACCAGCCCAACCTCGGTGGGTCCGGCGGATACAGCCGGGTGATGTACGAGGCGCTGAAGAACACGGACTGCCAGCAGATCCTGTTCATGGACGACGACATCCGTATCGAGCCGGACTCGATCCTGCGTGCGCTGGCGCTGAGCCGGTTCGCGAAGGTACCCACCCTGATCGGTGGCCAGATGCTCAACCTGCAGGAGCCCTCGCACCTGCACGTCATGGGCGAGATGGTCGACTCGGAGAACTTCATGTGGACCGGTGCGGTCAACACCGAGTACGACCACAACTTCGCCAAGTACCCGCTCAACGACGAAGAGGAATACCGCAGCCGGATCCTGCACCGCCGCATCGACGTCGACTACAACGGCTGGTGGATGTGCATGATCCCGCGCAAGGTCGCCGAGGAACTCGGGCAGCCGCTGCCACTGTTCATCAAGTGGGACGACGCCGACTACGGTCTGCGCGCCGGCGAGCACGGCTACCCGACGGTGACGCTGCCGGGCGCGGCCATCTGGCACATGGCCTGGAGTGACAAGGACGACGCCATCGACTGGCAGGCGTACTTCCACCTGCGCAACCGCTTGGTGGTGGCGGCTCTGCACTGGGACGGCGACGTCAAGGGACTGATCGCCAGCCATCTCAAGGCAACCCTCAAACACCTTCTCTGCCTTGAATATTCGACCGTCGCGATTCAGAACAAGGCGATGGACGACTTCCTCGCAGGCCCTGAGCACATCTTCTCGATCCTGGAGTCGGCGCTGCCTGAGATCCGTGCGATGCGTGCACAGTTCCCCGACGCCGTGGTGCTGGAGAGCGCCACCGCGCTGCCCACCCCGTCGGACAAGAAGTGGCGCCGCAAGGTCAAGATCCCGGTCGGCCCGCTGTCGATCTCCTACCGGCTGGCCCGCGGTGTGCTGTATCAGCTCACGTCGCACGATCCCGAACACCATGTGCGCCCGCAGATCAACGTGGCCACCCAGGACGCGCGCTGGTTCTCCCTGTGCAAGGTCGACGGCGTCACGGTCACCACGGCCGACGGTCGTGGCGTGGTGTACCGCCAACGGGACCGCGAGAAGATGTTCGCCTTGCTGCGCGAGTCGGTGAAACGCCAGGCGCTGCTGGCTCGCAAGTTCAACCGGATGCGCAAGGTGTACCGCGCCGCGCTGCCCGAACTCACCAGCACCCAGCGGTGGGAAGCGGTGCTCAACGCACACGCCGACACCACCTCCTTGGAAAAGGCGTGATGTGGCAGGCGATCTGACGCGCGAGGAGACCGCGCTGGTCGTGGTGCAGGCCACGCTGGCCGGCCGGCCGGGAGTGCTCCCGGCCGCGCGCGCCCTGTCGCATTTCGGCGAGCACAGCGCGGGCTGGATCGGGGTCGCCGCGCTCGGTGCCGTGCTGGCACCGCAGCGCCGTCGGGCTTGGCTGACCGCGGGCATCGGGGCGTTCGCCGCGCATGCGGCGGCGGTGGTGATCAAGCGCGTCGTCAAGCGTGAGCGCCCGAACCACCCGGCGATCGCCGTGAACGTCGCGACGCCGAGCCGGCTGAGTTTCCCGTCGGCGCACGCCACCTCGACCACCGCGGCCGCCATCCTGATCGGCCGGGCCACCGGCTCGCGGCTGCCGTGGTTGGTGATCCCGCCGATGGCGTTGTCGCGCCTGGTGCTCGGCGTGCACTACCCGAGCGACGTACTCACCGGCGTGGTGGTCGGCGCGCTGACGGCGAAGACGGTGGAGGCGATCTCGGACAGTTGTGTGAAGGAGTCGTGCAGTGACTGAAGAAGCGCCGGCATCGACCCTGGGACCGCCGAAGAACCTCTTCACCGGGGTGATCAAGGCGCTGCGGCCACGCCAGTGGGTCAAGAACGTCCTGGTACTGGTGGCGCCGCTGGCGGCATTGGGTACCGACGTCAAGTACGACTACGGCTTTTTGGCCTCGCACGTCGCCGCGGCGTTCGTGGTGTTCTCCATGGCGGCCTCGTGCATCTATCTGATCAACGATTCCCGCGACGTCGAAGCCGACCGGCAGCACCCGACCAAGCGGTTCCGGCCCATCGCCGCCGGCGTCGTCCCGCAGTCATTGGCCTACATCCTGGCCGTCGTGCTCGGTGTGGCCTCCCTGGGTATCTCATATGTGGTCAACCCCAACCTGGCGGTGGTGATCGCGGTCTACATCGGCATCCAGCTCGCCTACTGCTTCGGTCTCAAACACCAAGCGGTGCTGGACATCTGCATCGTGTCTTCGGCCTACCTGATCCGGGCGATCGCCGGTGGTGCCGCGACCGATATCCGACTTTCTCAGTGGTTCCTGCTGGTGATGGCGTTCGGGTCGTTGTTCATGGCCGCGGGCAAGCGCTACGCCGAACTGGCGCTGGCCGAACGGACCGGGGCCAAGATCCGCAAATCGTTGGAGAGCTACACCAGTTCCTATCTGCGCTTCGTCTGGACGCTGGCCGCCACGGCGGTGGTGCTGTGTTACGGGCTGTTCGCGTTCGAGCGTGACGGTGGGACGGCTTCCTGGTGGGCCGTCTCGATAATCCCGTTCACCATCGCGATCCTGCGCTACGCCGTCGACATCGACGGTGGCGAAGCGGGCGAACCCGAGGACATCGCTCTGCACGACCGCGTGCTGCAACTGCTCGCGCTGGCGTTGATCGGAACAGTCGGTGCCGCTGTCTACTTCGGCTGACCGGGCCGGCCGCGCCATCGCGGCGCGGCTGTCCGGCTGGCCGTCGTTCCGCTACAGCACATCGGTGCGGATCAGTCTGTGGTTGTCGGTGGCGGTGGTGGCCGGATTGTTCGGCTGGGGCGCCTGGCAACGCCGGTGGATCGCCGACGACGGCCTGATCGTGCTGCGCACCGTCCGGAATCTGTTGGCGGGCAACGGACCGGTGTTCAACGCCGGGGAGCGGGTGGAGTCCAACACCTCCACCCTGTGGACCTACCTGATCTACGGTGCGAGCTGGCTCAGCGGGCCGGTGCGCCTGGAGTACGTCGCCCTGACCCTGGCGCTGGTGCTGTCGGTCGCCGGCGTGGTGATGATGATGCTCGGCACCGGCCGGTTGTACGCACCGGGTCTGATGGGGCGCCAGGCGGTACTGCTGCCGGCGGGTGCGCTGATCTACATCGCGGTCCCGCCGGCCCGCGACTTCGCCACCTCCGGCCTCGAAAACGGTTTGGTGCTGGCCTATGTCGGGCTGCTGTGGTGGTTGATGGTGAGCTGGTCTCAGGCGCAGCGGCTGCCCGCGCAGCGGCGCCAGGGGCCGGGGTTCCTCGCGGCGCTCGCCTTCGTCGCCGGACTCAGTGTGCTGGTGCGCCCGGAACTGGCCCTGCTCGGCGGCGTCGCCCTGTTGATGATGCTGGTGGCCGAACCGAGCTGGTGGCGCCGGTTGCTGATCGTGGCCGCCGGTGGCGCGCTGCCGGTGGGCTATCAGATCTTTCGGATGGGCTACTACGCCCTCGCGGTCCCGCAGACCGCCATCGCCAAGGACGCCTCGGGCTCGAAATGGGCGCAGGGTTTCGAGTACCTGACCAACTTCAACAACCCGTACCTGCTGTGGGTGCCGCTGGTTCTGGTGGTGCTGCTCGCCGTGGTACTGCTGCGGTCCCGCTCGCATCCCTGGACCATTCGGTCGGCGTCGGCCGAACGTGCGGGCCGGCTGGCACGCATCGTCCAAAGTCCCACTGCGGTAGTCGTCTTCATGGTCGGCAGCGGCCTTCTGCAGGCCGTGTACTGGATCCGCCAGGGTGGTGACTTCATGCACGGACGGGTGCTGCTCACCGCGTTGTTCTGCGTGCTGGCGCCGATCTCGGTGATCCCGGTCAGGGTTCCCGAGGAGGAGCGGGTCAGCAGGCGGACCGGCTATCTGCTGGCGGGCGCGACGAGCGTGTTGTGGCTCGCAATCGCGGGATGGTCACTGTGGGCGGCCAATTCGCCGGGCCTGGGTGCCGACGCCACCAGGGTGACGTACTCGGGCATCGTCGACGAGCGGCGTTTCTACGCCCAGGCGACCGGGCACGCGCATCCGCTGACCGCCGCGGACTACCTGGACTACCCGCGGATGCGCGCGGTGATCACCGCCATCAACAACACCCCCGACGGCGCCCTTCTGCTGCCGTCCGGAGACTACGACCGCTGGGATGTGGTGCCCGCCATACCGCCACCGCCGGACAAGCCCTATCGCAACGGTGAAACCGGGCCGCACACAGTCTTTTTCACCAACATGGGCATGCTCGGCATGAATGTCGGCCTGGACGTCCGCGTGATCGACCAGATCGGGCTGGTGAACACCTTGGCCGCGCATACGGCGCGCCTGGAGGATGCCCGCATCGGCCACGACAAGAACCTGTTCCCGGACTGGGCCGTCGCCGAGGGGCCGTTCCTCAAGGAGCGGCCCTATATCCCGGCCTACCTGGACGAAGACTGGATCGCCCAGGCCGAGGTTGCGCTGACATGTCCGGAAACCCACGTGATCCTGAACTCCGTGCGCGGCGATCTGACGCCGCGGTTGTTCCTGTCCAACCTGACCCATGCGTTGCAGTTCGGCAGTTACCGGATCGACCGGGTCCCGCTGTATGAGCTGTATCGCTGCGGCTTGGTGGCCCCGCCGCCGAAGGTCGCACCGTACGCCGGAATGCCCGCCACGGGTCCTTGAGGTTTTGGCGGTCGCGTAACGCCCGGGCTATGTTGTGGCGATACAAGGTGCGTGGAGGCATCCGGCAAGGTCAATGCCCCGCACCGAGCTCCCGGCCTCGAAATGCGAAGCATCGCATTGCCTGTGAACGGAATGGATGAACGACGACGCATGCGCAGGACCCAAGGTGTGAAGCTGATCACAGCACCGCTGCGCGCGGCGCTGGTGATGCTCGTCACCACGGTCGCCGCGCTGCTGGTCCCGCTGCCGGCCGCGCACGCGTTCTCGCGTGAGGGCCTGCCCGTCGAATACCTCGACGTGTTCTCCGCGGCCATGAACCGCAACATCCGGGTCGAGTTCCAGGGCACCGGTACGCCCAACAGTCGCGCCGTCTATCTGCTCGACGGTCTGCGCGCCCAGGACGACTACAACGGCTGGGACATCAACACCGCCGCGTTCGAATGGTTCTACGGCTCCGGCGTCTCCGTCGTGATGCCCGTCGGCGGGCAGTACAGCTTCTACACCGACTGGTACTCGCCGTCGACGTTCAACAGCCAGAGCTACACCTACAAGTGGGAGACCTTCCTGGCCAACGAACTGCCGCAGTGGCTGGCTGCCAACAAGCAGGTCTCCGGCGCACGCAACGGTGTCGTCGGACTGTCCATGGCGGGCGGGGCGGCCCTGACCCTGGCGGCCCATCACCCGCAGCAGTTCAGTTACGCCGCATCGCTGTCCGGCTTCCTCAACCCGTCGACGGTGTTCATGAAGCAGGCCATCCGGGTGGCCATGCTCGACGCCGGCGGCTACAACGTCGACAACATGTGGGGCCCACCCTGGGATCCCGCGTGGAAGCGCAACGATCCGGTCGAACAGGTGGGCAGGCTGGTGGCCAACGGCACCCGCCTGTGGATCTACTGCGCACCGGGCGGATCGACCCCGCTCGACGAGAACGCCGACCCCGGCCAGAAACTCAACGCCGACAGCCTGGAAGGGCTGGCGATCGGCAGCAACAAGCGCTTCCAGGATCGCTACACCGCCGCCGGCGGCCGCAACGCGACGTTCCAGTTCCCGTCGTCGGGGAACCATTCGTGGGCGTATTGGGGCGCCCAATTGCAGGCTCTCAAACCCGATCTGATCGCCACCCTGAACGGCTGAGGCAGGAGTGAAGCAGGAGTGTTTCGGTGACAGGTGCGGACTTTCGCGGAAGAGAGAGACACACAGACTTGTGATTGACTACACGGGCAATGCGGCCCGGACCGGCGCACACCGACCGGGTGCGGCACACGACAGAATGGATAGGTAAGCAGTTATGAGTTTCGTTGGGAAAATTCGCGGCGCCTCGCGCCGAGTGGTGGTCGCGGCCGCAGCGGCCGCGGTACTGCCCGGTTTGGTGGGCGTTGTCGGAGGCTCGGCGACTGCTGGTGCCTTCTCCCGGCCGGGCCTGCCGGTCGAGTACCTGGATGTCCCGTCGGCCGGTATGGGCCGCGACATCCGGATCCAGTTCCAGAGCGGCGGTGCGAACTCGCCGGCCGTGTACATGCTCGACGGTCTGCGTGCGCAGGACGACTTCAACGGCTGGGACATCAACACGGCCGCCTTCGAGTGGTACAACGGCTCGGGCATCTCGATGGTCATGCCCGTCGGCGGCCAGTCCAGCTTCTACTCCGACTGGTACAAGCAGGCGTGCGGCAAGGCCGGTTGCACCACCTACAAGTGGGAGACCTTCCTGACCCAGGAACTGCCCGCGTGGCTGCAGGCCAACCGTCAGGTCAAGCCGACCGGTGGCGCTGCCGTCGGTCTGTCGATGGCCGGCTCGGCCGCGATGACGCTGGCGATCTACCACCCGCAGCAGTTCATCTACGCCGGCTCGATGTCGGGCTTCCTGAACCTGTCCGAGGGCTGGTGGCCGTTCCTGGTGAACATCTCCATGGGTGACGCCGGTGGCTTCAAGGCCGACGACATGTGGGGCAAGACGGGCGACGCGGGCAACGCGTGGAAGCGCAACGACCCGTTGGTGAACATCAACCAGCTGATCGCCAACAACACCCGGCTCTGGGTCTACTGCGGTAATGGCACCCCGTCGGAGCTCAGTGGCGGCGCCAGCGCGGGCAACCTGTTCAACGCGAAGTTCCTCGAAGGCTTGACCATCCGCACCAACAAGACCTTCCGGGACACCTACATCGCCAACGGCGGCACCAACGCCGTGTTCAACTTCCCGGAGAACGGCGTGCACGACTGGCCGTACTGGGGCCAGCAGCTGCAGGCCATGAAGCCGGACATGCAGCGCGTGCTGGGTGCCGTGCCGAACGCCGGCTGAGCAGCACTGCACTGAACAACTGAAAACTGACGGCGGTGACCCCCGGGGTTGCCGCCGTCAGTCGTTTCTGGATCGTTTCGAAGGCAACCGGTGTCGGTGATGTGATTCACTACAACGCGGTGGTGGGGGAGTTCGGTGACTGTGATGAGGTGGGATATGAGGCTCCGCAAGACCCTTCAGTCAGCGTCGGCGGTGTTGCTGGCGCTGGGACTCTGGTCGGCTGCGGGAGCGGTGGACACCCCCGCCAAGGCAGATGGCATCGAATACCTCCAGGTGCCCTCCGCGGCGATGGGCCGCGACATCCCGGTGGCGTTCTCCGGCGGTGGTCCGCACGCGGTCTATCTGCTCGATGCGTTCAACGCCGGCCCCGATGTCAGCAACTGGGTGGGCGCGGGCGCGTTCAACACCCTCGCCGGTAAGGGCATCTCGGTGGCCGCGCCGGCCGGTGGCGCGTTCAGCATGTACACCAACTGGGAGCAGGACGGCTCCAAACAGTGGGAGACGTTCCTGTCCCAGGAGCTGCCGGACTGGCTCGCGGCGAACAAGGGGCTGGCCCCGTCGGGGCACGGCGTCGTGGGTGCGGCGCAGGGCGGGACCGCGGCGCTGACGCTGGCGGAGTTCCACCCGGACCGGTTCCGTTACGCGGGTTCGATGTCGGGCTTCCTGACTGTCGGCAACACCTTCCTCAACGGCGCGATCACCGCGGGCATGGCGCAGTTCGGTGGGGTCAACACCCAGGACATGTGGGGGCCCGCGCAGTTCGGCCGCTGGAAGTGGCATGACCCGGATGCCCACGTGCAGCTGCTGGCAGATAACAACACCCGGATCTGGGTGTTCAGCCCGCAGACCCTGACGTGCAGTGACCCGGCCGCGATGATCGGCTACTGCGATCAGGCCCAGGGCAGCAACCGTGCCTTCTACTCGCACTACCGCAGTCTCGGTGGCCGTAACGGGCACTTCGACTTCCCGACCGGTGGCCAGCACGACTGGAGCAGCTGGGGCCCGCAACTGGCCGCGCTGTCCGGCGACCTGTCGGCCGCCATCCGCTGACCCGGCTGCGACCAACGCCACAGTCACGGCATCGTCTCGGGCTCGTCTCACGCCGGGGCCTGCGCGGGAGAGCCGGTACCGTGGAGCCGTGCAGCGTAACCACCGGTGGACTGCGGGTCTGGCAAAGCGACCCGCCCTGGTGTTGACCCCGCTGATGCTGGCTTCCACCGCGGTGGCGGTGTGCGGCTGCTCGTTGAGTGACGACGTCATCACCACCATCGGGCTGCCGTCGTCGCAGTCCGCCGGACACACCGACGGGCTGGGCGGCATCGCGCCGCCGGCGGCGAGCGCGACGGGCGGGCGGCACGAGCACATGCCGATGTCGCATCAGCAACAGTCCTATCTGGACGCGCTGGGGACGGCCGGTGTGCACCCCTCCGACGAGATCATCGCGCTGACCATCGGGTCCTACGTCTGCCAGGCCCGCGCGGCGAAACAGACCGATCAGGCGGTGTGGGATTTCGTCCTGCCGTTGGTGCGCTCGGATGTCCGTGAGGCACACGTCAGTTCCACGGCCCCGCCGACGGGTGAGGTCGACGCCGCAACCGCCGACTACATTCGCATCGCGACCGACCAGCTCTGCTGACCGCGCCCCGCGGATTCCAGGCAGGCCGGCGTTGACTTGAGGAGCGCTTTCGAAAATGGCGAACAATCGCAAACGCCACCGGATTCTCGCGGTGGCCGCGGCCGGGGCAGTCGCCGTCCTGGTGGCGGTGATCGTCGCCGCGCTGGTCGTCTGGCTGCGTCAGCCCGAGTCCCCGCCGCTGGCCACCCCGTCGACGGCGCCCACTACCGGCGCGCCGACGGGCGGGCCATCGGCGTCCCCGAGCAAACCGCGCCCCGAGTCCCAGGACGCCAGCTGCCCGGACGTGTTCGTGTTGTCGATCCCCGGCACCTGGGAGTCCTCGCCCGTGCTCGACCCGAACAACCCGGTGCAGTTCCCGCTGGCGCTGCTGCTGAACGTCACCAACCCGCTGCTGCAGCAGTTCGGTCCGGACCGGATCCAGGTCTACACCGTCCCGTACACCGCGCAGTTCCATAACCCCTTCTCCGCGGACGGGCAGATGTCCTACAACGACTCCCGCGCCGAGGGCACGAAGAACGCGGTCAAGGCGCTGACCGACATCAACACCCGGTGCCCGCTGACCAGCTACGTGATCGCCGGGTTCTCCCAGGGCGCGGTCATCGGCGGCGACATCGCCAGTGATATCGGCAACGGCCGCGGCCCGGTGGACCAGGACCTGGTGCTCGGCGTGACGCTGATCGCCGACGGCCGGCGCCAGGACAACGTCGGGCAGAGCCTGCCCGCGAACCCGCCGGGACAGGGCGCCGAGATCACGTTGCACGAGGTGCCGATGCTGGCGGCGCTCGGCCTGGCGATGACGGGTCCCCGCGACGGCGGCTTCGGAGCCCTCAACGATCGCACCTATCAGATCTGCGGTAACGGCGACCTGATCTGCGCCGCGCCGGAGGAGGCGTTCTCCGTCGGGAACCTGCCGGCCACCCTGCAGACGCTGCTGGGCAGCACCGCCGGTCCGGTGCACGCGCTGTACAACACGCCCCAGTTCTGGAGTTTGGACGGCCAGACGGCCACCCAGTGGACCGAACAGTGGGCTCACAACCTGGTGGAGAACGCTCCGCATCCCAAGCACAGCTGAATTGTCATTCCCGACTCGCCGGTAACCAGATTTGGCCTGCGGGAATCGGTCGCCTAACATTAAGAGAAAACTAAGAGTGGCGAGCGGGCGTCGGAGGGGGGAATCGGGCGCCCCGGTACGATCGCCGGGGTTCGAAACGCGCGTGCGAAGAGTGTGCTGTGACAGGAGAGTTTGATGCCGTTCCATAACCCGTTCATCAAGGACGGTCAGATCAAGTTCCCCGACGGCGCCAGCATCGTCTCCCACGTCGAACGCTGGGCCAAGGTCCGCGGCGACAAGCTCGCCTACCGCTTCCTCGACTTCTCCACCGAACGCGACGGCGTCGCCCGCGACCTCACCTGGGCGCAGTTCAGCGCCAGGAACAAGGCCGTGGCCGCGCGGCTGCAGCAGGTCACCCAGCCCGGCGACCGCGTCGCGATCCTGTGCCCGCAGAACCTGGACTATCTGGTCGCCTTCTTCGGCGCGCTGTACGCCGGCCGCATCGCGGTACCACTGTTCGACCCGTCCGAGCCCGGTCACGTCGGCCGCCTGCACGCGGTGCTCGACAACTGCAGTCCCTCGGCCATCCTGACCACCACCGAGGCCGCCGAGGGTGTCCGCAAATTCTTCCGCAGCCGGCCCGCCAACCAGCGCCCCCGCGTCATCGCCGTGGACGCTGTGCCCGACGACGTCGCCGCCACCTGGATCGAGGAGACGGCGACCGAGGAGACCATCGCCTACCTGCAGTACACCTCCGGGTCGACCCGAATCCCCACCGGTGTGCAGATCACCCACCTGAACCTGGCGACCAACGTGCTCCAGGTGGTCGAGGCGCTGGAGGGTGAGGAGGGCGACCGCGGTCTGTCCTGGCTGCCGTTCTTCCACGACATGGGTCTGATCACCGCTCTGATCGCCCCGATGATCGGGCACTACTTCACCTTCATGACCCCGGCGGCGTTCGTGCGTAGGCCCGAGCGGTGGATCCGCGAGATGGGCTTCAAGGCGGATGACACCGGTGGCGTCATCTCGGTGGCCCCGAACTTCGCCTTCGACCACGCCGCGGCCCGCGGGGTGCCCAAGGACGGCGCCGACGCCGTCGACCTGTCCCACGTCAAGGCGGTCCTCAACGGCAGCGAGCCCATCTCGGCGGCCACCGTGCGCCGGTTCAACGAGGCTTTCTCGCCGTTCGGCTTCCCGCCCAAGGCGATCAAGCCCTCCTACGGTCTGGCCGAGGCCACCCTGTTCGTATCGACGACGCCCGCCGCCGAAGAGCCCAAGATCATCACCGTCGACCGCGATGCGCTGAACACGGGGCGCATCGTCGAGGTGGGTGCCGATTCGCCCAAGGCCGTGGCCCAGGCCTCGGCGGGCAAGGTCGGCATCTCCGAGTGGGCCGTCATCGTCGACGCGGAGTCGGCCACCGAACTTCCCGACGGCCAGATCGGCGAGATCTGGATCAGCGGCCAGAACATGGGCACCGGGTACTGGGGCAAGCCCGAGGAAACCCGTGAGGTCTTCCAGAACACCTTGAAATCACGGACCGATCCTTCGCACGCCGAAGGCGCCGCCGACGACGCCACCTGGGTGCGCACCGGCGACCTCGGCGCGTTCCACGACGGCGAGCTCTACATCACCGGGCGCGTCAAAGACCTGGTGATCATCGACGGCCGCAACCACTACCCGCAGGATCTGGAATACTCGGCGCAGGAAGCCAGCAAGGCGCTGCGCACCGGATTCGTGGCCGCCTTCTCGGTGCCCGCCAACCAGCTGCCCGCCGAGGTCTTCGAAAACAGCCACGCCGGACTGAAATTCGACGCGGAGGACACCTCCGAGCAGCTCGTCATCGTGGGGGAACGCGCACCCGGTTCGCACAAGCTGGACCTCGCCCCCGTGGTGGACGACATCCGCGCCGCCATCGCGGTGCGCCACGGTGTCACCGTGCGCGACGTGCTGCTCACCCCGGCGGGTGCCATCCCGCGTACCTCCAGCGGCAAGATCGGTCGCCGCGCCTGCCGCGCCGCCTACCTCGACGGCAGCCTGCGCAGCGGGAAGATCGCCAATGCGTTCCCGGACGAAGCTGACTGACACCCGCACTCAACCGGCCCGTCATCAAGGCCGCACGGCGGCGAAAGTAGATGAAAATGACTGAAAACAGCGAGAATTCAGAGACCGCCGCCACGCCGGTCCCGGCCGTGCCTGTCTCCGATGCGGCATTCGACATGACGGTCACCGAGATGCGCGAATGGCTGCGCAACTGGATCGCCAATGCCACCAGCCAGTCGCCTGATGCGATCAACGAATCGGCACCGATGGTCGAACTCGGCCTGTCCTCGCGGGACGCCGTCGCCATGGCCTCCGACATCGAGGACCTGACCGGCGTCGCCCTGACCGCCACCGTCGCGTTCCGGCACCCCACCATCGAGTCACTGGCTCAGGTCATCGTCGAGGGTGAACCCGAACCCGAGAACACCGGCGACGAGGATTGGTCACGCCCCGACGGCGTCGAGGATATCGCCATCGTCGGTGTGGCAACGCGATTCCCGGGCGAGATGAACAGCCCCGACGAGATGTGGGCCGCGCTGCTCGAGGGCCGCGATGCGATCACCGATCTGCCCGAGGGCCGCTGGGAGGAGTTCCTTTCCGAGCCGCGGGTGGCCGAGCGGGTCGCCAGAGCCCGCACCCGTGGCGGATACCTCTCCGACATCAAGGGTTTCGACTCCGAGTTCTTCGCCCTGTCGAAGATGGAAGCCGACAACATCGACCCGCAGCAGCGGATGGCACTGGAGCTGACCTGGCAGGCCCTGGAGCACGCCCGGATTCCGGCGTCGAGCCTGCGCGGCACCAATGTCGGTGTCTACGTGGGTAGCTCGGTCAACGATTACAGCTTCATGGCGGTCTCGGACCCGTCGGTCTTCCACCCCTACGCCATCACCGGCACGGCCAGTTCGATCATCGCCAACCGGGTGTCGTACTTCTTCGACTTCCGCGGGCCGTCGGTGGCGCTGGACACCGCCTGCTCCAGCTCGCTGGTCGCCGCCCACCAGGGCGTGCAGGCGCTGCGCTCCGGTGAGGCCGACGTCGCCGTCGTCGGCGGGGTGAACGCCCTCATCACGCCGATCGTCACCATCGGTTTCGACGAGGTCGGCGGAGTGCTGGCCCCGGACGGCCGGATCAAGTCGTTCTCCTCCGACGCGGACGGGTACGCCCGTTCGGAGGGCGCCGGGATGCTGGTGCTCAAGCGGCTGTCGGACGCCCGTAAAGACGGCGACCAGATCCTGGCGGTCATCGCCGGTTCCGCGGTCAACCACGACGGTCGTTCCAACGGCATGCTGGCGCCGAATCCCGATGCGCAGGAAGCGGTTCTGCGCAAGGCCTATAAGAACGCCGGCATCGATCCCCGCGATGTCGACTACATCGAGGCACACGGCACCGGCACCATACTGGGTGACCCGATCGAGGCCGACGCGCTGGGCCGGGTCATCGGCCGCGGCCGCGCCGCGGATAAGCCCGCCCTGCTCGGTGCGGTGAAATCCAATGTGGGCCACCTAGAATCGGCGGCCGGTGCGGCCAGCCTGGCCAAGATCACGCTGTCCCTGCAGCACGGCAAGATCCCGCCGTCCATCAACTACGCCGGGCCCAACCCGTATATCGACTTCGAGAAGGAACACCTCAAGGTCAACGACACCGTCTCGGAGTGGCCGCGCTACAGCGGACACGCCATCGCCGGTGTGTCGGGCTTCGGCTTCGGCGGCGCCAACGCGCACCTGGTGCTGCGCGAGGTGCTCCCGGCGGATCTGGTCGAACCCGAACCCGCACCCGCCGAGGAAAATTCGGCCACCGAGACCGATGCCGACGCGGCGTACGTCGGCGGGGTCCGGATGGATGAGTACGGCGAGTTCGTGACCGATGAGCCCGAGTACCCAGCCTACGAAGCGGGTTCCTATGAGCTTCCCGGTCTGACCGATGAGGCCAAGCGGCTCATCGAGGCGGGCCGTCAGGAATTGGAAGCCGAAGAGCAGCCCACACCCGTTGTGCCACTGGTCATCTCCGGGTTCCTCACGTCACGCAAGAAGGCCGCCGCCACCGAGCTGGCCGACTGGATCGACAGCGAAGAAGGCCGCGCGTCGTCGCTGGAGTCGATCGGGCGCTCGCTGTCCAAGCGCAACCACGGCCGCTCGCGCGCAGTGGTGCTGGCTCACGATCACGACGAGGCGATCAAGGGTCTGCGTGCCATCGCCGACGGTAAGCAGAGCCCGCTGGTGCTGGCCGCCGACGGCCCCGTCACCAACGGACCCGTCTGGGTGCTCGCCGGATTCGGTGCGCAGCACCGCAAGATGGGCAAGAGCCTCTACCTGCGCGACGAAGTATTCGCCGAGTGGATCAACAAGGTCGACGCCCACATCCAGGACGAGCGTGGCTACTCCGTCGTCGAGCTGATCCTCGACGACGCGATCGACTACACCAACGGGACCTGCGAATACCCCATCGAAGTCGTCCAGACGGTCATCTTCGCGCTGCAGATCGCGCTCGGTGAGCTGCTGAAGCATCACGGTGCGAAACCCGCTGCGGTGGTGGGGCAGTCGCTCGGTGAAGCCGCCGCAGCCTACTTCTCCGGCGGGCTGTCCCTGGCCGATGCCACCCGCACCATCTGCTCCCGCGCGCACCTCATGGGTGAAGGCGAGGCGATGCTGTTCGGTGACTACATCCGGCTGATGGCCCTGGTCGAGTACTCGGCCGAGGAGATCAAGACGGTCTTCTCCGATTTCCCGGGCCTGGAGGTGTGCGTCTACGCCGCCCCCACCCAGACCGTCATCGGCGGTCCGCCCGAGCAGATCGACGCGATCATCGCCCGCGCCGAATCCGAGGGCAAGTTCGCCCGCAAACTGCAGACCAAGGGCGCCAGCCACACTCAGCAGATGGACCCACTGCTCGGCGAACTCTCGGCCGAGATCCAGGGCATCGAGGCGCACCCGCTGCAGACGGCGTACTTCTCCACCGTGCACGAAGGCAAGTTCATCCGCGCCGGCGCCGAGCCGATCCACGACGTGGAGTACTGGAAGAAGGGCCTGCGCCACAGCGTCTACTTCACCCACGGCATCCGCAACGCCGTCGACAACGGCCACACCACCTTCCTGGAGTTGGCACCGAATCCGGTGGCGCTCATGCAGGTCGGCCTCACCACGGCCAGCGCGGGACTGCACGACGCGCAACTCATCGGCACCCTCGCCCGCAAGCAGGACGAGGTGGACTCGATGACGGTGGCGATGGCCAACCTGTTCGTCTACGGCCACGACCTGGATCCGCGGGTGTTCTTCGGAGCGGGCGAGCACGCCAACATCCCGGCGACCCGCTTCAAGCACAAGGAACATTGGCTCAACGCGCGGTTCGCCGGTGACAGCTCGGTGCTGATCCCGGGCACCCATGTCGCCACCCCGGACGGCAGGCACGTGTGGGAGTACGCCCCGAACGGTGCGACCGACCTGGCCGCTCTGGTGAAAGCTGCTGCCACCCAGGTTCTTTCGGATGCCGTCGTGACCGCTTTCGAGCAGCGCGCCGTCCCCGGTGACGGATCCCGGCTGGTCACCACGCTCACCCGGCACCCGGGTGGCGGCACCGTGCAGGTGCACGCGCGGATCGACGAGTCCTTCACCCTGGTGTACGACGCCGTGGTCAGCCGCAGCGGAACGGCTGCCGCGCTGCCGGTGGCCACCGGTGCGGCCGTGGCGATCTCGGCCGAGCCCGCCGCGGCGCCCGCCCCTGTCGCAGATGATGCTGCGATTCTGCAGGACAACCTCACCGCCGGTGCCGGTCTTGCGGCCAACTTCGCCAAGTGGTCGCCGGACTCCGCCGAGTCGATCGCGGATCGGTTGGGCGCCATCGTCGGCGGGGCCATGGGCTACGAGCCCGAGGACCTGCCGTGGGAGGTGCCGCTGATCGAGCTCGGCCTGGATTCGCTGATGGCGGTGCGGATCAAGAGCCGCGTCGAGTACGACTTCGACCTGCCGCCCATTCAGCTGACCGCGGTGCGCGACGCCAACCTCTACAACGTCGAGGAGCTCATCAAG
>JAHFVC010000398.1 GCA_023264765.1 Mycobacterium sp. | reverse complement strand
CCGGTTCGTCCCGGTCGTGGTGTCGCTGACCCGCTCCGGACTGCCCGGCCCGCAGCGTCGGCTGGTGGCCGTCCTGGCCCCGCGCGGTGCGGCGACCATCGTGCTGGGACTGCTCGCGTTAAACGTCCTCGACGGGGACGCCGAACGCGCCGTGCTGCTCTGCACGATCCTGGTGGTGCTCGGCAGCGTGGCGCTGCACGGACTGCTCGGACCGGTGCTGGTCGGCCGCACCGCCAAGAACGAATAAACTATGTCCGTGACGTCTGGTAACAGCCCCGAAGTAGACACCGTCGAGCGGGCAGCCACCACCCCCGAACACCCGCAGCCCTACCGTGAACTCGGCCTCAAGGACGACGAGTATCAGCGCATCCGCGAGATCCTCGGCCGCAGGCCCACCGACGCCGAGCTGGCGATGTACTCGGTGATGTGGAGCGAGCACTGCTCCTACAAGTCCTCCAAGGTGCACCTGCGCTACTTCGGTGAGACCACCACCGACGAGATGCGCGCCGGCATGCTGGCCGGTATCGGCGAGAACGCCGGCGTCGTCGACATCGGTGACGGCTGGGCCGTCACCTTCAAGGTCGAATCGCACAACCACCCGTCCTACGTGGAGCCCTATCAGGGTGCGGCCACCGGCGTCGGCGGCATCGTGCGCGACATCATGGCGATGGGCGCCCGCCCGGTGGCCGTGATGGACCAGCTGCGCTTCGGCGCGGCCGACGCCCCCGACACCCGCCGGGTGCTCGACGGTGTGGTCCGCGGTATCGGTGGCTACGGAAACTCCCTCGGCCTGCCCAACATCGGCGGCGAGACGGTGTTCGACGCCTCCTACGCGGGCAACCCGCTGGTGAATGCGCTGTGTGTGGGGGTGCTCCGCAAGGAGGATCTGCACCTGGCGTTCGCTTCGGGGACCGGCAACAAGATCATCCTGTTCGGCGCCCGCACCGGCCTCGATGGCATCGGCGGGGTGTCGGTGCTCGCGTCGGAGACCTTCGGCGGTGACGAGGGTTCCGGCCCCGGCCGCAAGAAGCTGCCCGCGGTGCAGGTCGGCGACCCGTTCATGGAGAAGGTGCTCATCGAGTGCTGCCTGGAGCTCTACGCAGCCGACCTGGTGGTCGGCATCCAGGACCTCGGCGGTGCCGGATTGTCCTGTGCCACATCGGAACTAGCATCTGCCGGGGACGGCGGCATGCGGGTCGAGCTCGAGGCGGTGCCGCAGCGCGCCGCGAACATGACCCCGGCGGAGATCCTGTCCAGCGAGTCGCAGGAGCGCATGTGCGCCGTCGTCACGCCGGAGAACGTCGACAAATTCCTGGCAGTGTGCCGCAAATGGGAGGTGCTGGCCAGCGTCATCGGCGAGGTCACCGACGGTGACCGGCTCGAGATCACCTGGCACGGTGAGACCGTCGTCGACGTGCCGCCGCGCACCGTCGCCCACGAGGGCCCGGTATACCAGCGGCCCGTGGCCCGGCCCGACACCCAGGACGCGCTGATCGCCGACACCACGGCGGGCCTGCCCCGGCCCGCGACCGGTGACGAACTGCGCGCGACCCTGCTCGCGATGGTCGGCAGCCCGCACCTGTGCAGCCGCGCCTTCATCACCGAGCAGTACGACCGCTACGTGCGCGGCAACACCGTGCTGGCCGAACACGCCGACGGCGGCGTGCTGCGCATCGACGAGGAAACCGGGCGCGGTGTGGCCGTCTCGACGGACGCGTCGGGTCGCTACACCCAACTCGACCCGTACACCGGCGCGCAGCTCGCGCTGGCCGAGGCCTACCGCAACGTCGCCGTCACCGGTGCCACCCCCGTCGCCGTGACGAACTGCCTGAACTTCGGTTCCCCCGAGGACCCGGGCGTCATGTGGCAGTTCTCCCAGGCGGTGCGCGGACTCGCCGACGGCTGTGCCGCCCTTGGTATTCCGGTCACCGGTGGCAACGTCAGCTTCTACAACCAGACCGGCGCCACCGCGATCCTGCCCACCCCGGTGGTCGGGGTGCTCGGCGTCATCGACGATGTGAAGCGCCGCATCCCGACCGGCCTGGGCGCCGAACCCGGCGAGACGCTGCTGCTGCTCGGCGACACCCACGACGAGTTCGACGGCTCCATCTGGGCGCAGGTCACCGCCGACCATCTCGGTGGCGTGCCGCCCAAGGTCGATCTGGCCCGGGAGAAGCTGCTGTCGGAGGTACTCACCTCGGCGTCGCGCGACGGCCTGGTCTCGGCGGCGCACGACCTGAGCGAGGGCGGTCTGATCCAGGCCGTCGTCGAGGCGTCGCTGGCCGGCGAAACCGGTTGCCGCATCATCCTTCCGGAGGGAGCCGACCCCTTTGTGGCGTTGTTCTCCGAGTCGGCGGGCCGGGTACTGGTCGCGGTGCCGCGCACCGAGGAGAGCCGGTTCCGGGCCATGTGCGAGGCGCGCGGCCTGCCCGTGCAGCGGATCGGCGTGGCCGACGAAGGTAGTGACTCGGTGGACGTGCAGGGTCAGTTCAGTGTGACGCTCGATGAGTTGAGAAGGACTTCCGAGGGCGTGCTGCCCGGGTTGTTCGGGTGATCGAACGGACCGGTAGCCACCACCCACTGCTGGTGTGGGCGTGGAGCCTGGTCCGTCTCGATTTCGTCGGCGTGGCCTTCGGGGCGCTGTTCTTCTGCCTGTCGCTGACCCCGTCGCTGCTGCCCAGGGACTGGCTGTTCGCCGGCCTGATCGGCGGTATCAACGCCGCCATCGGCTACGGCATCGGTGTCGGCGTGGGAAAGCTGTTGCGCCGCTTCGTGCTCGTGCACCGGTCCTGGTGGCCGCCCACTGCGCGCGTGACCCTGGTGCTCAAGGCCGTGATCGTCACCGGCTCCGTCGGGTCGGCACTGCTGGTGTTGATCCCGGCCGCCGCCTGGCAACGTCAGGTGTCGGCGGCCATGGGTATCGAGGGCCCGGGCACGGCGCAGTATCTGCGCACCCTGGTGATCGCGCTGCTGGTCGGTGCCGCCTGCGTCGGAACCTGGCGGATTCTCGTGGATGCCGTCAAACTGCTTGCCCGGCAGCTGATCCGGCGCTGGCACCTGCACCACGAGGTGGCGTTCTTCATCGGCACCGCAATCGTCGTGGTGCTGATCATCACCCTGGTCAACGGCGTGCTCTACCGTGGCTTCCTGCTCGGTGCGAGCAGTGTCTTCCAGCCCCAGAACTCCACGACCCGGGCGGGGGTCAGCCAGCCGCTGCAGCCCGAGCGGTCCGGCAGTCCCACCTCTTTCGCGTCCTGGGACAGCCTCGGTTACCAGGGGCGCAACTTCGTCGCCGGTGGTCCGGACGCGGCCGAGCTCACCCGCGTCAACGGCACCCCGGCACAGGAACCCATCCGGGTCTATGCCGGCCTGGAGACCGCCGACACCGACGAGGGCCGGCTGGCGGTGCTGCTCAGCGAGTTGGAGCGCACCGGCGCCTTCGACCGCAAGCTGCTGGTTATCGTCCCCACCACCGGTACCGGGTGGATCAACCCGGTCGCGGCCCGGGCCATCGAGCTGATGTACAACGGGGACACGGCCGTGGTCGGCATGCAGTATTCGTATCTGCCGAGCTGGATTTCGTTCCTGGGGGACCGGCAGAAGTCCGTCGAGACCGGGCGGCTGATGATCGACGCCATCCACGACCGATGGTCGAAACTGCCGCCCACGCACCGGCCGAAGCTCGCGCTGTACGGCGAGAGTCTGGGATCACTCGGTGGCCAGGGCGCGTTCGGCTGGTTGCCCGATATCGCCGCGATGGACTTCTCCTCGGTGCTGTGGGTGGGTCCCCCGAACGAGAGCGCGCTGTGGAGTGGTCTGATAGCGCGTCGCGACCCGGGCACCCCCGAGGTGCAACCGCGGTATGACAACGGCCGGACCGTGCGCTTCTCCCAGTCCCAGAGTGCCGAGGACATCGCCTCGGTGGCGACGGCGCCATGGGAGGGCACCCGGGTGCTGTTCCTGCAGCACGCCTCCGACCCGATCGTCTGGTGGTCGCCCAAACTGCTGTTCTCCCGGCCGGATTGGCTGACCGAGCCGCCCGGCGCCGACCGGACGGCGTCCATGCGGTGGTATCCCATCGTGACGTTCTGGCAGGTGGGTGCGGACATGACGAACGCGTCCGGCGTGCCCGGCGGGCACGGCCACAATTACGGGGACGCGGTGCTCGACGGGTGGGTGGCCGTCGCGGCGCCGAAAGGCTGGACCCCGGCGGACACCGAGCGCGTGCGCGACGCACTGCACCGCGACAACGGATCCGACCAGTACTGATGCCCGGTTGGAGTGGCTAGGCGTCGCGGATGTCGGGCACCAGTTCGTGCGGTTCGGTGTCCTGATCGTCGATACCGAAGCTGATGATCCGGCGGGGTGTCACCCGGATGATCGCCGAGTCGAGTTCGTCACCGGAACCGCCGATGCGCACCGGTGCCGTCGCCTGCTCGGCGGTGCCACGGATCTCCAGGCAGCGTACCCGCCACGGATCGCGGGAGACGATGTCGTCGACGACGAAAGCGACCTTGTCGTTGTGCGCGAGGTTGCGGAACTTACGGCTGGCCGACATCCGGTAACCCGCGATGTCGATGGTGCCCAGGTCTTCGTTGAAACTGAATCCGACTGGGCTGTTCTGCGGCGTTCCGTCCGGTGCCACGGTCGCCAACCGTCCGAGATCGGCATTGTTGAGGAACTCGATTTCGTGCGGTTTGAATGTCATGAGCCCACGGTAGGAGCTCAATGATGGTTGAGGTCAACCCTCACGGGTTGATGGTGGGCTCGCCGACCTGACGGCCCCACACGTAGTCGGTGAACATCGGCGAGCCCAGCTCGAAATGGTTGTACGGCGCGATGTTCAGCCCCGTATCCATCACCAGATACGGTGCGGGCCAGAGGTCTTTGGTGATCTTCTGCCAACAACCGGGCTTGCCCTCTGGGCCGCCGTGCGCATTCACCCTCGGCAGATTGTCCGGATAGACATAGGGATTGGGCAGCCCGAAGCCGAAGATGGTGCCCGCCGAGTCCAGTGAGTAGCCGTTGTCGCCGCCGAAGGTCGATGCCATCAGCGGTGCGACGTCGTAGTAGTTGCGGATGGTGCACAGCAGTTGCGGACTGTAGAAGTCGAACACCTTCGACGTCGGGATCAGGTCTTGGGCGCCGCGGGCCAGATACGGTCCGCCCCGCTCCAGGATGTCGCCGGCGGTCGCGCCGAACCCGACGGCGGCCAGCAATGCGCGGTCGATGGCGTCGCGCTGCTCGTCGAGGGTGGCGGCGGTGCGCACGGCGGCGGCCAATCCGTCGAACAGGTCGGGGGCGGCGTCGGCATAGCGGTCGGCCAGGTCCGCCAGGGACCGGGTGTCATGCCCGAATTGGTCGGTGCGCGCGGTGAAGTCGGCGAGGACCGCATTCCCGTCCTGCAGGGACTGCCCGAACTTGGCGCCCATCCCGTCGAGTGCCTGGGCGGCCGCGGTCAGCGTGAGGTTGAGCTTCACCGGGTCGACCTGCTCGGCGATGGCCATCACCGTCTCGAACAGGGTGTTGAACTCGGTGCTGGTCCAGGTCGCGGTGATCTCACCGTTCGGTGAAATATGTTCTGGTGACGGGTTTTCCGGTGATCTCAGGGCGATGTACTTGTTGCCGAAGACGGTGGTGGCGTTGATGTCGGCGGTGACGTTGGCCGGGATCAGTGACAGGTAGCGCGGCTCGATCTGCACCGCCAGCCGGGCATGGGGCGTTCCGTCGACATCGGCTGGCGAGATCGTGTGCACCCGGCCGATCTCCACGCCGTTGAAGGTGACCTTCGATCCCGGGTCCACGCCGAGCCCGGCCCGCGGGGACAGCACCGTCAGGTCAACCCGGTAGCGGAAGTCGCCGCGGAACTGCAGATAGATGACGGCCGCCAGACCGGTGAGCAGCGCCAGTGCGACCGCGCCGAACACCCGGATCTGCGGTGCAGCGGAGCGGTC
>JAHFVC010000397.1 GCA_023264765.1 Mycobacterium sp. | reverse complement strand
CGGCGTCCCAGTCCTGACCGCCCACCACGACGACGGGCGGTTCGCTCTGCAGTGTCATCAGTTGTACGACCTCCGCTGATCGGGTGGCGGGATCTCGGCGCCGTGGTACTCGACCGGGATACCGCCCAACGGGTAGTCCTTGCGTTGCGGATGCCCGATCCAGTCGTCGGGCATCTCGATCCGCGTCAATGCCGGGTGTCCGTCGAAGATGATCCCGAAGAAGTCGTAGGTCTCGCGTTCGTGCCAATCGGTGGTCGGGTACACCGAAAACAGCGATGGCACATGGGGATCGGCATCCGGTGCGGCGACTTCGATGCGTATCCGGCGATTGTGCGTGATCGACATAAGCGGATAGACGGCGTGCAGCTCCCGGTCGGGTTCATCGGGATAGTGCACCCCGGACACACCGAGACACAGCTCGAAGCGCAGGGCCGGATCGTCGCGCAGCGTCTGTGCCACCGCCATCAGGTGAGCACGGCGCACCTCCAGCGTCAGCTCGCCGCGAAACACCACGACGCGTTCCACAGCTGCCCCGAACGTGTCCGGACCGAGCACGTCGGACAGCCTGTCGACGACCTCGTCGAAGTAGCCGCCGTAGGGCCGCGGGGAACTGCCGGGTAAGGCGACTTCCCGGACCAGGCGGCCATATCCGGACGTGTCGCCCGACCCGTGGACACCGAACATGCCGCGGCGCTCACCGATGACTTCCACATCCCCGGGTCGCTTCGCTCTCCCCCGCAAGCGGGAGGTGCCCCCAGCCCGCCGGTCGTTGTCGCTCATCGCAGCAGCCCCGTCAGCTCGATCGTCGGCCGCGACGCCAGTGCGGCTTGTTCGGCGGCGGCGATGGCCTCGGCCCGGTTCACCCCGAGCGGCATCTCGGCAATCTTGGCGTGCAGCTTGAGGATTGCGTTGAGCAACATCTCCGGACGCGGGGGGCAGCCAGGCAGGTAGATGTCCACCGGCACGATGTGGTCGACGCCCTGCACTACCGCGTAGTTGTTGAACATTCCGCCCGAGGACGCGCACACCCCCATGGCCAGCACCCATTTGGGCTCGGCCATCTGGTCATAGACCTGGCGCAGCACCGGGGCCATCTTCTGGCTCACCCGGCCGGCCACGATCATCAGGTCGGCCTGCCGCGGGGTGGCCGAGAACCGTTCCATCCCGAAGCGGGCGATGTCGAACCGCGGGCCCGCGGTGGCCATCATCTCGATGGCGCAGCAAGCCAACCCGAAGGTCGCGGGCCACAACGATCCTTTGCGGACATAGCCGGCCACCTTCTCCACCGTCGAGAGCAGGATGCCACCCGGCAGTTGTTCCTCTAATCCCATGACAGACCTCCCCGTCGCCACACGTAGGCGTAGGCGACGAACACCGTGAGCATGAACAGCAGCATCTCGACCAGCGCGAACATCCCGAGCGAGTCGAACGACACCGCCCACGGGTAGAGGAAGACGATCTCGATGTCGAAGACGATGAACAACATCGCCGTCAGGTAGTACTTGATCGGAAATCTTTGGCCCGTCGCCAGCTTGGCGTCCTCCGCGGGCAGCAGCGGTTCGATACCGCACTCGTAGGCTTCGAGTTTGGCTCGGTTGTACCGGCGTGGACCGATCAGCACGGCGATCCCGACCGAGCCGATCGCGAACGCCGCCGCGATTCCTCCGAGAACGAGGATGGGTAGGTAGATGTTCATAGCTCCCTCGTTGGGCTTTCGATGTGAGCTAGAACACAGCTTAGTCACGCTACCGGTCGGACCGGCGCATTTTGGCTAGGATGAAAATGACAGCTGGGTTACCACGTCCTCACCGACGACGACGTGAAGAATTAACGGCCACAGCGCTTTTCGTGCTGCTTAGAGAGCCGCTCCGCGCAGCACCGCAGCCACGGCTTCACCCAGTGCGATCGGGTCGATCGGATGAGATACCGCTGCCTCGGCCCGCGACCAGCTCGCCAGCCAGGCATCATCGGGGCGACCGGTCAGCACCAGGATGGGCGGGCAGTCGGTGATTTCGTCCTTGAGCTGCTTGGCCAGGCCCAACCCACCCGCCGGGGCGGCCTCACCGTCGAGAATTGCCAGATCGAACCCGCCGCCGTCGATCTGCTGAACGACCATCGGTGCCGTCGCGACATCGAGATAACTCAGTTCGGGTAAATCCGGGTGCACACGGCGACCGAGTGCCGACCGCACCGCGTCGCGGGTCCGGGGATTGGAGCTGTACACGAGGATTCGGACCTGCGCGTCGGAGTCGGCCACGCTGCGATGCTACGACTGCCGGACGAAGACCGCGGTCGCTTCGATGTTCACCGCTTCGCCCATCATCCCCAACAGGTTGCCGTCCACGCCATAGTGCAGCCGGTTCAGGGTGGTGGTCGTTTGCAGACGGAGTGCGCCGTCGCCGGCGGCCCGGACATGGGTGGCCAGCTCGAGCTCGCGCTGGACGCCTTTGACCGTCAGTTGCGCGCGCAGCAGAACCCAGCCCGTCCCGGTGACCTCGGCGGACTCGACGGCGACAGCGATGCTGGGAAACGTCTGTACGTCGAAGAAGTCGGCAGATCGCAGATGCGTGTCGCGTTTGCCGATGCCGGTGTGCACCGATGCCGCGTCGATCTCCAGGTTTCCGGTGACGTCGATACCGTCTTCGGCCACGGTGGCCCGGGCGGAGCCGGTGACGCCGGAGAAGGTGCCTTTGACATGTGCCAGACCCCAGAAGGTGGGGCTGTGGAACTCCAGCGTCGTGCGATCGGGATCGAGCTGCCAGTCGCCGGTCCATTCGGTGATGCTCATGACATCAACGGTGCCATATCGGCAGGATCGAAGTACTCGTCGATGCGGGTGATCAGCCCGTCGCCGCCCACCTTGATGACGATGCAGACGCGCAGGGCGATCGAGGCGCCGTTGGCTGCGTCGGCGTGCAGGACGTGTTGCTGCACGAACCCGCCGTCGAAGAACTGCCGGTCCAGGATTTCGTAGCGGCGGGTGGTGGTGACCCCGAGGAACCATTGGATCACCTTCAGCGCACGCCGCCGGTCGTTGTCGTGGGTGTCGCCGCTGTGCCACACCGTGACGTCGTCAGCCCACATCTGCTCGACGCGCGCGTAGTCGCCGCGTTCGATGGCCCCGAACAACTCGTTCGCCACATCAACGGTCATCGTTCCTCCTCGTAACCCGGATGTGCGACGGCCAGTCGGTGCCGCACCAGTGCGTGCAGGGCGGGCAGCGCCTCGTCGCCGATATGTCCGGCCCGGATGGCCGCGGCCAGTGCGGCCTCGTCCTGGAATCCCAGCGTGCCCAGCGCCTGGCGGGGGACATCCGAGGTGTCGTCGAGCAGTTCGCGCTCGACGGTGCGCAGCACATTCGCCGCGACCCGGGCATGGAAATTCAGCGCGCCCGTCGTGCCCTCGCGCACCTCGGTCTCCAGGAATTCGGCGACGGCGGCGACGAGTTCGGCCGCACTCGGCTTGTAGTGCGAGTCCATCACGAGACCTCCAGGAGCTGCAGCAGGTCGTATTCGGTTTCGCACACGCGGCGGCCGATGGCGGCGAGTTCCACGGAGCGGGTTTGTCCGGACCGGTGCCGCTCGTACTGGTAACGGCAGATGACGCCCCAACGCAGGGTGGCCAGCACCAGCCACCAGTGCAGGGCCGCTCGGTCGATCGCTGCGCCACCGGCGGTTTCATACGCGCTGACGAAGTCCTCGATGCTGCCGAGCCCACCCGCACCGAGTTCCTTCGGCGCGCCGAACCGCCACGCCCGGATGCAGAACCACGCCAGATCGTCGGCGGCCTCGCCGATGTGGGTGAGCTCCCAATCCAGGACGGCAGCCAGCTGACCGTCGGCCACGATGAGGTTGCCCATCCGGAAGTCGCCGTGCGCCAGAACCGGTGCGGTAGGCGCCGGGCGATGGCTTTCCAGCCAGCGAAACGCATACTAGAATGTCGCCGTGGTGTCGCCCATGTCGTCGAGTTCACGCCGCCAGTCCCGCAGTGGATCGGAGACGGCCAGTCCGATGCCGTCGGGATCGGCGCGGTGAATCTGCGCCAGTGCCTGGGCGCACTGGGTCAGCAGCGCCGCCCGTGACGTGGCATCCAACGCGCGGGCGATCTTGCGGACGATCGTCTCGCCGGCGACGAAATCGCACACCAGGTAGGGATTACCGAGGGGTTCAACCGAATTCGATGCGGCGAGGATGCCTGGAACCGGCGCCCCGGTGGCTGCGGCCCTGCGGAGCGCCGCGGCCTCCAGTTCCATCCCGGCGTGAATCTCATCGGGCGGGCCGGTGCGCAGGATCAAGGGCCGGTCGTCGGCGGTGAACGCCCAGGTGGCACGACTGGCCCCGCCGGTGAGCACCCGCAAGTTCTCGATGCGGGTCGCACCCAGTATCGACGCCAGTGCCGCCGGGTCGATCACTTGCGGCCGAACTTCAGCATCCGCTGTGCGACGCGGCGGATCTGGATCTCCTCGGCCCCTTCGGTGATCCGGTATCGCCGGTGATGCCGGTAGATGTGTTCGAACGGTTCGTGGCGGCTGTAGCCGACGCCGCCGTGGATCTGCATCGCCCGGTCGGCGGCCTCGCACACCAGCCGGTTGGCCCGATAGTTGGCCATCGACACCTTGTCCGAGACCTCCATGTGGTGGTCGCGATCCAGATGCCAGGCGGCGTAGTACACCAGCAGTCGCACCATCTGCGCCTCGGTCTGCAATTCGGCCAGTGGCCACTGCACGGCCTGGTTCACCGACAGTGGCTTGCCGAACACGATCCGGTCGCCGGCGTACTGCGCTGCGCGGTCGATACAGTACTGCGCCGCACCGAGACTGCTGGCGGCCTGACGAATCCTGTTCTCGTGCAGGAAGGTCTGGCCGACCTCCAGGCCGTGGTCGACATCGCCGAGCACGGCGTCGGCGGGTACCCGAACGTCCTTGAGCTCGACCTCGCCGTGGTCACTGGGCATGTTGAACGTCCACCAGTAGTAGGGGACGGTGAACCCCGGTGTGTCGGTGGGCACCAGGAACGCGGTGATACCCACAGCGGAGCCCGCGGATCCGCTCGTGCGAGCGAAGATGAGGTCGTGGGTGGCGCGGTGCACACCGGTGTTCCAGCGCTTGGCGCCGTTGATCACCCAGTCGTCGCCGTCACGTACCGCGGTGGTCTCCATCCAGGTTGCGTCGCTGCCGTGGTCGGGTTCGGTGAGACCGAATGCCATCGAGCGCTTGCCGGTGAGCATCGCCTCGACCCAGTCCTTTTTCTGCGCGTCGGTCCCGAACCGGCTCATCATGATGACCTGCGGGAAGTTCCCGACGATCGACGACTCGTCCTGCAGGTCGTTGTGCAGGCCGAGACCCTTGTGCGCCAAGTGTTCCCGGATGACGGCCATGTCCAGGTTGGATCCGCCGCGGCCGCCGAACTCCTCGGGGAGTCCGTAGCGCAGCCAGCCCGCGGCGTCGGCGCGGCGCCGCATCTCGTCGAGCAGGTCCTCCCATTCCCGGCTCGGCACCCCGCCGTTCTCCAGGTCGGTGCGGGCGAACTCCCGCCGCCTGTCGAAGTACTGCATGTTCTCGCGTTCCAGCGGTTTGATCTCAGCCTCGATGAACGCATCCATCTCGGCGAGCAGCCCCGGAAGGTGGTCGGGTAAAGCGAAATCCACTCTGATCTCTCTTTCGTCCTTTAGCAGCCGTACAGGGTTTTCTTCCAGATCGTCGACAACGTCTTGATGGCATCCGCATCGCTGATCTGCAGCTCCGAGCCGGGATTGCCGACCACGACGACGGTGAAGTTCTCGAAGAGCAGGGCGATGGCGGCGGCGATGTGCTCGGTCTGCAGATCCTGTGCGTAACCCTGCTCGCGGGCCCGGCGCACCGAGTCGCCGACCATATCCATGCCGAACCGGCGGAACTCGTGCTGAACCTTGGCGAACCGCGGTTGGGTGGCGCCGAGTTGGGCGACGGCGATCATGATGCCGATGT
>JAHFVC010000095.1 GCA_023264765.1 Mycobacterium sp. | reverse complement strand
TTGTTTCCCAACATGTTCGCCGGCTCAATCCAGTCCGCGGCAGTGAACGATTCTCAATTGTTGTTCGATCTCCACAGAGGGAGTCCGTAGTGGATCCACTGCTCGGGCCGGTCGGATCGATCGTCAGTCTCCATTTGAATTCGGTCGCCGTTCACTACAACGTCGAAAACGACCGAATGCGTACATTGATCGAACATTTGCGACTCCCCGACGCCGACTCCCCCCGTTATACGAAGAAGCTGATGCGTTCGGCGGGATTCAACCCGGAGAAACCGACCATCCTCACCACGGTGCGCACCGGGGCAGATCCCAACGACGCGTGGAGAATGCGACTGCAGTTCGCCGACATCTTTCCCACCCTCGGGCTGTTGGAAGCCGAGAACTACTCGCTCATGATCGGACAGGATTTTGACACCGACGCCCAGATGACCGCCATTCACCGCCTGCACGACATCGCGCCACGCCGCCCTGCGATCGTCACCGGGCAGCTGCAGGGGCAAAGCAGCCTCCGAACAGCGATTCTGGCCTCACCACGACAACTCGACAAAGTCACCGAGCCGACCGTCGCGCGCCGCTTCGACCTGCCGTCGGTACTGGCTACGGCACTGACCAAAGGGGGCGTGGAACAGGCCCTTCACTTCATCCGGCCGCTTCAAGACTACGACCAAGACACCAACTCCGATCTCATCGCCACCCTCCGGGTATTTTTGGATGCAGACGGTAGTCCGACCAAGACTGCGGCGGCATTGTTCATCCACCGAAATTCTCTGACGTACCGCCTCAATCGCATCGGCGAACTTCTCGGGGTTTCTCTCAGCACCGTTGACGGAAAATCAACCTGTGCGGTGGCGCTCGCCGTATGGGAGATGCACGATGGAGCCAGCGGTCGCATGATCTAGACGCTTCGTCAGCGGTGTAGGTCAGACGCGCGTGTATATCGGGGGAGAGCATGCACGGCGACGATCAAGGCACCGGCTGCCCCAGCGCGCTGGCCAGTGGCATTTCACGCGTGGCCGATGACAGCACAGCACGAACGGCCTACATCGACGGCGTTCGAGAGTTGGTGACCGAACTCGCCGATCGCACGTGCCTTACTGCGACATCGTGGTCACCGAGAAACAGTGGGCGACACGTCTCAACGACCTCGGGATCACGAAGCGCTACAACACCGTTGTGCTGCACGACCTCACAGATCTCCCAGAGGCGATCGTTACGGCGACTCGCACGGAGTAGGGGAAGCGAGTACCTACGGGATTCTGGAGCTCGCGGATACGAGTGCAGCGGCCATAGTTTGTCAATGCCAGCCGATAGATGAACCCAGCCGAGTGCGCGCTCACTGCGTCGGGCTTGGGCGACAGATTACGGCCGGGTTTTCAGCAGATCCTCAACAGAGCTGTACTCGCTCATGTACCGAGCAAGTTCCGGCGAGACGTAGCTGGAGTAGCGCTGGAATCTACGCAGAGCTCCCGGCAGCTCTGTCAGCACGACCGGCTCATGATGGGCGACTCTGTTTCGTAGTTTGCGTAGCTCATCGAGCCCACTGTGGATCTGTCGGCGATCCGACCCGCTGGGATACAGGTGTTGCAGATGCGGTTGCCAGATCGCGTTGGCGTGACGTGTGCTCGTCAGCAAGGTCCAGAATCCGAAGGTGAGTTCGGCCATCAACTTCCCCGGAGGGGCTTTGGGTCCGCCCGCGAGCCGCCGTGCGTTGGCCAGGTCACGATGCGTCTTGGAGTCCGCGCCATCTCGGTCGGGAAAGAGCAACCGACACGATTGCGGATCAGTCCAGTGCTTTTCTCCCGGGGCTACAACGGGACCCAACGCGCGGTCGTACATGTTTCGGAGTCCGACTTCCAGATGAGCAAAGTCGTGTAACAGAGCGGCATTGAGCTGGGCATTCCACTCATGTAGGGCCAGTGCTCTGCCGCGGTCAAAACCTGCGCGCTTCAGATATGTCCGGAAGCGCTCGGCACTGAGCCAATCTTCGACCCATTGGCCCGCCACTTCACCTTGCATGTTTGCATTTCTACCAAACAGGTCTAATATTGAGGACCTACAGGCCGGTGATACGCAGTCCGCGTGACCCGGTTGAAGACTCAGAAGGACCCGGTATTCAACCCCGCGCGGTTGACCCGGGTCTTTTGCTTTTCCTGATCTTCCTCAGACCTGACCAGGATCGTCGGTGCGTTCGCGACCGTCCAGTTCGGCATCTCAGATTCTCCGGGGTCGTCGGTTGTCTTCCATAGTGGGGGTTCGGTGACACCCGCGATGCCAGGCAGAACGGCAGGTGTCACAGACCTGTTCTGGTCGGGCCGCAACGCCGAGTCGCGGGTCTGCGTCTCGAACTCGTTGACATCGCCCATGACCGCCATGCTGCCGGTCCACCACGGCCGCACGGCGCACGGCTTCGCATCTTTCCGAAGCGAAGCCGCAGGTCGACCGCGTACGCCCGTCATGTCGGTGTCATGCGCTAGATTGGCTGGTGTGTTCGACCGTCGATGAGGGTCACGGTCGAGCGTCCTGTGGTCAGCACCCACCGACCGCTGCTCGCAGCGTGCGTCCCGGTGGCCGTGTGCTGGCTCACGCGCTCGCACCCACACGAAGGCCCTCATGTCCGCACTCCCTCGGTTCTCTGCCCGTTACCCACGTCTGCCGCGCACAGGCAAGCGCATATTCGCCGTCTGTGTAGCCGCTCCTGCCGTTGCCGCGATGCTGGCGGGCTTGCGATCCCCTGACCGCTCCCCCGAACCTCACACACACCGCTGACGCCGTCTCTACGACCAGTGGTGTCGTCGATCGGGTCATCGACGGCGATACCGTCGACGTACGCCTGTCGACCGGCGGCGACCCGGTACGGGTCCGCATTCTCGGTATCGACACCCCCGAAACAGTCGACCCCGACGCACCGGTGCAGTGCTGGGGGCCGGAAGCGAGCGCCTGGGCCCACCAGCAGCTCGACGCTGACGACACCCGCACTGCCTACGTTTCTCCCCGCCGACGGTTCGAAGAAGTGGCGGCCATGTCGCCGCACCAACCGCTGAGAAGAAAGATCGATGTCATGGGAAAAGTGGGAATCTTTACCGAAAAGCCCTCCGCAGCTCGTAACTTCGCGGCCGCACTGGGCGGTATGAGAGGCACGTTCGAGGGAACGGAGTACGTCATCGTCCACGCTCGCGGCCACCTGTTGGAATTGAAGGACCCCTCCGCGATGGTGCCGGCCCCACTCGCCGACACATATCGGAGCTGGGAGCTCGAGCATCTACCGTGGAATGCCGACGACTTCCGCTGGGAGCGAGAGATCCGGCGCCGGGTGTCCGGCGGGAAGTTGGTCACCGATTCGGACGCGAAGAGCTTGCTCTCTCGGTCAGCGGCGAACTCGACCTCGTCACGGCACCTCAGTTGACCGAGTCGATCGACGCAGTCATCACCGAGCACACACCCGCTGCATTGATCATCGACCTCACCGGCGTGCCGTTCCTGGCATTGATGGGCATGACAGTGCTGGTCCAGACCTGCGAGCGCCTCGGGCGGACGACCCGTTTCGCTGTCGTCGCCGACGGGCCCGCGACCAGCAGACCGTTGACCATGATGGGTCTCGACGACACTTTCGCCCTCTACAGCGACCTCGGCTCCGCAGTCACCGCACTGGCCTCGTGAACGGAGGGGCCGAGCAGAGGTGGCCACGATTCTCTCCTGCCACCGCCGAGCTCGGTGTCCGGTCGATGCTATGCTTCCAGCCCCGCATCCGACGCGACACCCTGGGCGCGTTGAACTTGATGTCGGACACACCTGGTGCGTTCGATCACGACGCACACCACACCGGAACTCCGGTCTCCACCTCCGCCGCCGTCGCACTGATTGCCGCCGAACACCAGGATCAGATGAAGTCCGCGTTGGCGACAAGGGACGTCATCGGTCAGGCGAAGGGCGTCGTGATGGAACGCTACGGCGTCACTGCCACAAGGGCTTCGAAATGATCAACAAGCTATCCCACGATGGAACGTCCCCGTCGCTGAACTTGCCCGTACCATCACCGCCCAGGACAACACCAGGCCCTCGGCGGGGCTCGGTGAATCCGGCGGAGTGCAGTCGAGTTCGGCGAGGAGGTGTGTAGAGACTCAGCGCCCACCCAGGTTTTCGTAGGCTGACCTGAGGTAACCCCAATCCAGCTCGACGGTTGAGAACGCAGCCTCCAGTCAGCATCGAACGGCCCGTCCGGTTGCTCGATGCGGATGCCCGCAGGCTGCGAATCAAGGAGCGGTTCGGCCTGCTGGGTGTTCGCAAAGATAACAAAATGATCGATCACAGGATGTCACGGACACTGGCCCGAGCGGTATGATCGAAATACGCTGCGCGAGAAAATATCCAGAGGCTGAGTTGACATAAGGCAGCTTATCGGTAATGACAATCATTATCTATGATGTCGAAGTGCTTGCACTGGAACACGATTGACGGTCATCTACACCGATGAATCCGCGGGCAGCTCTGGCGGCGCGAACTTCGATGGCAGCACGCGGGATGCCGCGCATTCGAAAAGTCATCGCTAAAGAGACGATTGCGGGCGCAATCCATGCAGTACCGGATCCGAACAGTGCTCCGGCTGCATCTGGTGCGCACACTTCGGCATCTGCGCGTCGACGATTTCTCCGAGGACGGCTGACTGAACCACTTCCCGGGCGGCCTCTTTACGTCACAGTGACGAAACGTCGTCTCCGCGCACACCTGCTGGGCTGGTGCAGTGTCAAGATTTCTGGCTCTTGTGACACGTTCGTGGGTTGGTAATCGAGTCTGAGCGGCCACACGCCGTCCCCCGTCTAGGTTTTGGCTTGTCGAAGGTCAAAACTGAAGAACGGAGAACGGCGTGCAGAACGCTAGCTTATGGCGCACTGTGTTGGGCGTCGAGAACACTGTCGTCGAGGACGTCGAATTTAACGACGACACCCAATCGATCGTGGCGCATGTAAGGCCTGCCAGGGCGACCAGGGGTCGATGTGGAGCTTGCGGGTCGAGGGCCTCCTGGTACGACCGTGGGCAAGGTCGACGGCAGTGGCGTGGCCTGGACTTGGGAACCGTTCAAGTCTTCCTGGAAGGAGATGCTCCGCGGGTTGATTGCCGCATCCACGGGCCGACAGTGCGCCAGGTTCCTTGGGCCCGCCACGGCGCCGGACACACACGGTCCTTCGATCAGCAGGTGGCGTGGCTGGCCACACAGTGCTCCAAGAAGGCGATCACCGAATTGATGCGGATCGCCTGGCGCACAGTAGGGTCCATCATCGCCCGAGTGTGGGCTGACACCGCCTCCGGTATCGATGCGCTGGCAGGCCTGACACGGATCGGGATCGACGAAATCTCCTACAAACGTGGCCACAAGTACCTGACCGTCGTCGTCGACCACGACACCGGGCGTCTGGTGTGGGCTTACCCGGGCCGAGACCGCTCAACCGTACGTGCATTCTTCGACGCGCTCGAGAAGTCGGGTGAGGGGAGGTGCGCCCGCATCACTCATGTCACCGCGGATGGCGCCTTGTGGATCTCCGATGTGGTCCGCGACCGATGCCCGGGTGCGATCCGTTGCGCCGACCCCTTTCACGTAGTCGGCTGGGCCACAGAGGCACTCGATGCCGTACGCCGCCAGGCATGGTCCGACGCCCGCCGCGGGAACACTCGACCGCACGGCTGGATCAATGGGCGACGCTCCACCGTCTCCACTGGTCCCGCCCGGGCGTTGCTCCGTTCCCGATACGCGCTGTGGAAGAACCCAGAAAATCTCACTGATCGCCAACGCGTGAAGCTCCGCTGGATCGCATCCACCGATCCACGTCTTTATCGCGCGTACCTGCTCAAAGAAGGGCTCCGCACTGTCTTCAAGCTCCCCGTCGACCAGGCCGCCGAAGCACTCGATCGTTGGGTTCAGTGGGCACGACGAAGCCGTATCGATTCTTTCGTCAACCTCCAAAGACGCGTCGCCGGCCACCGTGCACAGATACTCGCTGCCATTGAACACGGCCTGTCCAACGGGCTCGTCGAATCCATGAACACAAAGATCCGACTCCTCACGCGCATCGCTTTCGGCTTTGCCCGACCCGAAGCGCTGATCTCCTTGGCCATGCTCACCCTCGGAGGGCACCGTCCGGGACTGCCCGGACGTAGATAACCCCACACATCAGTCACAAGGGCCAGATTTCTTGACGTCGAGATCGTCAGGTTTCCCGCCACTCGGTTTCCGGACTTGGAAGCTGTCGACACAACGCGAGCCCGCAGATCCTCCATTCGCCACTTCACCTGACCGGTATGCGTACCTGCGGTCGTCCTGTGCGCTTCGAGATTTCGGCTCGCGATACCCGAGAAACGTTCCATGGCTCGCAGTCGATAGGAAAGAAGTTGAATACTTGACGGATCAGAGGCGCCTGACGATGACTGTGCACTACCCCTACCTTGCGGCTCCGGTGTCGACATCGAGCTCGCGGTGGGACACCCGCACAGTAATGGTCATCGCCAGCGCATCCGGAGCACTACCGATGCTCGCCATCGCCCTCGTCGAGCCCTCGTTTCTTCGGTCCGGCGCGCTTCCGGTCCTGACAGGCATCGTCGTTTTCACCGCTATCACGGTCGCGATCGCCGTCCGTGCCGGACGACTCAGCGACACCCAGTTCACGATCCTGGGATCGGGAGGCATGCTGGGAGAGGCGATCTCGGCGTACCTGATCGCCGACCCCGCCGGTACACGTGCGGTTGCCTCCTTGCTCGCGGTCGTACCGGCTATCGCCGCGTCCGGCTCCCCGCCCCGGGTGACCGCAGCCTTGACCGCAGCATCGATGGTGCTGGCCACAACACTGTCCATCGTTGTGTTGAAATCCTCCGGTATCGCCGTGACGATCATCGCGGTCGGTGCAGCGATCACCATCGTTCTGGTCCCCGTAGCGCTGATCCACACCCTTCGACGCTCCATCACCGCCGTCAACCGGCGGCTCGAGACCCTTGCCAACACGGACTCGCTGACCGGCCTACTGAACCGACGTGGACTGCTCGCCGCCACCGAGACGCTACTGAGCACAGCCAGCGTTCAGGACCGATCCTTCACCGCGGTGGTGGTCGATGTCGATCACTTCAAAGCAATCAACGACACCTTCGGTCATGCCGCCGGAGACCACGTACTCGTCTCTCTCGCAAGGACATTGACAGAGATCGCCGCGCGCACCGACGCGCAGGGGTCGATCGTCGCGCGCATCGGAGGCGAAGAATTTCTTTGCCTTCTGCGCGGAACTCATCCGGCGCTCGGAAGCACCATCGTCGAGGCAGTCCGAGCGATCGGCGACATCACCGTCAGCGCCGGATCGGTGACAGTCGACGTCGAGTCGGTACCCCAGCAGGGTGCCAGCGCTTCCACCTCGCCGAGAGTCGAGGTCGCGGCAACATTTGCTGCGCCCGGCAAACCGGGACCGGACACTTCCGAGCATCCCGGGGTGGGACAGGCGGTGGACTCGATAGTGCACGCGGCCGATCGCGGACTGTATTCCGCGAAAACAGCAGGCCGCAACCGCGTCCACCACTGCGGCACCCTCACACTCGCGTACCCGGACAGCACCCCTGATGCACCCGGTGCGCGAACCTCGGTCGTACGCAACCGGTACCGAACACCGGGTGATCGTATGGTCGAATCTGTAGGTGAACCAACCTGGCCCCACCGACGACAGCACGACAGCACACCGTGACACCCTCGCCGCCGCCGACGAAGCGACACGCACAGCGGCCGCCCGGTTCGGAGCTGTTGTGGCCTCGATCGGTGATTCCATCCGCGACGACGACCACCTGCTCGAAGCCCTCGACCGACTCATCGATGCTGCATGCGAGAACATCGGCGACGTCGACCACGCCAGTGTCACCATCGACATCGATGGCCGAACCTTCACCGCCTGCTCCACCGACGATTCGACCTTGGTGATCGACACCGAGCAGTACGCCCTCGACTCCGGACCGTGCCTGACCGCCGCGCGCATACCGAGCACCGTGGTCGCGGACTGCGACATCCTCGATCAGCGTTGGCCCGACTTCGGACCCACTGCCCGGGCGGCGGGTGTGCATTCGATCCTCGCCGAACCGATCGCCTCTGCTCAGACGACCTTCGGAGTAGTCAACCTCTACAGCCGCACTCCGCACGCATTCGACGCCATCGATACCTCTCTGCTCACGGCCCTCACTGCCGCTATCGGAGCGGCGCTACGCGACTTCGCCCGCTACACCACTGCCCAGGACACCGCCGACGGCCTGCGCACAGCGATGAACAATCGGGCCCCGATCGAGCAAGCGAAAGGGATCCTCATGGCCCTGCACCGGATCGGACCGGACGAGGCGTTCGCCATCCTCTCCACCCAGTCGCAACACGCCAACCGCCGCCTACGGGAGATCGCCGTCGACTTCGTCACCGCCGTCACCTCGGCCAGCGCGGCAATGACCGACCCACCGACGTAGGAGATCACTGCAACCACTGCCGAACCCCGCGCGCCGATGAACACACCCACAGCGCGTACAGCATCGACCCACACCTAGGCGTACCAGGAACGATCAACCAGGCGCGTTACATTTCCGTGATCCTTCTGTTTTCCTTTCGATACATTCCGGTGGAGTTATCGATACGAGACGCTGCGAAACTACTTGCACAGTCAACTAGCCCTTGCGGGGTCCGTCGACCCGCGACCACCACGGTTCGATCGCTGGAGAGGTACACGATGACAACTGCAACTACCGCCGCTCCCTCACCTACCGACGGGTCAGTGACCGTCTCGACTGCCGCCGGCGACGAATCAGCGCGGTACCGCATCGAGCTCGAGCCCGCGTCGTCCGGCCGGACCGTGGTACGGCTTGCCGGCGAATTCGAGATGGAGTCTCGGGCCGAACTCGCCGCTGTTCTCGACCGAGCACTGCGCACCGGATCGGGCGCCGATATCGATGTCTCTGCGGTGACGTTCCTCTACTCGGGTGCCGCTCACTCGATCATCGATGCCGTCGAGAACTCTCTGCCCTCCGGCCCTGACGTTCGTGTGGTCGGCGCCAATCGCGTTGTCGGCAGAATATTCTCCGCGCTCGGCGTGACGCACCTGCTCGGCGGGCAACCCTGACCTGATGCAACAGCAATGCCCCAGAAATGCGGCATTGCGACACCGCACGCAACAACACGACCGAGGAGAGAGTTGAACGGGCCATGACCGCACACCCAGATGCAACCGCCGGCCCCGCGGCGTCCGACACGGCCCGTGTGTCCGCGGATCGGCGTATCCACCGCGCCCGCACTGCACTGGTCGACTTACCGGCCTGGCCCGGATACGCGCTACTTCTGCTGGCCCTGACAGCGTTTCTGAGCGCTCTCGTACTGGGCACAACCACCGAATGGACGTGGGCCGCCGGGGCGTCCGCGGTGCTGGCGGTGATCGCGTCGGGAATCGGGGTGCGCCGTGTACGACGCAGCGAGTGAGCACCTCGCCGGCGACATCGCCCTGCAGGCACCACCGAGCAGGAGCCCTACCGGCGCGCCCGAGAAAGCCGATACACAGCCTTCGGTCGATGAAACCGGCGGCCCGGATACGGCGTTCTTGATCGGCATCTGGTGGGTGCGCATACTTCTCGACATCCTGGGCGGCGTGACGTTGTTCGCGACGGTGGCGTTGGCGACCAGCGTGGCCGACGCATCCATCGTGACCGCCGCCGTCGCCGCACTCGTTTTGCTCTCACGGGCCGTGCGCTGGCGCCGCTCGGGAGCTGTAGCTCTTGCTGCCGCCGGTGTGTACGACTGGGGATCTCGCACGGTCAGCGCCGACGTCGCCCCTAGCGGCACTGCTCGATCTGAAGCCGCGTGATCGACTACCCGCCTCGGCGAGCACCCTCTTCTGCGCGGTAGTTCGTCCGATGGAGGTGATGGATGTTCCGCGCGCCTGTTCGGTGAGCAACGATTGAGTACGGCAATGTCGGGTACTGAACTGGACATGGTGTTGCGTGAGCGGTGCGCATTGTCGTTTCCCGCAGCATCATCTCGGGCGTCCAGCCACGGGCCCCGCACACGCCGTCCGGTGCGGCTGCACCCACGGCAGCCGCACCGGACGGTGCGAACCTTATCGCTCGCTACCGACAGGATCACCATGAACGACGCCGCCGCGTCCGCGGCGACCCGGCGCAGCTGCCCGGCACATCGCCGGCACCTCCGCGGACTCAGCAGATGACCGACGAGCACGACACGAATCACTTCCGTGCGAGCCTCACCTCCAGCGGACCGATATCTGTGGTGATCGTCCGCGGCGAACTGGATCTGTCCGTGGTGTCCGAGCTGGCTGCGATCGCATACCGTGTCGCCTCCACAGCCGAAGGCGGTCTGATCGTCGACCTCGACGAAGTCACGTTCCTGTCCTCGAGTGCCATCACCGCGTTGGTGAAAACCTCCGAACATCTCCCACCCGGAGCGTCGATGGCACTGGTCGCCGTGCGCTCAATCGTAGTGAGACCGTTGGAGCTCAGCGGAATCGACCGAATAATCCCGACCTTCCCCGACCGCGAGTCCGCGATCACGCACCTAGACAGTGGTGATTCCACGCGATGACAGAAGACGAGACCGAACGGCGCAGCGCCGATCCAGCTCGGTGGACCCACAGCGCCGTCGCCGAACCCGCCGCCGCCACCACCCTGCGCAGACGTGTTCGCCGCTGGGCGGAAACGATCGGGGTCGAGGAAGACGTGGTCGATGCCATCGAACTCTCCGCCTACGAGGCCCTCGCCAACGTCGTCGAGCACGCCTACATCACTGCCGCTGCGCCGGGGATCATGACTCTGACCGCCGTCCACGACGCGGCCACGGTAACAATCACCGTTACCGACGCCGGCACCTGGAAGCCCCCGGTCGCCACTGCGCACCGACGCCACGGCCTCGCACTCGCCGCCGCCGTCAGCGACCACATCGATATCGGTCATCCCGGCCTCGGCACCGTCGTGACGATGACCTGGTCGCTACCCACCCCAGTAGGAAACCACTCGACTCCGATTCGACCGGAGGCCAGCCGCCCGCGCGATCGATAGGCAACGCCCGGGTCGCACCTCGGGCCACCACCATCCCGCCGGGGCGTAGGGCAGGTGTTCCTCGGTGTCGGCGAGCGCCGCATCCTGTTCGGCAACGCTCGACTCACGAAGACTGTTCTCGGCCATGGCAGGTCACCAGTTCGGGAGGACCCTGGCCAGGAACCCGATTCCCAGGATGACCCCAAGGATCCCGGCGCCGTAGGCGAGCGCTGCATCCCCGCGCGGCGCGCGCGGTCCCGACAGCATCGGGCTCCGGTCAGCCCACAGTGCGGCACCGATCGCAAGGATGCCCAGCACGACCCCAAGGCCTGGGGCCCAGAAACTCACGATCGACAGCGCGCCGATCATCAACGCCGAATCGGTGTTCTCGGTCCGGCTGAACGCGCGTCGATTCCACCACCGCCGCACACCCGTACCACCGGTGGTCTCACTGCCGCTCGGCGCATTCGTAACCATTGTGTTCGTTGTCATCGTGTCGACTCCTCGCCTTGTCGCACACTGCCCGATGTGGTGCTCGCGCAGCATCATTGACCGTCCTCGTGAGACGGTGCCTGCCCCGAAAAAATTCTCGAAAAAACTTGCAACACCATCTTGGCACTCGCGGCCTTCGAGTGCTAATTTCTGTTTCGCACAGTCAAGAGCAGCCCGCCACAGGGGCGGGTGCATCTGGGAATACAGGAGGTGGTTGCTGTGCTTCGCTTCGATCCGTTCCGTGACCTCGATTCGATTACCTCGGCCATGCTGGGGACAACGAGCGGTACCGATCGTGCACCCCGGTTCATGCCGATGGACCTGTACAAACTCGACGATCACTACGTTCTGTCCGCCGACCTTCCCGGTGTCGACCCGGGCTCGGTCGACGTCGATGTCGACCACGGCACCCTCACTCTCACAGCCCACCGCACCGCACCCGATACCGATGGAGTGCAGTGGATTTCATCGGAACGATTCGCCGGTACGTACCGCCGACAGGTCGCACTCGGCGACGGTGTCGATACCGAACGCATCTCCGCGTCCTACGACAACGGAGTGCTGTCGGTGACCATCCCCCTCGCCGAACGCGCCAAGCCGCGCAAGATCGACATCAGCGCAGGCAGCGCCGGCGGTCAACGCTCGATCGAAACACAATCGACCTGACCGTCTCGGCTTCGCTCGTTCCCGGCAGTGACCACCGAGTCGTTGCCGGGAACGCCACCCCTTCTGACAAGGTGCCGAACGCGGGCAGAGTGAAAGATGACGGAGGTGACTCGGTGATGGACATGCTGGATCCGGTGATATGGCCCGACGACCCGGATCGCGAGCAGTGGTGGGCGACGGTACTGGACATCGACATCAATGAACAAATTTGTACTGCAGCCGATCTCGTCGATCAGCAGCGGGCCGTCGACATAGATGACGACGGGTATCCACGGACCCTGCACCCCGCTGCCGCGTGAGCCGCGCTCCCCGCCGGCACTGTGGGGTACCCGCCGGGTCAGGTGGGCGGTGGCAGGTGTCGACGCCCTGCCGCCGCCCCTCACTCGCCCACGGCCGATGCGCATACTCGGACAGGTCCGGTCCCGAGCCGCGCCCTTTCGAGTGTTCTCACCAGCCAGGCTCGGCGCAGGGAGGATCAGGCAGATAACGCCGATGATCGAACAACCCGTCCGGTCGACCGCGGACAGCGAGCGAGCAGCCGAGCACGTCTACCCCGACCCCGACCCCGACCCCGACCCCGACCGGGCTGTACGTTCAGCCGGTTCGGATCGAGCCCGGTCATGACTACCCGCATCGAAGCGGTGGCGCGACAACGCATCTGGATGTCGACCTGACAGCCCGCCGGCGCGGCTCGAACACAACCGACACGGCGGGCCGGTCTAATCGTTGCGGTGCACTCCATTCCGATACACGATGTGTGTACGAGGGCATTTTCTCTCCCGCCCCGTGTACGGCGGCTACGCTCGAATCCGACAAGCAGCACACGCCGAACGGAAGGTATCCACGCATCGTGGCCAAGAAAGTGTCCGTCGAGTTGGTCGACGATCTCGACGGTTCCGTCATCGACGACGGCGCCGGTGAAACCATCGAATTCTCCGTCGCCGGTGTGGACTACGTCATCGACCTGAAAACGAAGAACGCCGCCGAGTTCCACCGCAAACTCGATTTCTACATCGATCACGCCGCCCGGACCGGTGGACGCCGGCACCGGCCCAAGCCCGCAGGCAGCGGATCGACGTCCACCCCGACGTCCAAGGCTGCGAGCGCACCGACGCGTGATCCTGCCGATACGCGCGCGATTCGGCAGTGGGCCGCCGACGAGGGATACGAGATCGCCGACCGCGGCCGTATCCCCACCTCGATCGTCGACGCATACGACGCAGCGCACTGACCCTCCGCCTGCGCGTCCGCGCGCCGGCACGTCGGCGACCGCAACCGTTGCCGCACACCACGAGTGCGGCCCCGTACTCCCTGGGTGCGCACGTCGCCCCACCAGCGCGGTCTGCTTCAATACCGTCATGAGCACATCGGGACATCTCACACACGTGGACGCCAGTGTTGGTGACACAGTCCAAGTGCGGCGGGCAGGCGGACACATCGTGGCCGGCACCCTCGTCGAGGACTTCGCTGACTTCGTGCTGACCGCGGAGGCGGCGGGACGCAACTGGGGCACACCGCGCCGCTGGGCGGTCGCCCTCTCCGACGGCACTCTGATGTTCGCCGATGACACCGACATCGTCGCCGCTCGCCGCGAGCGCCCAGAGGGATGATCGCGCACCGATCACCGCAGCCGACAACTACGCCGTCTGCTGCACCTGCCGTATCGGCGGCAGCCACGTCGAGGCCGATGGGCTCTGCTACGACACCGACAGTGGCGCTGCTCGATACCTCCGCGCTGCGGGCGGTTCTCGATATCCTCGGCGCCGTGTCGTTGTTCGCGGTCATCTCCGCCGCCGCTGGTGCTCCGGACGCCGCTCTGACCACGGCGGCAGTCGCGGTCCTCGTCCTCGTCTCGCGGGCCCTCCGGCACCGAGACGTGAGCATACGCGATTCGCCCCGTCCACCAGCCGAGATACCTGCGAGGGACGCCCAGCACCACCGTGCCCTGAGCCTCACCTCGGACTGTGGTCCGCCAAGGCATGAGAGGGGTGGCCGGCCTCCCCCTCAGACGGCCGACCACCCCTCCACACAGTTGGATGCACACCGGCCCCGAATGGTTCCCACAGCCGGCGAAGAAATTTCCTAGAACATCGCCAGTTGGTTGTCGTTGTGATCGGCGCGCCGACGCGCAGTCCGGGCACGCGGGGTGGGTGTGACCGCAGGCGTCGGGTCGGCCGCGGGCTGTATCGACGCCTCGTGTAGTCCGATTCCTGCTCGGCTGGCGAGCACAGCGCGGATGTAGAGCCGCCGGGCGTGGTGCTGGCGTCCGGTATCGCTGTCGCGTTCGAGCCAGTGTTCCCGCCACGCCGAGGTCCCCGCGTCGGGGACGGTGAGAGCGCGATCGGTCAGCCGGTCGAGCAGGACGTCAAGTCTCTCGGCGAGTGTCTGGGCGAGCTCGTCGAGGACGCGCTCGGACACATCGGCCACCTCCGCAGTCTCGCTCTCGCGCATGTCCCGCACAGTAGACCGCGGCACCGACACGAACCCGGCGCTACCTCGCGCGGCTATCCCGCTCGTGCTGCGGCCGGGCCGTGCATGGCGCCGGCCGCGGCATCGGCTCGGCGAGCGCACCGGCCGGCTTCTCATAGGTCGTCGACAGCACGATCGCGGTTGCGGTGTCACGGACGATCTCGTGCGGCAGCGGCGGGCCGAGCAACGTTCTGATCCTCATACCAGCGATTATCAGCTCACCCACCGACACAGTCCGCTGACCGACGGCTTCTCGACCCCCACCCGACTCGGGACAGATGGTGTGATCGTCGTTACCCGGTGGAACCGATCTGCCCTCGGCTGCGTCCAACCTTTACGTGGAACAAGACCCGGAGTACCGCCGAGCAGTGATCGACGAGGGATACGACCCCGACGACCCGCACACCCGCCGCGCCATCGCCGGTGTGGTGGCGCTGCTGCGCGGCGTTGCCGACGCCGAACGCGCAGCGCATCACGAGGTCGATGACACAGGCGCAGCGCAGGCCGCGGATCCGATCGATGCCCTGGGCGCGCACAGTTACGAGCTCGAACGGCAGAGAGCCGCGGCAGGTCGTGAGAGTGTCGACGCCGGATACTGACCGGCTGCAGTGCCGCAGCAACTATGGGCCGCCGCGAGTCTCGGGGCGAGATTGGTGGGGAGGACGGATCTGGTGAACGAGCTGTTGGTGCTCACGCTCGACGTGTTCGATACACATGCCTCGGCGTCGGTGACATTGACGACCGACGGTGTGGTCGAACAACTTCCTATCACCGGAGGCCCTGCGGCGACGGCGCAGCCGTTGCAGGAGATCCTCGCCGATGCCCTCTCCCAGTGCGGCGCCGCGGCTGCCCACCGTATCGGGGTAGTGACACCGCCCGAACAGGTCGTGATCACCCATCCTGAGCACTGGACATCCCAGCAGTCCGGCGCCCTCCACGCGGCCCTCGATACTGCAGGGTTTCCGCCGAACCGAATACTTGTTCGCGCCCGCCCTACAGCATCGACCGGGTGACACCCTGGCTCTGCCGGGCGTCGAAGAACCCGCCGCGGTCGGTGCGCAGGATCGCCGTTCTGTCGGTGTCGTCGGTGCGCGGGAACCTTTCGGTGCTCTCGCTGCATCCAACAGCCAAGATGACGGTAGTTTTCTTCCCGGTCCAGGCACTCCCCTCCACTCGTGCCGGGCCGATGCGAGAAGGGCGGACACACGAATGAACAGGTGCGAACGGGCGCGACGACGTCCACCCGAGCAGGCGGCGACGCGGGTGGCTGCGTGATGGCGCCGCGTGAGTGGACTCTCGGTATCGACTTCGGCACCTCGAACACCGCCGCCGCGCACACGAGCCCGATCAGCGGCGCCGTGGAGACGCTGATGCTCTCGCACAATCGCACGACGATGTCCTCGTCGGTGTTCGTCGAATCCCCCGACCGTATCGCCGTCGGTGATGTCGCGCTCGATCGCGCCGAGTCGAACCCGGCCGCGTTCATCCCGGCCCCGAAACGCGCCGTCGGTCAGGGCGTGGTGACCGTGAACGGATACAGCGTTCCCGCCGCGCTACCGGTGGCCGCGGTCCTGGATTCGGTGATCACCCGCGCCGCCGCTGCGCACGGCGGCACCAGGCCCGGGGTACTGGTCCTGACCCATCCCGAAGCGTGGTCGCGGCGCGAAATCCAGGTCCTGCTCGATGCCGCAGCGCAGGTGGGCCTGCATCCCTCGCAGGTGACGACGGTATCCGAGCCTCGCGCAGCAGCGCACTATTACACCCGCGCCCACACCCTGGCCCCTGGTGCGCGGATCGCGGTGTTCGATTTCGGCGGCGGGACCCTCGACATCGCGGTCCTCGAAGCCACCGAGCGCGCCGGCTTCGACATCGTCGCCGCCCGCGGCGACAACGGTCTGGGTGGTAAGAACCTCGACGCGCACCTGCGGCGCTGGCTCGATCAGCAACTCGAAGTCCGCGATCCCGACCTGCTCGACCTCCTGCGCACCACAGCGCCGCTGGACGTGCGATACGGGCTCGACGAGTCGATCCGACGCGCGAAAGAGCTGCTCTCCGAAGCACCGTCGGCGACGATCACCGTGACCGGGGACGGGCGCACCGAACGCTTCCAGATCACCCGCGACGAACTCGACGAACTGATCGCACCGGTGTTGGAGAAAGCGGTGACGTTGACACGGTCGACGTTGCTCGACGCAGGTGTCACCGAACCCGGACAGCTCGATGCGCTCTACCTCACCGGTGGATCCTCGCGTATCCCCGCGGTGCACGAACGGCTGCGTCTACTCGGGCCGATCGCCACCCTCGACGACCCGAAAACCGTAGTAGCACAGGGGGCTATCGCGGCGGCCGCACCCAGCAGAGAGCGCATCAGCGCCCCGCAACCCCAGGCCCCCGCCCAGTCCGGACCGCCGGCGGTGAACCCGTCGACGCACCAGGAGCCGCCCGTACAACAGCAGCCCTCGACCGCGGCGTTCGCGGCGCCGTGGCCGGCCACCCAGACCAGCGGCGGCGCCGGTTCGCCGCGGCCGCACGGTGATCCGGCGCCGCGCCCGGCCGGTAATGGGCGTACGAAGGGACTGCTGGTCGGCGCCGCTGTCGCTGTTGTCGCAGTCGCCGCGGCAGCGAGTTTCGTTCTGCTCGGCCGCGGCGGCGACACCCCCGAGACGACTGCTGCCGGGTCGAGTTCGGCCGCACCGGCGAGTGCTGATCCCGCAGCAGCATCCGGCGGGGACGCCGCAGCCACGGCGCCGCCGTCGACGAAGGAGGCGGTCATCGCCTCCCTTCCGCCCGCGCTGCGATCGGAAGTGTCCGAATGCAAGCAGACCGGGGAAACCGA
>JAHFVC010000396.1 GCA_023264765.1 Mycobacterium sp. | reverse complement strand
CGACGTGGTGGTGCTGGAGGGCCGCGACCGTGTCGGTGGCCGGTCCTACACGACGACGATCGCCGGCGTGCCGGTGGACCTGGGCGGCACCTTCGTCGGCCCCACCCAGGACGCGGTGCTCAAGCTGGCTGCCGAACTGGGCTGCGACACCGTGCCCACCTACAGCCGCGGCAAGAACCTGATCGACTGGCACGGCCGGGTGCGCTCCTACCGCAGCACCATCCCCAAGCTGTCGATGATCGAACTCTTCGACGTATCCCGCATCCAGTGGCGCTTCGAGCGGTTGTCCCGGCTGATCCCGGTGACCGACCCGTGGTCGGCCCCGGCCGCCGAGCGGCTGGACCGGCGCAGCCTGGACAGCTGGCTGCGTTCGGTGCACGCGAACGCCTCCACCCGCAATCTCATGGCGATCATGTCCCGGGTGACCTGGGGATGCGAACCCGATGAGGTCTCGATGCTGCACGCGGTGCGCTACGTGAAAGCCGCCGGCGGTCTGGGGCCGATGCTCGACGTCGAGGGCGGCGCCCAGCAGGAACGCTTCCCCGCCGGGACACAACAGATCGCGGTGCGGATGGCCGACGACCTGACGGTGCACCTGAGTACCCCGGTACGCCGCATCGCGCGCGAGGGCTCCGGGTACCGCGTGGACTCCGACACCGGATCCTGGACGGCGGCGGCGGTGATCGTCGCCATCCCGCCCGCCCACCGCGCCGCGATCACCTTCGAGCCTGCCCTGCCCGCGGACCATCGTGAGCTGATCGCACACTGGCCGCAGGGCAACCTGAGCAAGGCCTACGTCGCCTACGACAAGCCGTTCTGGCGCGCCGCGGGCTTCTCCGGGGAGGCGCTGTCCGACGAGGGACCGGTGTTCATCACCTTCGACGTCAGCCCCGGCGACGACGGACCGGGTGTCCTGCTGGGCTTCACCGATGCCCGCACGTTCGATCCACTGCCCCCGGAGCAGCGCCGGGAACGGGCGGTGCGCAACTTCACCGCACTGTTCGGCGCGGCCGCCGCCGAGCCCATCGACTACGTCGATCACTGTTGGGGCGCAGAACCGTTCGCACCGGGTGGGCCCACCGCCGCGGTGCCCCCGGGGTCGTGGAGCAGCTACGGGCACGCGTTGCGCGCCCCGGTGGACGGTATGTTCTGGGCCGGTACCGAGACCGCCGACGAATGGACCGGGTTCCTGGACGGCGCGGTGCGCTCGGGACAGCGCGCCGCCGCCGAGGTGCGCGGCTACCTCACGAGGTGATGTCGGCGCGCCCGAGTTCGGTGAGCGAACGCAAGCGCGCCGAAATCACTCAGGAACTGAGCCGTTGGGCGGCAACCGATTCGGCAAGTGCGCGCAGTTGCTGGTTCACCTCGGCGGGCCGTTCCAGGATGGCGCAGTGCCCGCCGGGCATTTCGACGAATGCCGCCAGATTCGGCGCGTGCTCCGCGATGTGACGCGACGCGACGATCGGCAACAGCCGGTCCTTGGTGCTTCCGATGACCAGCGTCGGCACCGTGAGGTTGTGCAGCGAAATATGGTTGGGCCCAAGGTTGTCCACCAGCACCCTGGCCCAGCCGCCGCGCCCACCCGGCGGGGTGGCGGCGAACTGCCGGTAGATCAGGTCCGCGACCTCGGGGTCGGCGTCGCGCCCGACGGCCAGGTATTGCACGAAGCGCTTGTTGGGGCCGCCGGCGAGGCCCGGGATCGGGGTGGCGCCGAACGTCTTCAAGAAGGTCCCGGCGGCGCGGATACGGGCCTGGGTCAGCGGGGCGGGCACCGGCGCGAGCCGCACATGGCGCAGCAGGTCCCCCGTCGTCGTGTTGATCAGGGCGACGCCATCGGCGCAGTCCGTCACGCGACCCGGGTAGCGCTGTGACCACGACGAGATGGCGATCCCGCCCATCGAATGCCCGGCCAGTACGGCGCGCTCCCCGGGTTCCAAGGTCGCATGCAGAACTGCGTCCAGATCAGCGGCCAGGTGATTGAGGCTGTAGCCGCGACGTTGCCGGGGAGTTTCGCTGCGGCCGTGGCCGCGGTGGTCATAGGCGATGACGCGGTAGTCGCCGGCCAGGTCGGCGATCTGGTGGGCCCAGACCTCCAATGCGCAGGTGATGCCGTGCGCCAGCACGATCGGATGGCCGTCCTCGGGGCCGAACACCCGGGCGTGCAAGCGGGTCCCGTCAGCCGAACGGACCGGCACGGTGCGGCCCGGAGGCAGCGCTGGAAGCGTCATCGGGGTGCTCCAATCGTCCGGCTCCTTTGCCGGAGCCGCCAGCTTACGCCGTGACGAGCACCGGTTTGATCACCTCGGCGGCCTTTGCCGCGGTCCACACCCGACCGAAGTCGTCGAACGGGAAAGTTGTGACCAGCTTGTCGAGCGGCAGCTCGCCGCGGACGTACAAGTCGGCCAGGTACGGGATGAAGACGTGCGGGTCGCTGTCGCCCTCGACGACCCCGCGCACGCTGATCCCCTTTGCCATGATGAGCGCCACCGGCAGTTCGGCCATGGGTGCGCCCAGCCCGAGCAGCGCCAGCGTGCCGCGGGAGCGCAGCAGCCCGACCGCCGCAGCGATGACGTCGGGGCGTGCGGTGGTGTCGATGACGCCCGCGGCACCGCCGGTCAGCTCCAGGATCGCGGCCGCGACGTCGGCGCCGGCCGGGTCGAAGGTGTGGGTGGCCCCCAGCGCTGCTGCCAGGTCGCGGCGCGCGGCGATCGGGTCGACGGCGATGATCGTGCGGCAGCGCGCGATGCGCGCACCCATCACTGCCGACAGGCCCACCGCACCGGCACCGAAGACCACCACCGCGTCGTCGGCGGCCGGGGTCAGCACGTTGAGCACCGCTCCGGCACCGGTCTGCACGCTGCACCCCAGCGGGGCGGCCAGCGCAGGGTCGATGCCCTCGGGCACCGTGACGGCGTTGCGGCTGCGCGCGATGGCGTAGGTGGCGAAACTGGACTGGCCGAAGAACCCGCCCGTGATGGGTTGCCCGTCCAGGCGCAGCGCGCTGGTGTCGTCGCGGCGGCTGCCGCGCATGTTCAGATTGGCCGACTGGTCGCAGTAGGCGGGCCGATCGGAGGCACAGTTCGCGCACGCACCGCAGCTGGCGAAGGTGAGCACCACCCGTGCCCCGACCCGGTCCTGGGCGCGGGGACCCGCGGCGACGACGGTGCCCGCGCCTTCGTGCCCGAACACCATGGGCACCTTGGCGAACCAGGACGCGACGCTGATATCGGTGTGGCAGATGCCCACGGCGTCGATGCGCACGAGAACCTCGTCGGCCACCGGATCGCGCAATTCGACCTCGGTCAGCTGCGGGTCCCGCCCTGCTTCGCGGAGTACCGCGGCACGTGCCTTGATCACGCCGGGATGTTAAATGGTGCTTCATGCGCGCCATACACATACCCCGGTTGGACGGTCCGTCGGTCGCGGAATTGGTGGAGATCGAGGAGCCGGGCACCGACGGCGTGGTCATCGAGGTCCACGCGGCGGGCGTCGCGTTCCCCGACGCCCTGCAGACCCGCGGGCTCTATCAGTACAAGGCGCCGTTGCCGTATATCCCGGGCGCGGAGGTGGCCGGTGTCGTGCGCAGTGCGCCGGCCGGGGCACATGTCGCCGCCGGCGACCGGGTCGCGGCACTGACCCTGCTCACCGGCGGCATGGCCGAGGTGGTGACGCTGCCCGCCGAGCGGGTGTTCGCCCTACCGGACTCGGTGTCCTTCGAAGCCGGCGCGGGCGTCCTGTTCAACGATTTGACGGTGCATTTCGCCCTGCGCACCCGCGGTCGGCTGGCCGCCGGCGAGACCGTGCTGGTGCATGGGGCCGCGGGCGGGATCGGCACCTCGACGCTGCGGCTGGCCCCGGCGTTCGGCGCGTCCCGGGTGATCGCGGTGGTGAGCACCGAGGGCAAGGGTGAGATCGCGCGCGCGGCGGGGGCCACCGACGTGGTGCTCGCCGACGGCTTCAAAGACGCCGTGGCCGAGCTGACCGGTGGGCGCGGCGTGGACATCGTGCTGGACCCGGTCGGCGGGGACCGGTTCACCGATTCGCTGCGCTCGCTGTCGCCGGGCGGGCGGCTGCTGGTCGTCGGCTTCACCGGCGGCGACATCCCGACGGTCAAGGTGAACCGGTTGCTGCTCAACAACGTCGACGCCATCGGGGTCGGCTGGGGCGCCTGGACCATGACCCATCCGGGGTACCTGGCGCAGCAGTGGGAGGAGCTGGCCCCGCTGCTGACCTCGGGGGCGATCAGCGCGCCCGAACCCGTCGTCTACCCGTTCGAGCAGGCCGGCGCCGCCATCGAGTCGCTGGAAAACCGCAGTGCCACCGGCAAAGTCGTGTTGAAGGTGCGCTGACTCACTTGTCGGCGCGGGTTAGCGGGCCACGGGCAACAACAGCCGGGAACCGGCACCGATCTCGTGCGTCGACGGCACCATCCGCGTCGCCGTCCACTGCGGTTCGCCGGTGCCGTGATTGCGCGCGTAGTGCGGATGGCAGCCGCCCGCGATCAGCAGCCTGATCCGGGCCCCCGCGGCGAACCGATGCGCGATCGGGTCGAGGTCCAGGTGCAGCACCGGATCCGCGCCCGGCTCCCGGCGCACATAACCGTCGCTGACGTTGTGGGACCGACCGTCTTCGCCGACCTCGCTGATCCGTACCCAGACGTCGGCCCAGCCGATGTCGGTGCGGTGCGCGAGCTCGACCCGCGGCACGCCGATGACCTCGAGGGCCTCGGTCAGTGGGGCGCTGGTGAACGTGACGACGTCGTCCCGCGCGGCCAGCGCGCTGTCCTCTTGATAACCGTTGGGCGAGAACAGGAGCCGTCCACCGAGCGACGGTGTCGGGTCGGCCGGGTCGAACACGAACCCGGCGACCGCGCCGTCCGCAGCCGGCCGGTCGGACGCCAGCGTCGCCCGCGGGTGCAGGTAGAACTCGCTGTCCTGCGCCGCCGGTGGCCACGAAGGCAGCTCGCGCCACCGGTCAGCTCCCCTGACGTGAATGCGCACCCCACTCCAGCGCGGCCCGGTCAGCCAGGCCAGCGTCTCGCGCAGTACGTCGCCGCCACCATCGCTGTGCGTCCACGGCCCGACGATCAGAGCCGGCTCGACACCCCGGGCTGCCAACTGGGCGTACTCCTGGAACGCCGATGTGACGAGGATGTCCTGCCATCCGGCGATCAACAGCACCGGGGTCTCGACCCGCTCCAGCGCGACGTCGCGCCGGGCGGGCTCCCAGTACGGATCGGCCGGATCCTGGTGGCGCACCCAGGATTCGAACCACGGGGTGCGGCCGGCGAGAAGCCGCGCAGCGGCGTCCCGCAGTGGCACCGTGTCCAGCGGTACCCGCACCTCGCGCGACGTGGTCAGTGACCGCACCAGGCCCCGCAGCGCGCCGTCGCTCTCTTGATGCGCCAGATGGTAGGTCCAGGTGAGAAGGTCAGACAGACGGAAAGAGCCTGCACCCCAGGCATATTGGCCGTAGTCGTGGGTGGCCATGGCGATCACCGACGTTTCCAGTTCCGGCGGCGGATCGGACAGCAGCGCCCACTGGGTGAACCCGAGATACGACGACCCCAGGGTGGCGAACCGTCCGTCGAACCACGGTTGGGCGCGCAACCAGGCAACGGTGTCGGCGCCGTCCTCGGTCTCGTTGCGGACCGGATCGAAAGTGCCGGTGGAGCCGAACGTTCCGCGCGCGCTCTGCACGACGACGCGATACCCGCGACCGGCGAACAGCCCGGCGACGATGGTGGCCATCAGAGCGGAACGGCCGTACGGGGTGCGGATCAACAAGGTGCCGATGGGTGCCGACGCCGGGGTGTACACATCGGTGCGCAGGCGCGCCCCGTCCCGCATCGGGACCTCGACATCCCTGGTCACGCCGAACCCCGTCGTCGGCCGGCCCAGGCGCAGCCGCGCGCCGGCAGCGCGCAGCACGAGATCGGTCAGCGCACGTTTGGCCGGCGTGAAGGCAGACATGTGTGCCCAGGGTAG
>JAHFVC010000094.1 GCA_023264765.1 Mycobacterium sp. | reverse complement strand
CGGCCATCACCGCGCCGAGGACCGCGCTCGAAATCGAGGTTCCCAACGACCGGGCCAGGGCGTTGATGCCGTTGGCGGCTGCGGTCTCCGAGATCGGCACGGCCGCGTTGATCAAGGTGGGCATCGACGCATACGCGAAACCCACGCCGACGCTCACCACCACGTTCAAGGCCATCACCTGCGGTCCGCCGCCGAGCAGCCAGAGCCCGCCCAGATAGCCGCCCGCGATGACGGCGCACCCGACGAACAGGGTGAAGCGGGGCCCGCGCGCACCCATGACACGTGCCGCGACGGGTGCCGTCACCATCATCGCCAGCCCACCCGGCGCCATCCAGAGGCCGGCCTCGAGCATGCTCATCCCGAGCCCGTGGCCGGTGCCGGCGGGCAGTTCGAGAATCTGCGGGGCGATCAGGGACAGCCCGAACATGGCGAACCCGACGCCGATCGAGGCGATGTTGGTGGTCAGCACGGGGCGGCGCACCGTCGTGCGCAGATCGACGATCGGCGAATCGAATCGCAACTGCCATACCGCGAACAACGCGAAGATCACCAGGGACGCGGCGAACATGCCCACCGTCGTCACCGAGGTCCAGCCCCACGCGCGGCCCTTGGTGATGCCGAGCAGCAGCGTCACCAGACCGGCGGCGAGCAGGATCGCACCCAGCGGATCGAGACGGTCGGTGGAGGTGGGCGGCACCGACGGCACCAGGAAGACGAACAGCGCCAGCGCGCCGACACCGAGCCCCGCGGCCACCCAGAACAACGCATGCCAATTGAAGTGCTGGGCGATGGCCGCCGACAGGGGCAAACCGAGCGCGCCGCCCACGCCGAGCGACGAGCTCATCAAACCCATTGCGGAGCCGACCTTTTCGGCCGGGACCGAGGCGCGAAGCACGCTGATACCGAGCGGGATGATCGGTATCGCGAGACCCTGCAGGCCGCGGCCTGCGATGAACGGGATCAGCGATGACGTCACCGCGCACACCAGAGATCCCGCGGTCAGCAGCACCGCACACGCGATCATCACCCGCTTGGGGCCGTAGATGTCACCCAGCCGGCCGAACACCGGCGTCGCGACGGCGGCAGTCAGCAGTGTCGCGGTGATCGCCCACGAGGCGTTCGCGGGACTGGTGGCCAGCAGCTTCGGAAGTTCCGGGATCAGCGGGATGATCAGGGTCTGCATCAGCGAGACACCGATGCCCGCCGCCGACAGCACGGCAGTGAGGACACGAGGATGCGTCGAACCCCAGCCGCGTGTACTCACAGCGGCGAGCATTACACGTTAGTTGTCCTATGCAAAATTCTCGGAGGACAGAACGCGGACTACGTCAGCGCACGCAAGGCAGGCACCAGCAGCGCCAGCGCCCGGCCGCGGTGCGAGGCCGCGTCCTTCTCCGCGGGGCTGAGTTCGGCGGCCGACCGTTGCGAGCCGACGGGCACGAAGATCGGGTCGTAGCCGAAGCCGCCGTCCCCGCGCGGCGCGCGCGCGATCTCGCCGGCCCACTCGCCGCGCACCACGGTTTCTCCGGAGGCCGAGACCAGCGCGCACGCCGATACGAACGCCCCGCCCCGCCGCTCATCGGGCACATCACCCAACTGGGCCAGCAGCAGTTCGAGATTGGCCACATCGTCACCGTGCCGGCCGGCCCAGCGGGCAGACAGCACCCCGGGCATCCCGTTCAGTGCGTCGACGGCCAGGCCGGAATCATCGGCCACCGCGGGTATGCCGGTCGCGGCGAACGCATCCCGGGCCTTGGCCACCGCGTTCTCCTCGAACGTCGCTCCCGTCTCGGGTGCTTCGTCGAAGGCGGGCACATCGTCCAGGGACAGCAGTTCGAGTCCGGAGACGCCGGCAGCGTCGAGTACGCGTCGCAGCTCGGCCAGTTTCTTCGCGTTGCGCGAGGCGACCAGTAACCTGCTCAGCTTCCGAACGCCTTCTTCGCGGGGCCGGTCGGCTCCGGCAATACACCGGGATACGGCAACTCCAAGGCCGCCTTCTGCAGAGCGAAGAGCTGATCACAGGCGGCGAGCGCGGCGTCGAGCAGCTTGTCCAGTGTGGAGCGCGGGAAGGTGGCGCCCTCGCCGGTGCCCTGCACCTCGACCAGCGTGCCGGTATCGGTCGCGACGACGTTCATATCCACCTCGGCGCGCGAGTCCTCGGTGTAGGGCAGGTCCGTGCGGACCCGTCCGTCGACCACGCCGACCGACACCGCGGCGATGGCGCAGGACAACGGCCGCGGATCGGAAAGCTTGCCGGCCGCGGACAGATAGGTGATGGCGTCGGAGAGTGCGACGTACGCGCCGGTGATGGCCGCGGTGCGGGTGCCGCCGTCGGCCTGCAGCACGTCGCAGTCGATGGCTATGGTGTTCTCCCCCAGCGCGCGCAGGTCGATGCAGGCGCGCAGCGACCGGCCGATCAGCCTGCTGATCTCCTGGGTGCGCCCACCGACCCGGCCCTTGACCGATTCGCGGTCGGAACGGGTGTGGGTCGCGGCGGGCAGCATCGCGTATTCGGCGGTCAGCCAACCCAGTCCGGACCCCTTGCGCCAGCGCGGGACACCTTCGGTGACCGAGGCCGTGCACATGACACGGGTCTGCCCGAATTCGACCAATACCGATCCCGCGGGATGAGCGGTGAAGCCGCGGGTGATGACCACCGGCCTCAGCTCGTCGTCAAGCCTGCCGTCTTCTCGTCTGGACACGGGGCCAACCCTAACGGAGGGCGCTAATGGCCCGTGATGTCGATGGTCTCGCCGCACACGACGGCGTGCACCGGGCCGTCGAATTCGGCCTTCGCCTCGCTGATGACGTCCTCGCGCGCCGTCCACGGCGGGATGTGGGTGAGCAGCAGTTCGCGGACACCGGCACGGGCGGCGATCTGACCGGCCTCGGTCCCGGACAGGTGCAGTTTCGGCGGCCGGTCCGGGGCGTGGGTCCAGGACGCCTCGCACAGGAACACGTCGACCCCGCGGGCCAGTTCGACGACCGCGTCGCAGATGCCGGTGTCGCCGCTGTAGGCGAAGGTGACGCCGTCGCGGTCGGTGAAGCGCATGCCGTAGGACTCGGTCGGATGGCAGACCAGGCGTGGCTCCACGGTCAGGGCACCCAACTGGACGGGCTGCCCGTCGACCCACGGTTGCACGTCGAAGATGTCGGAGATGTCGTCGATCTCCCCGCCCTCGGGCGAGGACGCCGCACCGAGGCGCTCCCATGTGTGCGTCGGCCCGTAGAGCAGGGCGCGCCCCTTGGGTGGTGTCGGGTGATAGCGCCGCCAGACGAACAGTCCCGGCATGTCCAGACAATGGTCGGCGTGCAGATGGGAGAGCAGGACGTTCACCGCGCCGGGGTCCGCGTGCCGCTGCAGTGCGCCCAGCACTCCGCCGCCGAAGTCGATGACCATCGGCGTGGTGTCGGGTTCGGTCAGCAGGTAACCGGACGCCGGCGAATCAGGCCCGACAACACTGCCGGAACAACCCAGTACGGTGATTCGCACATCGTCTAGCTTGCCACGTCTGCGATCCGGGCGACGAAAGCATCACCGCAATTCGCGACAAGATTCATTCTCACCTGCGCCCAGTGACGCGGACCGCACGGCGGCCGGCCCAGCAAACGCGGCGGTCAACTGCCCAGCGGTGCAGCGCTCTTGCGCCGTTCCCTGCCTTTGCGTTCGCGGCCGGAGAGCAGGTACGCGGCGAAGATGCCCGCGAGCGCTCCGCAGAGGTGGCCCTGCCACGACACTCCCGGGGTGCCCGGCAGAACACCGAGCAGCACGCTGCCGTAGATGAACGCGACGACGACCCCGACGAGGATCTGCCACACCGAACGGGTGAAGAACCCGAGCACGATCACGTACGTCAGCCAGCCCATGATCAGACCGGACGCGCCGATGTGGGTGGTGGTGCACTGCACGCCCACATAGGGGCAGTGCGCGCCGATGTTCCCGATGAGCCACGTGCCCAGGCCGCCGAGGATCCAGATGATGCCGGTGGCGCCGAGAAACCGTCCGAAGCCGGACAGGCTGGCGAGAAAGCCGAAGATCAGGGCGGGGACGGTGTTCGCGATCAGATGCGGCCAACCGTTGTGCAGCAGCGGCGCCCACAGGATGCCCCAGAGCCCGTCGGTGCGCAGCGGCTGAATGCCGTCCTGGTCGAGCCGGCCGCGGAACACCGTGGCATCCACCGCCTCGATGACATACAGCAACGCGACGAACAAGAGGACCGTCGCGCCGCCGAGTTTCCAGTCGGCGGGCTTCTTCTGCTGTGGTGCAACCGGGAGAGTCACACCCGCTCCGTCGTTACGCCCATAGCTGCCCTTCCAACGCGTCCTCGGCATCGTCCAGGCTACCGGCGTAGGCGCCGGTTGACAGATACTTCCATCCGGCATCACACACGGTGAACGCGATGTCGGCGCGTTCACCCGCCTTGATCGCCTTGGTCGCCATGCCGAGCGCGGCGTGCAGGATCGCGCCCGTCGAGATGCCCGCGAAGATGCCCTCCACTTCGACGATCTCGCGGGTCCGCTTGACGGCGTCGAACGCTCCGACGGAGAACCGTGTGGTCAGCACGTCCGGGTCGTACAACTCGGGCACGAAGCCCTCGTCGATGTTGCGCAGCGCGTACACACCCTCGCCGTAGCGCGGTTCGGCCGCCACGATCTGCACCCCCGGCACGCGCTCGCGCAGGAAGCGGCCGGTGCCCATCAGGGTGCCGGTGGTACCCAGCCCGCCGACAAAGTGGGTGATCTCGGGCAGGTCGGCCAGCAGTTCGGGTCCGGTGCCCTCGTAATGTGCGGCCGCATTGGCCGGGTTGCCGTACTGGTACAGCATCACCCACGAAGGGTTCTGCGCGGCAAGGTCTTTGGCGGTCGCGACGGCGGTATTGGAACCGCCCTCGGCGGCGCTGTAGATGATCTTGGCGCCGTACAGTTCGAGCAGCTGGCGCCGCTCGATCGAGGTGTTCTCCGGCATCACACAGATCAGCCGGTAGCCCTTGAGCAGTGCGGCCATCGCCAGCGAGATGCCGGTGTTGCCGCTGGTGGGCTCAAGCAGGGTGTCCCCCGGCGTGATCAACCCGTCCCGCTCGGCCTGCTCGATCATCCGCAGCGCCGGCCGGTCCTTGATGGAGCCGGTCGGGTTGCGGTCCTCGAGCTTGGCCCACAGCCGGACATGCGGACCGTTCTGGTCGTCATCCCAGCGCGGGGAGAGCCGCTGCAGCCCGACCAGGGGCGTGTTGCCCAGGGCCTGCAGCAGCGAGTCGTAACGCACGGATCAGCCTCCTGCCACGGCGGGCAGGATCGTCACCGAGTCGCCCTCGGCGATCGGGGTCTCCAGGCCGCCCGAGAAGCGCACATCCTCGTCGTTGACGTAGATGTTGACGAAGCGGTGCAGCTTGCCGTTGTCGACGAGACGCTCGGCAATGCCGGCGTGGTTGGCGTCGAGGTCGCTGATGACGGCGCCCAGGGTGTCGCCGCTGGCGCTGACCCTCTTCTCGCCGCCGGTGTGCGGGCGCAAGATGGTGGGGATCGAGACGGTTACTGACACGATGACTCCTTTTATCCGTACTGCTCAACGATGTTGACGGGTTCCTCGGTGACGATTCCGTCGACGATCCGGTAGCTGCGCAACTCGTGCTCCTCGGGATCACGGGTCGACACGAGAACGTAGTGCGCATCCGGTTCGGACGCGAACGAGATGTCGGTGCGGCTCGGGTACGCCTCGGTGGCGGTGTGCGAGTGGTAGATGACGACGGGGACCTCGTCGTCGGCGTCCATCTGGCGCCACACTTTGAGCTGCTCACCCGAATCGAACCGGTAGAACGTCGGCGACCGCTCGGCGTTGACCATCTGGACAAAACGCTCAGGACGATCAGAACCCTCCGGTCCGGCGATCACCCCGCACGCTTCGTCGGGGTGGTCGGCGCGCGCGTGGGCGACCATGGCGTCCACCAGGTCGGCGCGGATCACCAGCACGTCAGGTCTCCGTTCGTCGTGGGAATGCTCCCGGCAACAGGGTGCGGTAGGTCGGTATTCCGGCGAGCGGCTCTGCTGCCAGCACTCCCACCAGCACCGCCCGCGCCAGGCAGTCGGCCGCGGCGGCGCCGATCGTGGTGAGCAGCGCCGTCTCCGGTGACATCGCGGTCGGGACCTTGTCCGATGCAGGCACCTGCACCGCCCCGGTGGCCAGCGCGAACACGGTATCGCCGTCCACCGGAGTGTGCGCGGGGCGGATGGCGTGGGCAAGTCCGTCCTGAGCCGCGATCGCTATCCGCCGGCACCCGGCCGGGCTGATCGCGGCGTCCGTCGCGACGACGGCGATGGTGGTGTTCAGCGGGCCGCTCTTCTTGTCCAGCGCCGCGAAGGCCGCGATCTCTTCGGCGGGCGGCGGCGTCAGCCCGAACTCGGCGATCAGGTCGGCCATCCACGGCAGACCCGTTGCGGGGTCGATCACGTTGCCCCCGGAGTTGACGGCGACAACCGCCCCCACCGTCACGCCGATGTCGGGCAGCGTCACCGACGCGGTGCCGAGCCCGCCCTTGAGTACGCCGGCGCGCGCGCCTGCCCCGGCACCGACGTTGCCGGTCGCGACGTGCGCGGTGGCCGCCTGCGCCCCGGCGTAGCCGAACTCGGCGGTGGGTCGGCAGCCCCAACCCCCGACGGGCAGATCGAAGATCACGGCGGCGGGGACGATCGGGACGACGCCGCCATCCATCGCCACCCCGCGACCGCGCTCCTCGAGCCAGGTCATCACCCCGTCGGCGGTGGCCAGCCCGTAGGCACTGCCGCCGGTGAGGACGACGGCGTCGACGTGCCGGACGCTGTTGGCGGGGTCGAGAAGATCCGTCTCGCGGCTGCCGGGTGCCCCGCCGCGGCAGTCCACCGCGGCCGTGGTGCCCGGCGGCGCCACCACCACCGTGGTGCCGCAGGCCCATCCGCTGCCCAGCGTGGCGTCCGCGTCGATGCGATCGTGATGGCCGACGAGGATGCCGGCCACGTCGGTGATGGAGCCGCTCATGGTCTCTACCGGCCCATCATTCCGAGCACGAGGTACTCCTGCAGCACCGTCAGCCACTGATAGACATCGACGTGCCCGGCCATCGGATGCTCGGGCGGCAGGCGGTCCAGCCCGTCGGGCCCGATATCGAGCATCGTGCCCAGCGCCAGCCGCACATCGTTGACCGACGAGGCCCAGGCCTGCGCGTCGGACTCGGACAGCTCGAACTTCCCGCCACTCTCCGGCAACGTGGCCAGCAACCGTTGCGCCGCTTCGCGTTTGGCGTCGATGATGGTGGGCTCATGCAGGCTGCGCAGGGCGCGATTGAGGCTCTCGGCCGCCGTGGCGCCCGCCGGATGCTCGTTGCGCGACCGATAGAAATCCGGCAGCAGCCGCTTCATCGTGTCGTCCTCGGGCGCCTGCGAATGGCCGGTCCGGATCCCGGTGAGATCGGCCAGCTCGTCGGACGGGGCCGAGGACTCACGATCGGCGAGCATGTCGACCATCGACGTCACCAGGTTGCGCAGCAGGGCAGCCTCATGTGCCGCCAGCGAGGACCTGAACCGCGGGCCGGCGGGACCGTCCACCCGCTTCCATTTACGCACGCGCTCAGCGGTCCTGCTGCATCGTCGCCCACAGTCCGGCCGCGTGCAGTTTCGTCACGTCGACCTCCATGGATTCCCGGCTGCCGGCCGACACGACCGCCTTGCCCTCGTTGTGCACCGCGAGCATCAGCTTGGTCGCGTGCGGCTCGCTGTAGCCGAACAGCTTCTGGAAGACATACGTCACGTAAGACATCAGGTTGACCGGGTCGTCCCAGACGATCGTCACCCACGGACTGTCGGTCGCGGCGTCTTCCTCGCGACCGGTGTCGGACTTGTGCTCCTCACGGGTACCCGGACGAGTCCGCGCTGGGGTAACCATGCGGCTCACGATACCGGGGCATCACCTGACCCTGAGAATCGGAAGGTGCAGATAGATTTGTCGGGTGAGTACCGCGCTGTTGACCGACAAGTACGAGCTGACCATGCTCGCGGCGGCATTGCGAGACGGTTCCGCGCACCGGCGCTGCACGTTCGAGGTGTTCGCCCGCCGGCTGCCCGAAGGCCGCCGCTACGGCGTGGTCGCGGGAACCGGCCGGTTCCTGGACGCACTGGCGGACTTCACCTTCGACGACGGCACCCTGGCGTCGGTGGCCGGATTCCTCGATCCCGCCACCCTGGACTATCTGGCCGGCTACCGCTTCGCCGGCGACGTGGACGGCTACCCGGAGGGCGAACTGTTCTTCCCGGACTCCCCCGTGTTGTCGGTGCACGGCACGTTCGCCGAGTGCGTCATCCTGGAAACCCTTGTGTTGTCGATCCTCAACCACGACAGCGCCATCGCCTCGGCCGCCGCGCGGATGGTGAGCGCCGCCGAAGGCCGGCCACTGATCGAGATGGGTTCGCGGCGCACCCACGAGCAGGCCGCGATAGCCGCTGCCCGGGCCGCCTGGATCGCCGGTTTCGCGGGCACCTCCAACCTGGCCGCCCAGCGCACCTACGGCGTCCCCGCCCTGGGGACCAGCGCGCACGCCTTCACGCTGCTGCACACCACCGACTCAGGCCCGGACGAGCAGGCCGCGTTCCGGGCGCAGGTCGACGCGCTCGGCGTCGGCACCACCCTGTTGGTGGATACCTACGACATCACCACGGGCGTGGCGAACGCGATCGCCGTGGCCGGACCCGAGCTCGGTGCGGTGCGCATCGACTCCGGCGACCTGGGTGTGCTCGTCCGGCAGGTACGTGACCAGCTCGACGGGCTCGGTGCCACCGGCACCAAGATCGTCGTCTCCAGCGATCTCGACGAGTTCGCCATCGCGGCTCTGCGCGCCGAACCCGTCGACAGCTACGGCGTGGGCACCTCACTGGTGACGGGCTCCGGGGCCCCGACCGCGGGCATGGTCTACAAGCTGGTCGAGGTCGACGGCCGGCCCGTGCAGAAACGCAGCGCGCACAAGGAATCCCACGGTGGCCGCAAGGCGGCGCTGCGACTGGCCAAGCCGTCCGGCACCGTCGTGGAAGAGGTCATCTACCGGGTCGGTCACCAGCCTGCGGCCGGCGCCGACCTGACCGCCCGGCCGCTGACCGTCGACCTGGTGCGCGCGGGCGTGCGAGTCGACGCGGAGGCCGACCTCGCTGCGGCACGCGACCGGGTGGCGGCCGGCCTGCGCAGCCTGCCGTGGGACGGACTGGGACTGTCCAGAGGCGAACCGGCGGTCCCCACCCGCCACGCCCCACTCGCGTGACGGGCACCCCGGTCAGCGAGTTGCTCGCCACCGCGGTCACCGCGCTCGGCGGCGCCCAGCGCGAAGGCCAGATCGCGATGGCCGAGGCGGTGGCGCAGTCCTTCGACACCGGCGAGCACCTCGCCGTGCAGGCCGGCACCGGCACCGGCAAGTCGCTGGCCTATCTGGTGCCGTCGATCGCGCGCGCCGCCGCCGGGCACGCCCCGGTGGTGGTGTCCACCGCCACGATCGCGCTGCAGCGTCAGCTCGTCGACCGCGACTTGCCCCGGCTGGCCGATGCGCTGGCTCCCGCACTGCCGCGCAAACCCACCTTCGCACTGCTGAAGGGGCGCGGAAACTATCTGTGCCTGAACAAGATTCACAACGGGGCCAATACCGATCCCACCGAGGACCGGCCCCAGGAGGAGCTGTTCGACCCGGTCGCCGCGACGGCCTTGGGCCGCGATGTGAAACGGCTGACGGCATGGTCGTCGGACACGGAGACGGGTGACCGCGACGAGGTGGTACCCGGCGTGCCGGACCGGTCCTGGAGTCAGGTCAGCGTGTCCGCACGGGAATGCATCGGGGTGGCGCGCTGCCCGTTCGGCACCGACTGCTTCTCCGAGCGTGCCAGGGGTAAGGCGGGTACGGCCGACATCGTCGTCACCAACCATGCGCTGCTGGCCATCGACGCCATCGCCGATGCGTCGGTGCTACCCGAACACGACTACCTGGTGGTCGACGAGGCCCATGAACTCGTCGACCGGGTGACCGGGGTCGCCACCGGTGAGCTGTCGGCCACCTTGCTCGGTGCGGCACAGCGCCGCATCGGCCGCCTCGTCGACGCCGAACTGGCCGATCGCCTGGACGCCGCGGGATCGATTCTGGCCTCGGCCATCCACGACGGCGAGCCGGGCCGCATCGACTTTCTCGACGACGAATTGGCCACCTACCTGACCGCCGTGCGCGACGCCGCGCACACGATCCGCTCCGCCATCGACACCGCGCCCACCGATCCGCAGGCCGCCGCGGCGCGGACCGAGGCCGTCACCGCGGTGACCGAGATCGGCGACATCGCCTCCCGCATGCTGGATTCGTTCGTGCCTGCCATCCCGGACCGTCGCGACGTGGTGTGGCTGGAGCACGAGGAAACCCGCAACAACGGCAAGCGGGCGATCCTGCGGGTGGCGCCGCTGTCCGTGTCAGGCCTGTTGCGCACCAGGATCTTTGCGCGTTCCACCGTGGTACTGACGTCGGCCACGCTGACCCTCGGTGGCAACTTCGAAGCGATGGCCGCGGGCTGGGGGCTCGGCGGCGAGGACGGAAGCCCTTGGCGTGGAATCGATGTCGGCTCACCGTTCGAGCACGCCAAGTCCGGCATCCTCTACGTCGCCAAGCATCTGCCCGCGCCGGGCCGCGACGGCACCTCACCCGCCCAGCTCGACGAGATCGCCACCCTCATCACCGCCGCGGGTGGGCGCACCCTCGGCTTGTTCTCGTCGATGCGGGCGGCCAAGGCCACCGCCGAGGCGATGGCCGCGCGGCTGGACACCCCGGTGCTGTGCCAGGGCGAGGACTCGACCGCGACCCTCGTGCAGCGGTTCAGCGATGACGCCGCCACCTCGTTGTTCGGCACGCTGTCGCTGTGGCAAGGCGTCGACGTGCCCGGGCCGTCGCTGTCGCTGGTGATCATCGACCGCATCCCCTTCCCGCGCCCCGACGACCCGTTGCTCACGGCGCGACAGCGCGCCATCGCCGCCCGCGGCGGCAACGGATTCATGGCGGTGGCCGCCAGTCACGCCGCCCTGCTGCTGGCTCAGGGTGCGGGCCGGTTGCTGCGCCGCGTCGACGATCGCGGTGTCGTCGCGATCCTGGATTCGCGGATGGCCACCGCGCGGTACGGCGGTTACCTGCGTTCGTCTCTGCCGCCGTTCTGGGCGACGACGGACACCGACCGGGTGATCGCGGCGCTGCGACGGCTGCACAGCGGGTGATTTACCCGCCCCACCTGCCGCGCAGTCCCCTATTCTTTCGGTCATGAATCGCCGACGGTTGGTTGCGACCGTGTTCGCCGCGTGCGCTCTGCTGCTGGTGACCTCCTGCGCACATACCTTGCAGGGCAACGCGGTATCGGTGTTCGCCGACCCGTTCCGGGTGGCCGGCATGCCCGCCACCGACGGACCCACCGGCCTGCGCGACGACGCCGCCGACCCGACCCGGGAAGTGACCGACACCGATGGCGGCGAGATCGACCGACTGGCGGCGAGCTCGGTCAGCGATATCGAAGAGTTCTGGAAGGAGGCGTACCCCAAGTCCTTTGATGGCGACTTCACCCCCGTCGACGAGCTGATCTCCTGGGACGCCGACGGTTTCGACGGCGAGTTCTGCGGCTCGGACACCTACAACTTGGTCAACGCGGCGTTCTGCCACGACAACAACACCATCGGCTGGGACCGCGGCGTGCTGATGCCCTCTCTGCGCAAGGCCAACGGCGACATGGCCGTCACAATGGTGCTCGCCCACGAATACGGGCATTCGGTGCAGAAGCAGGCCGGACTGGTCCGCAAGTCCACGCCTACGCTGGTCTCCGAGCAGCAAGCCGACTGCCTGGCCGGCTCGTACATGCGCTGGGTGGCCGAGGGCCACTCCACCCGGTTCACGCTGTCCACCGGTGACGGCCTGAACAACCTGCTGGCGGCGATGATCTCGTTCCGCGACCCGCTGCTGAACGAGGGTGACACCGAAGCCGGCGCGGACGAACACGGCTCGGCCTTCGAACGCGTGTCGGCCTTCCAGTTCGGCTTCACCGACGGTGCCACGTCCTGCGCGTCGATCGACCCCGCCGAGATCAAGCAGCGGCGCGGTGACCTGCCGGTGCTGCTTCCCGAGGACCAGTCGGGCGAACTGCAGATCACCGAGGAGTCGGTGCGCTCCATCATCGACGCGATGGGCATCCTGTTCGCCCCGCAGAATCCGCCGAACCTGACCTTCGATCGGCCCGACTGCCCCGACGCACATTCCGACGCGGCGGTGACGTTCTGCCCGGCGAGCAACACCATCTCGGTCGACCTGCCCGCGCTGGAGGCGATGGGTACGCAATCCGATGACGAGCACGGGACGGGCCTGACCACCGGGGACAACACCGCCTACTCGGTGCTGGTGTCCAGATACATGCAGGCGATCCAGCACGAGCACGGCGGCGTCGTCCTCGACAGCGCCAAGGCCGCGCTGCGGACCGCCTGCTTGACCGGTGTCGCCACGGTGAAGATGACCCAAGAGGTGAACACGCCCGACGGCAACACCATTCAGCTCACCGCGGGCGACGTCGACGAGGCCGTCTCGGGCATCCTCATCAACGGCCTGGTCGCGAGCGACGTCAACGGGGAGTCCGTTCCGTCGGGCTTCTCGCGCATCGACGCGTTCCGGGTCGGCGTGCTGGGCGACGAGGACCGCTGCTTCAAGCGGTTCTCCTGAGCGCTCAGACGATCTTCGTCACCCCGTAGTACCCGAGCACGACGTCGGATTGGTCGGTGGACCGGGTCAGCACGGCGTAGGAGCGCAGGAACGACTGGCCGACGCAGCCGTCGATCTTGATGTGGAAGTTGGACACCATCACCCAGGGGTCGGGGCCCTTGAATTCCTTCTTCACCACCGGGACGGTGTTCACCAACCCGGGTTTCAGCGCCACCGCGATACCGCCGGTGATCGGGACGGAGAAGATGGGCGCGGCGCCGGTCGGCAACGCGCCGAGCGGACCGCTGAACCCCAGGCCGCTGTTCAGACCGATGGATCCGTTCATCACGACACCGTTGGACGTGCTCATGTCGATTCCGCAGCCGATCTGGAACCCGACCTCCAGCACACCTCGCGGCGACTCGCCGTCCGGCGCCTCCAGGTGACCGGTGAAGGTGCCGCCCGCGGCGTACTCACGGGAGGAGACGGCCGTCGTCAGCGGCGCGATCGGCAACTGCATCTCGTCCTTGGACGAGATCGTCAGCGTCCAGCCGTCGGGGGTCGTCAAGGTCTGCGGTGGCGCCGAGGCCACCCTGCCGTCGTCCAGCGGGGGCGGCGGCGCACCATCGGGCGGCGGTGGAGCGTCGGGACCCACCGGGCCTGCGGCGGGCTCGATCGCCGGCTGATCGGCCGGGTCGGCACCGGCCACTCCGGTCCAAATGGGTGCGCCCAGCACCAACGCGACGGCGCAGGCACCGAAAGTGATCGACCGGAACGGCATTCTCGGAACTTACCCAACCGCATTCACAGCCCGGTCACATGTCGATGAAATTCCGCCGGTCAGCCGACCGGGAACCTCAGCACGTAGCCCGATTCCAGGGCGGCCCACAGCGCGCCGTCGGGCCCCACCGCCAGACCGTGCGGTTCGCTACCTGCGGGCAGGTCGATCGTCGTGACCTCGCCGTCCGCACTGACCCGCGCGAGCTGGTCGGCGCCCCACAGGCTGACCCACACGCCGTCGGCCCGGTCGGCCACCACCGCGTGCGGCTTGCCGGGCAGGTCGAGCTCCTGAATCGCCTCGTTCATCGGGATACGACCCAGTTTGTCGACGTTGATGGCGGTGAACCACACCGCATCGTCGTGCGTCGCCGTGATCCCCACCGGTCCCGCCGCCGGTGTCGGCGTCTGTCGGGTGCTGACCTTGCCCGCCATGTCCACCCGGCCGATCGCACTGGTGCTGTTGAGCGTGAACCACAGGGCGCCGTCGGGCCCCGCGGTGATCATCGACGGGCCGCCGCCGGGCGCGGCCACCATGTCCACCGCACCTTCCGCGTCGATCCGCCCGACCATGCCGGAGGCCATAGTGGTGAACCAGAGTGCGTCGTCGGGGCCTACGCACAGCCCGAAAGGTGCACTGCCGTCGGGCAATTCGATCTGGCTGAGCGATCCATCCACCGCGATCCGCCCGATCCGATCATCGCCGCTGCGGGTGAACCACAGCGCGCCGTCCGGTGCCGAGGTGATGATCGACGGCTTGCTCTCGGGATGGACCGGATAGACCGCGAGCCCGCCGTCGGGCGCGACGCGGGCGATCTCGCCGCTGTGCACCAACGTCACCCAGACCGCACCGTCGGGTCCCGAAGTCAGGGCGTACGGTCCGCCCGGCACGGCGACGTCCAGCACCCCGTTCACGCTACTGCTCATGCCAGTGTGACCAGGCCGAGTTCACCTGTACCCGCGAGCAGCCGGTGCCGCGGCAGGACCCGCACCGTATAGCCGACGGAGCCGGCCGCGGGCAGCGGCGCGGTGGCAGCGAAAACCTGATTTCCGCCGTCACCGGAACCGATGTGCGGCATGACCACGGTGACCGGGTTCTGCAGCGTGTCGGCGGCGTCCACACTGCCCAGCACCGCCTGCACGACCACGTCGTCGGGTGTCAGACCGGACAGCTGGACCGACGCGGTCAGGGTCAGTTCGCTGCCCAGCACCGGGGTGTCCGGCAGCCCCGAACTGTCGACGTCGGTGATCTGGATCCGCGGCCAGGCCGCGACCGCGCGCTGCCGGTAGTCGGCCAGTTCGCGGGCCGCGCCGAACGGCTCCCCGCTGGAGTCGCCGGGTTCGATGGTGGCGCGCAGCGACTGCGCCGCCGGTGCGTAGTACTTCTCGGTGTAGTCGCGCACCATCCGCGAGGCCAACACCAGCGGGCCGAGCACCTGAAGGGTGTGGCGCACCATTTCCACCCACCGGGTGGGGACGCCATGTTCGTTGCGCTCGTAGAACTTCGGCGTCACCGAGGATTCCAGCAGGTCGTAGAGGGCCCCTGCCTCGATGTCATCACGACGGCCCTCGTCGGCGAGGCCGTCCGCGGTGGGGATCTCCCAGCCGTTCTCGCCGTCGTACCACTCGTCCCACCATCCGTCGCGGATCGAGAGGTTCAGTCCGCCGTTGAGGGCACTCTTCATACCGGACGTGCCGCACGCCTCCAGCGGGCGCAACGGGTTGTTCAGCCACACGTCGCAGCCCCAGTACAGGAGCCGGGCCATCGACATGTCGTAGTCCGGCAGAAACGCGATCCGGTGACGGACATCGGGGCGGTCGGCGAAGCGCACGATCTGCTGGATCAGCGCTTTACCGCCGTCGTCGGCGGGGTGCGATTTACCGGCGACGATCAGCTGCAGCGGCCGCGACTCGTCGAGAAGCAGCTTCTCCAGCCGGACCGGGTCGCGCAGCATCAGGGTGAGCCGCTTGTAGGTGGGCACCCGGCGGGCGAATCCGATGGTCAGCACCTCGGGGTCGAACGCGGTGCTGATCCAGCCCAGCTCCGCCTCGGAAGCGCCGCGCTCCAGCCAGGAGCGACGCAGCCTCGCCCGGACGTCCTCGACGAGCAGCGCTCGCAGTTGCGACCGGATCCACCACAGGTGGCCGGGGTCGACCTGCTGCAGTCGCTTCCAGGTCTCCGCCTCGCTCAGCGAATCCAGGTCGTCGCTGCCGATCAGCTCGCGGGCCAGTTCCACCCATTGCGGGGCCGCCCACGTCGGAGCGTGCACGCCGTTCGTGATGGAACCGATGGGCACCTCGGCGGTGTCGAAACCCGGCCAGAGCTCGTTGAACATCTCCCGGCTGACACGTCCGTGCAGCAGCGACACCCCGTTGGCGCGCTGGGCCAGACGCAGGCCCATGTGCGCCATGTTGAACTTCGACGGATCGTCCTCGGCGCCGAAGGCGATGATACGGTCCAGCGGAACACCGGGTAGCAGAAGCGAATTGGCGCCCGTTCCGAAATAGTGCTCGACCAATTCCACCGGGAACCGGTCGATACCGGCGGGCACCGGGGTGTGGGTGGTGAACACCGTAGAGGAGCGCACCACCACCCATGCCGTGTCGAAGTCCAGCCCGGCGTCGATGAGCTCACGGATGCGTTCGGCACCGAGGAAGCCCGCATGCCCCTCGTTCATGTGGAACACCTCGGGTGCGGGGCGGCCTTCGATCTCGGTGTACGCGCGGATGGCGCGGACCCCGCCGATACCGGCGAGGATCTCCTGTTTGATGCGGTGCTCCTGGTCACCGCCGTACAGTCGGTCGGTGACGGTGCGCAACTCGTGTTCGTTCTCGCCGATGTCAGAATCGAGCAGCAGCAACGGGATTCGGCCCACCTGAGCCACCCAGACATGGGCGTGCAGATGCGCGCCGTCGGGCAGCGCGAGATCGATCAGCACCGGTTCACCGTCGGCGCGGGTCAGCAGCCGCAAGGGCAGCCCCTGTGGATCGAGGGACGGATAGTTCTCGTGCTGCCAGCCGTCGGCGGTCAGCGACTGCCGGAAGTAGCCGGACCGGTAGTACAGTCCGACCCCGATCAGCGGCAGCCCCAGATCTGAGGCGGATTTGAGGTGGTCACCGGCGAGGATGCCCAGACCACCCGAATAGTTCGGCAGTACTTCGGCGACACCGAACTCCATGGAGAAATAAGCGATTCCGCTGGGCAGCAGGTCACCGGCGGATTGCTTCTCCTGGTACCACAGCGGGCGGCTCAGATAGTCGTCCAGATCGGCGGCAAGATGATCGACCCGTTCCAGAAACCCGCCGTCCACCGCGAGTTCGTCGAGCCGGTTCGGGCTGACCCCGCCGAGCAGCGCGATGGGATCCTGCCCGACCTGCTGCCAGAGGTCCGCGTCGATGGCCGCGAACAGATCCTGCGTCGGTTTGTGCCACGACCACCGCAGATTGTTGGACAGGCGCTCCAGCGCGCCGAGACGATCGGGCAGGTGGGCTCGGACGGTGAACCGGCGAAGAGCTTTCACGTGACTTCACCTTACGGACAATCCCACCGGGGGTGGATTACAACGTGGCTTCATCGGGCACCCTGTGCGCATCTGACTACTACGGTGGACATCGACGCGCGGCGAGAGCGCCGCGCCCACATGAGGGAGTGAATGGGTGCCCGGTCGTATCGAGATCGATGACGTCGCGCCCGTACTGTCCGGCGGGCGTTTCCCTGCCAAAGCTGTCGTCGGCGAGGTGGTGCCGGTCAGCGCGGCGGTGTGGCGTGAAGGCCACGACGCGGTGGCCTCGACGCTGGTGGTGCGTTACCACGGGTCGGCTTATCCGCAGCTTGTCGGCGACCCGCCGGGGATCAAGCCGTCCACCCCTGTGCCGGTGACCCCGCCGCGCATCAAACCGCAGGCACTGCCGATGTCACCGGGGCGCACGCCCGATGTGTTCCACGGTCAGTTCACCCCGGACCGGGTTGGGTTGTGGACTTTCCGGGTAGACGGGTGGGGTGACCCGATCAGCACGTGGCGGAA
>JAHFVC010000395.1 GCA_023264765.1 Mycobacterium sp. | reverse complement strand
GAACTCGAGGTCGGTCTGGGCGAAGTCGTTGCCCACGGCGATGAGCGGTTCGTGGGCGAGTTTGGCGGCGGCGTAGGTCATCGTGTCGCCGAAGTTGAGTGCGGCTGGGTGCCGGCCTTTGCCGTATTCGATGTAGGCGCGGTGTGCGGCGGCGGCGTGGTCGTTGGTGAAAAGTGCTACGCCCAGGTTGATCTCGCTTCTGAGGCGGTCGAAGACCATCCGTGCGGTGGGTCCGTGCCGGTTGGTCAGGACGATGAGGCATTCGACGACGCTGGGGGCGGCCATGACGGGGCTGCGGTCGTTGGCGAGGGCGGCGGCGACCTGCTCGGCGTGGGGATCTTCTCGCTGAATGAGGGCGATGATGGCGCTGGGGTCGACGATCACGGTTCAGATTCCGGTGGTGGGGTGGTAGCCGAGGATCTGCTCGCGTTCGGCCTTGGTGATGGGTTTGCCGTCGTTGAGCATCGGCCAGATCTCGTTGTTCATGACGGCGAGCAGTTCGTCGGTGCGGTTTCCGGTGCGGGACTGGGTTACTTCGATCTGTTGCTTCAGTGCGTGCCTGATGGCGTCGATGCGGCTGGGTAGGTGGAGGCGCTGCATGAGGTCGTCCGCCATGCGGATGACCTCTTCGTCCTTGACGTTGAAAGCCATAGGTACAAGGTACCACCCCCACGGTGTGGGGTACCAAGGTTATTGGTTCGTGATGCAGCCTGCATCACCGGAGGCGGCCTCTTAGCGCGGGATGACGTCGTCGGCGTTGATGACGATCGGCAGCGGTGAGGCCTGAATGTGCTGCCACAGCAGGACATTCGTCTCGACCGCCAGGTCGGGTGACTGGACGTCGGCGCCGGCGTCGCTCATCAGACGGGTAATGGCTTGCGCCAGGTCCTCGTCGGTACTGGTAACTCGGGGATTCGTGTACGGCAGCGGCCACACCCCGCCGGCACTGTCGAGGAAGAACGCAGCGCCGTCGGCGAGATAGGCCTGCCGCAGCACGCCGCGCGCCGGGACGGACGTTCCGCAGGTCACGATGACGGTCTCACCGGAGCTGACGATCCAGCAGTCGGGCCAGTCTGGGTCGACGAAGAACCCTGTCGGTGCGAGGTGGTCATCGGGCCCGAGTTCGACGGGCAGCAGCGACAACGCGAGCTGGTATCCGATTTCGTCGCGTCGCGAGGTGCTGGCGGGCCGTAGCCGGCCGAGCCAGTCGTCGATCATGTAGTGATCGCGGTTGGCGGGCTTGATGGCGTACGCCGAATGCGCGATCGGGTACCCGCCGGCGACGGCGGCGGCGCGGGCGGCGACGAGCGGGTTGGGGACCCGCTGGTGCAGGAACAGCGCCGCCTCCCCCCGTGTGCGAGGTGGTGGCGGGTTGTGGTCCGGCGTGAAGAACGCGGCATGTGCGAAGCCGGGGAATGCGGCGTATTGGTCTCTGCTGCTAAGGAAGTGGCCGCACAGGTCGTGTTCGATCGTTCGGATCATCTTGGCGACGGTGTGGCGCAGGCCGGTCGAACTATCGGGGGTGAGGATGTCCAGCAGCGCGGCGGGATCGCGGTCGGCGGTGGCCGGCGAGATGGCCAGAGGGTCGTCGCCGGGGCGCCACATCAGCATGGCGTCGCGCTCGCGCAGGCCCCGTGGCCACCAGGGCAGGTCGGTGCGCAGCAGGTTGGCCACGTCGCCCCACACGCACCGTTCGACACCAGGAAGGCTTTCGATGCCGCCGCCGAGAATGGCGCGCCGGCCGTCGGCGACCCAGACCACGGGTTGCGCTCTGCGGTATCCGGTGGGGGCGTCAGCACCGGTGGGGATGACGACGGCGCTGGCCCAACCCAGTTGCGTCAGTAGGCGATGCGCGATGTCGGGGGTGTCGGCGCCGGGGCAGTCACGGACCGGGTACCCGATCGCGACGTGTCCGCGGCCGTCTGGTGGATCCCAGGCGTGAACGACGAATTCCTGCCCGCCGGCGCCGATCTCCACGCTGGTCGCGAACAGCATCCGCGCCGGCCAGGTGAGGGCGCCGGGCAACGGGAACAGCCGCGGGACGAAAGAGCTGGGTGCGGTGTCGGTTTCCAGGACGTAGTTGAAGATGTCGGCGTAGCTCCACCGCGTCTCGTTGTGCAGGCTTGGTGGGTATGCGGTGAGGAATCCGGCGAGCAGCGGGCGCGCACGCTCGTCGAAGCTGAAGATCTCCCCGATGCGTTCGGCGCTCAGATCGCGTCGGAACCAACGCGAGTGCGAAGTCCACTCGTCTGGCGAGACCAATCGCATGGCGGGGTTCCTTCTGTTGCCTTTGTTGAAGTATTGCACCGCCAGGGGACGGTCGGCCGCGCCAAAGATGGCCGGACGCGGACGTCCTGGGCGGGCTCGCGCGTTACGTCACGTGACGGGCGGTCGAGGGTCAGGATCGGCTGCGGTTGCGCAGCCATCGGACACCGACCACTACCAGGATGATCAGCACGACGGCGGTGATCAACGCGGGCGCCAAGTGGAATAGGAAGTTCGCCGCGTCGCCACCCGTGCGCCAGGCGAATCCGCTCAGCAAGTGGTCGATGAACGACGATCCGTGCCCGCCGTGGTGCTCACCGGCGAGGTGCGATGTCAACGGGGCGGGGGCAAAGGCGTTGGACAAGTTGGACATTGGGTGGCCCTTTCATGCCGAGGGGTGCGTCAGCGGCAGACTAAGCGCTGATCGAGACACGGCCGCTGTTTCTCAGGTGCCGCGGACTGCGACGCAACGGTGATGTGGCGATTCGGCGCGGTGACCGCCTGGCCAGGCAAACTTGTACTCATGGTCGCGGTCGGGTCGGTCGTTGCGGGGTACCGCGTCGAACGGGTGCTGGGTGCCGGCGGCATGGGCACGGTGTATCTGGCGAAGAACCCGACGCTGCCCCGCTACGACGCGTTGAAGGTCCTCGACGCCGAGCTGTCCCGTGATCGCACCTTCCGGGAGCGTTTCATCCGCGAGGCCGACATCGTGTCCGCGTTCGACCATCCCAACATCGTCTCGGTGTACGGGCGCGGTGAAACCGCGGACGGTGAACTGTGGATCGCCCTGCAGTACGTCAACGGCACCGACGCCGAGGAAGCGCTGCGGTCGGGGAAGATGACCCCGCGCCAGGCCATCCACATCGTCACCGAGGTCGCCAAGGCCCTGGACTACGCCCACCAGCGCAACGTCGTCCACCACGACGTGAAGCCGGCCAACCTGCTGCTGTCCCACGAGGTTGGTGACGCTGACCGGGTACTGCTCACCGACTTCGGCGTCGCCCGCCCCATCGACGACACCGACCGCGCCATGGATGGCGCATTCACTGCGACGCTGGCCTACTCCGCGCCAGAGGTGATCACCGGTGATCACGCCGACGGGCGTGCCGACCTGTACTCCCTGGGCTGCACCCTGTTTCGCCTGCTCACCGGTAAGCAGCCGTACTTTCAGGCCGACGACGTGGTCGGCACCATCCGGGCGCACCTGCAGCAGTCCCAACCCCGAGTGTCCGATCACCTGTCCTGGGCCACCCCCGACGTCGACGCCGTGATCGCCAAGGCACTCGCCAAGGACCCCACTCAGCGGTATGCGTCGGCACGGGAGTTCGCGGCCGCCGCGGCGACCGCGGTGCGCGAAGCCGCGGCGGCGCGCCAGTCCGGTCCTGCAGCGCGCCAGGATGCGCCCGACTCTGGTGCGGCCGCGCCATACCGTCGGGCGATCGCGCCGGGCCCGCGGTCGGCGTTCACCCCGACGTCAGACAAACCGCCGGTCGCGCCACCCCGTCGGGAACCCGCTCCGGTGGCTGCTCCCCCGCCGACACCTCCGCCTGCGGTGCGGCAGGATCCCGCGATGCCGGAGGCCGTCCCGCGCCAGCAGTTCGGGGATACCGACTTCCGCTCGTCGATCAAGCCCCGCCGGCAGCGCCCGCCACTTCCGAAGATCACCAAGCCAGCGCCGGGGAGACGGCTGTGGATCGTCGCGGCGGCGCTGCTGGCGGCGCTGGCTGCGGTCCTCATCTCGGTGGTGGTGCAGAAGTCGGCGGCGCCGACCGCGGGGCCGCCGGTCTCCTCGACGACGTCGTCACCGTCCGCGGTGCCCTCGGAGGTGCGAGCCCGGCTCACTCGGCTGCTGCCCGCCGGCTACCCCGCGGGCAGCTGCACCCCATCCGGTGCGGTACCGGCCGGCGCCCAGGCGGCGATGACGTGCACGCAGAACACCGACGCCGGTGGGCCCACTACGGCGACCTACACCCTGGCCACGGACGGGGCCGCGCTGCGGTCGGCGTTGAAGGCGGTCATCGACGGTTCGGCGCAGGTGGTCTGCCCCGGCAACATCCAGTCGCCGGGCCCCTGGCGGCGCAACGCCAACCCGAGCGTTCCGGCCGGAACGCTGTACTGCGGTAGCTCCGGAGGGCAGGCCGTGATCGCCTGGACCACGGACGCCGAGCTGCTGCTCAACGTCACCCGCGCGGACCTTTCGGGCATGAACGACCTCTACCAATGGTGGGCGTCGCACTCCTAACCCTGCAAACGGGCCGTCGCGAAGCGGGAATCAGTGTGAAGACACTGATTATCTGCATCCTGTTCCTCCAGACCCTGCTGTTCCTGGGCCTGGCGTTCTACACCGTGCACACCACGGGCAGCACCGACGGGTTGGCTGACATCGCCAACTCCAAGCTGGTGGTGATCGAGGCCGCGGCGTTGGCCGTGGCCGCCGGCCTACGCCGCAAGTAGCGCGGCGCTCATGCGTGCACCGGCAGTGGGACGTGCTCGGGATCCGCCGCGCGCTCCCCCTTGAACGAGGGGTGCCGCAACCAGCGGCCCGCGACGTATTCGCGGTAGGCCACCTCGACGACCAGCCGTGGCTCGACGAACTGCACCCCTGGGGCCTCGATCGGGTTGGCCACCGGTGAGGTGGTCCGTCGAGTCGGATGCAGCTGCGCGTACAGCCGCCGGCGCATCGAGTCGCTGAACCCGGTGCCGACCTGACCGCAGGCCACCAAGGCGCCGGTCTCGTCGTGCCCGGCGACCAGCAGTGAGCCCACGCAGCTGCGTCCACCCGGACCGCTGGCACTCCAGTAGCCGACGACGACAAGCTCGGCCGTGGACCTCCATGGGGTCTTCAGCCAGTGTGGGCTGCGCTCCCCCGGCTGGTACGGGGAATCGAGCCGCTTGGTCACGATGCCCTCCAGGCCATGGGTGGCGCAGGCCTTCAGGGCGTCGGCCGGTGTGACGCCGGTCATCGCGCGGGGCACCGTGAGGACGGGTGACTTGTCGACGACCATCAGTCCGTCGAGCAGTTCGCGGCGCTGCCCGTACGGCGTCTTGGTGACGTCGCGGCCGTCGAGATGGATGACGTCGAAGGCGAGCATCCGGACGGGGACCTCGCGCAGCAGCTGCGCGCTGGGGCGGCGCTGCTGCGGCCAGCGGCGCTGCAGGCGGGTGAACGACGGGCGGCCGTGCGCATCGACGGCGACGATTTCGCCGTCGAGCACCATCGGGCGATGACCGACGGCCGCGGCTACCCCTGACATCTCCGGGAAGCAGGTCGACACGTCGAGGCCGTTGCGGGAGAACACGGTCACGGCACCGTCTGCGACGAGGAGGGTTGCGCGTTGGCCGTCGAATTTCACCTCGATGGCTTGGTCTTCGCTGGCTGAGGGTGGTGCGCCCAGGGTGGCGAGCATCGGCGCGAACGCGGGATCGCGTACGGCGAGCTTCCTGCTGGTGGGCACGTTTCGACGGTACGCGCGAGATCCGACGGTGCCGATCCCGTGACCGGGCGGTGATGCAGACTGCATCATCTACGGATGTGATGCGCCCCGGCCATCAAGGGGGGAGGGACGGCCGGGGCGCTGAGACGCCCCAGGGGGGAGGGGGCGTCTTGCTTCACGCTACGCGGCTATCAGTGTTGTGGGCACTGACCGATGCTTGCAGGCGCTGAGTGCCAGTGCTGATGTGCGTAGGACAGCGCGGCGTCCGTCTTAGTCAGCGCGCCGGTGCGGTAGGTGTT
>JAHFVC010000394.1 GCA_023264765.1 Mycobacterium sp. | reverse complement strand
GCCCGTCCGCGTCCTACCTGACGGCCGCAGACCCCGTGGAGGCCCTGCGCACCGCGGCCGCCGGCCAGGCGCTCGCCGTCGGCTCCCAGCAGGTGATGACGGACCTGCAGCGGGCCCGCACCGAGCAGGTCAACCAGGAGTCGGCCGCGCGGCTGGCGAAGGAGGCCGCCGATAAGGCCGCCGCCGACGCGCAGTCCAGTCAGGACGCCGCGGTGGCAAGCCTGACTCAGGCCCAGCAGACCTTCGGAACCCAACAGCAGGAATTGGACAAGCTGTCCGCCGAACGTGCTGCGGCGCAAGCAAAGCTGGCGCAGGCACGTCCACAGTCGGCACCGGCTGCACCTGCGCCGGCGGCCGCACCCGGTCCGGTCGCGCCCGCGGCGGGGGACTGGGATCGCGTGCCCGGTAAAGCCGCTGCGCCCGCGAACACCAGCCAGTGGGACACCACGCTGCCGATGATCCCGAGCGCCTTCGTCAGTGGCGATCCCATCCAGATCATCAACGCGGTGCTGGGCATCATGAACTCCTCCGCCCAGATGACCGCCAACATGGGCCGGACCTTCCTGCAGAAGCTCGGCCTGATCCCGACCCCGAGCGGCTACACCAACAACGGTGGCATCCCGCGGGTGTACGGCAAGCAGGCCTCCGAATACGTGATCAAGCGGGCGATGTCGCAGATGGGTGTGCCGTACTCCTGGGGTGGCGGTACCGCCGCCGGTCCGGGCCGCGGAATCGACTCCGGCGCAGGCACAGTCGGCTTCGACTGCTCCGGCCTGATCCTGTACGCATTCGCCGGGGTGGGCATCAAGCTGCCGCACTACTCGGGCTCGCAGTACGACATGGGCCGCAAGATCCCGTCGTCGGAGATGCGCCGCGGCGACGTCATCTTCTACGGGCCCGGCGGCAGCCAGCACGTCACCCTCTACCTCGGCAACGGGCAGATGCTCGAAGCCCCGTACACCGGCTCGAACGTGAAGGTTTCCCCGGTGCGCACCGGCGGCATGACACCGTACGTCATCCGCTACATCGAATACTGATCTAGGGATTCTCTTGCAGTACAGAATGTTTCGCGTCAAGGCGGCGATCGTTTCGGCGGTCGCCGGGCTGGCGCTCATGGCGGGCGCGGTAGCGCCGGCCACCGCCGCCCCCGATGACGGGCAGTGGGATCCGACCCTGCCCAAGATCATCAGCTCCGGTGCGCCCGGCGACCCGGTGGCGATGGCCAACGCCGGGTTCCAGGTGAGCAAGATCGCGCTGGAGACCACGTCGAATCTGGGCCAGCAGTTCCTCCAGACCATCGGGCTCGCACCCAAATCCGCGGCGGCGCTGCCGGGTGGACGGGTCCGCGGACCGGCCGCCATCGAGTACGTCATCCGGCGCGGCGGATCCCAGATGGGAGTGCCGTACTCCTGGGGCGGCGGCACCCTCACCGGCCCCGGGCCCGGTGTCGACTACGACGCAGGCAAGATGGGCTTCGACTGCTCGGGATTCACCCGCTACGCCTTCGCCGGCGTGGGGGTCCAGATCCCGAAGTACTCCGGAGACCAGTACAACTTCGGCAGGCCCATCGCGCCGTCGCAGGCCAAGCGCGGTGACCTCATCTTCTACGGCCCCGGCGGTAGCCAGCACGTCACGATCTACCTGGGCGGCGGCAAGATGCTGGAGGCCTCGGGCAGCGCCGAGAGGGTGACCGTCAGCCCGGTGCGGATGGCGGGAATGTCCCCGCACCTGGTGCGGATCATCGAATCCTGATCGCGCCGCGCAACCTGAGGACAGCCTGAGCAGGGCACCCGGGACGTCGACGGATTTACAAGTGCCTGGAATAGTTGACGGCGGGCGTGTCGCCGCACCGCGCGGGCGCTCTGGTAGTCCAGGGTTAACCAGCATTACACCGACTGTGGGAGGAAGCTAGATGACGTCACCGAGTGGGCCGCCGCAGGGCGCCGGAGGCTATCCAGGCCCGGCCCCGACGCAGGGCTACCCGCCCGGAGCGCAGACGCAGTCGGCCGCAGGCCCCTCCAACCCGGGGCTGCAGAACGACATCCACACCCTTGAGCGCGCCATCTTCGAGGTCAAGCGCATCATCGTCGGCCAGGACCAGTTGGTCGAGCGCATGCTCGTCGGTCTCCTGGCCAAGGGGCACGTGCTGCTCGAAGGCGTGCCCGGCGTGGCCAAGACGCTGGCCGTCGAGACGTTCGCCAAGGTGGTCGGCGGCACCTTCGCCCGCATCCAGTTCACCCCCGACCTGGTGCCCACCGACATCGTCGGTACCCGCATCTACCGGCAGGGCAAGGAAGAGTTCGACATCGAACTCGGCCCGGTCGTCGTCAACTTCCTGCTCGCCGACGAGATCAACCGCGCACCCGCCAAGGTGCAGTCGGCACTGCTGGAGGTCATGGCCGAGCGCAAGATCTCGGTCGGCGGCAAGACCTTCCCGCTGCCCAGCCCGTTCCTGGTGATGGCGACCCAGAACCCGATCGAGCAGGAGGGCGTCTACCAGCTGCCCGAGGCGCAGCGCGACCGCTTCCTGTTCAAACTCAACGTCGACTACCCGTCGCCGGAGGAAGAGCGCGAGATCATCTACCGGATGGGTGTGAAGCCCCCGGAGCCCAAGCAGATCCTCGACACCGGTGACCTGCTGCGCCTGCAGGAGGTGGCGGCCAACAACTTCGTGCACCACGCGCTGGTCGACTACGTCGTGCGGGTCGTCACCGCCACACGTGAGCCGGAGAAGTTCGGCATGCCCGATGCCAAGGCGTGGATCGCTTACGGCGCCTCGCCGCGCGCCTCGCTGGGCATCATCTCGGCGTCGCGTGCGCTGGCACTGGTCCGCGGACGCGACTACGTCATCCCGCAGGACGTCGTCGAGGTCATCCCCGACGTGCTGAGGCACCGGCTGGTGCTCACCTACGACGCGCTGGCCGACGAGGTCTCGGCGGAGACCGTGGTCAACCGCATCCTGCAAACGGTCGGGCTGCCCCAGGTGAATGCCCTTCCGCAGCAGGGTCATTCGGCGCCTCCCGGGGTGCCTGCCGCGGCGGCGGCCAGCGGTCGGTGACCGAGTCAGTACCGGACCGTTCGGCTCCGCCGAAGGCAGGCCGCACCGTCGATCTGCCGTCGCTGCGGCGCGGCGAGATCCGCGACCCGCAGCTGTCGGCCGCGCTGCGCAAACTCGAGCTCACGGTGCGCCGCAAGCTCGACGGGGTCCTGCACGGTGACCACCTCGGGTTGATCCCCGGTCCAGGCTCGGAGGCCGGCGAGTCGCGGATGTACCAGCCAGGCGACGACGTGCGCCGGATGGACTGGTCGGTGACCGCCCGCACCACCCATCCACACGTCCGGCAGATGATCGCCGACCGCGAGCTGGAGACCTGGCTGGTGGTCGACGTGTCGGCCAGCCTGGACTTCGGCACCGCGGGGTGTGAGAAGCGCGATCTGGCCGTGGCCGCGGCCGCGGCGATCGCCTTCCTCAACAGCGGCGGCGGCAACCGCTTGGGTGCGCTGATCTCCAACGGCGACACGTTGCGACGCGTCCCGGCACTGTCCGGGCGGCTGCACGAACAGGAGTTGTTGCGGGCCATCGCGACCACACCCCAGGCGCCGCCCGGGGTGCGCGGGGACCTGGCCGCCACCATCGACGCGCTGCGCAGGCCGGAACGCCGGCGTGGCATGGCGGTGGTCATCAGCGACTTCCTCGGCCCGATCGACTGGATGCGACCCCTGCGTGCCATCGCGGGCCGGCACGAGGTGCTGGGCATCGAGATCATCGATCCGCGCGACGTCGAACTGCCCGATATCGGCGACGTGATCCTCCAGGACACCGAGACCGGCGTGACGCGGGAGTTCACCATCGACGCCAAGTTGCGCGACGACTTCGCCGCGGCCGCGGCAGCCCACCGCGCCGAGGTGGCCCGCACCCTGCGCCGTTGTGACGCGCCCCTGCTGACCCTGCGCACGGACCGGGACTGGATCGCCGACGTGGTCCGGTTCGTGGCCAGCCGCCGACGCGGTGCCCTGGCAGCCCGCTAGCCATCGAAACGGAAATGACAAGCCGCACATGAATTTACCGCTGCTCGGGCCGATGTCCTTGCGAGGTTTCGAACACAAGTGGTTCTTCCTGTTCCTGCTGGTGATCGCGGGCCTCATCGGGCTCTACATCGTGGTCCAGCGGGCCCGGCAGAAGCGCATACTGCGCTTCGCCAACATGGAACTGCTGGAGAAGGTGGCGCCCAAACAGCCCACCCGCTGGCGCCACCTGCCCGCCATCCTGCTGGTGGCCTCGCTGTTGCTGTTCACGGTCGCGATGGCCGGGCCCACCCACGACGTCCGGATCCCGCGCAACCGGGCCGTCGTCATGCTGGTGATCGACGTGTCGCAGTCGATGCGGGCCACCGACGTCGCGCCCAGCCGGCTGGTCGCCGCGCAGGAGGCGGCCAAACAGTTCGCCGATCAGCTGACCCCCGGTATCAACCTGGGTCTGATCGCCTATGCGGGCACCGCGACCGTGCTGGTCTCGCCGACCACCAACCGGGACGCCACCAAACAGGGCATCGACAAACTGCAGCTGGCCGACCGCACCGCCACCGGTGAGGGCATCTTCACGGCGTTGCAGGCCATCGCCACCGTCGGGGCCGTCATCGGCGGCGGCGACGAGCCCCCGCCCGCGCGCGTCGTGCTGATGTCCGACGGCAAGGAGACGGTGCCGTCCAACCCGGACAACCCCAAGGGCGCGTACACCGCCGCGCGCACCGCCAAGGACCAGGGCGTGCCGATCTCCACCGTGTCGTTCGGCACGCCGTACGGCTACGTCGAGATCAACGACCAGCGCCAGCCGGTCCCGGTCGACGACGAGATGCTCAAGAAGATCGCCGACCTGTCCGGGGGCGAGGCGTTCACCGCGTCCAGCCTGGAACAGCTCAAGGCGGTGTTCACCTCGCTGCAGCAGCAGATCGGCTACGAGACCATCAAGGGTGACGCGAGCATGGGCTGGTTGCGCCTCGGTGCACTGGTGCTGGCCCTGTCCGCGCTGGGCGCGCTGCTGATCAACCGCAGGCTGCCGGGCTGAGGGCGATTTCGGCGAACAGCGGACGAGGCGATAGGTTTGCGGTCATGACTGAGAGTGCCACCCACCGGCCGGACTTCGTCTCCCGTTCCGTTCTCGTCACCGGTGGAAACCGGGGCATCGGCCTGGCCATCGCGCAACGCCTCGCCGAGGACGGCCACAAGGTGGCCGTCACCCATCGTGGATCGGGCGCGCCGGAGGGACTGTTCGGCGTCGAATGCGACGTCACCGACAACGACGCCGTCGACCGGGCCTTCACCGAGGTCGAGGAACATCAGGGCCCGGTCGAAGTATTGGTGTCCAACGCCGGAATCTCCAAGGACGCGTTCCTGATGCGGATGACCGAGGAGCGGTTCACCGAGGTCATCAACGCCAACCTCACCGGGGCGTTCCGGGTGACCCAGCGGGCCTCGCGCAGCATGCAGCGCAAGCGGTTCGGCCGGATCATCTACATCGGGTCGGTGTCGGGTATGTGGGGAATCGGCAACCAGGCCAATTACGCCGCGGCCAAGGCCGGCCTGATCGGCATGGCCCGGTCGATCTCGCGGGAACTGTCCAAGGCCGGCGTCACCGCCAACGTCGTCGCGCCCGGCTACATCGACACCGAGATGACCCGCGCCCTGGACGAGCGGATCCAGGCGGGCGCACTGGAATTCATCCCGGCCAAGCGGGTCGGCACCGCCGAGGACGTGGCCGGTGCGGTCAGCTTCCTGGCGTCCGAGGATGCCCGCTACATCGCCGGCGCGGTCATCCCGGTCGACGGCGGTATGGGCATGGGGCACTAGAACTTCTCGAATTCGCGTCAACAGTAAGGACTTTCACATGGGCATTCTCGAAGGCAAGCGCATCCTCGTCACAGGGATCATCACCGACAGCTCGATCGCGTTCCACATCGCCAAGCAGGCCCAGGAGGCGGGCGCCGAACTGGTGCTGACCGGATT
>JAHFVC010000093.1 GCA_023264765.1 Mycobacterium sp. | reverse complement strand
ATGGTGGCGGCTCTGAAGGCCGTGTGGGGCGAGTTCCAGCAGCCGGTGGTGTTCTGACATGGCCACCAGAGTTCTCGTGGCCAAGCCCGGGCTGGACGGCCACGACCGGGGCGCCAAGATCGTCGCCCGCACGTTGCGGGACGCCGGCTTCGAGGTCATCTACACCGGCATCCGTCAGCGCATCGAGGACATCGTCTCCATCGCGCTGCAGGAAGACGTTGCACTGGTGGGTCTTTCGATCCTGTCGGGTGCGCATGTCGCGTTGACCGCGCGCACCGTCGAGGCGCTGCGTGCGGCCGACGCGGGGGATATCGCGGTCGTCGTCGGCGGGACCATCCCGCTGGGCGATGTGCAGAAACTGCTCGATGCCGGCGCGGCCGCGGTGTTCCCGACGGGAACCTCGCTCGACACCTTGGTGTCCGATGTTCGCGCGCTCACGGAAAAGGTTTCGGAGTCATGAAGCTCGGGCGGGCGAAGCGGGGTGGGCGATGAAACTCGGTGTGATGATCGGGGCCGAGCGCGGCGATATGGCGCGCAAGGTCTCCAAACTGATCTCCGACATCCAGTGGGCCGAGTCGGCTGGCCTGGACAGCGCGTGGATGCCGCAGGTGCCCAACGACTTCGACCTCCTCACCATGGTGGCGCTGATGGCGTCGAACACGTCGCGCATCGAACTCGGCACCGCGGTGGTGCCGCTGCAGGCGCAACACCCGATCGCGTTGGCGCGTCAAGCTCTGTCGGTGCACGCCATCTCGGCGGGCCGGCTGGTGCTGGGTGTCGGCCCGTCGCACCATTGGATCGTGCGCGACATGCTGGGCCTGCCGTATGAGAAGCCGGCCGCCTATACCCGCGACTATCTGCAGGTGCTCAATGCGGCGATCGCCGGGCCCGGAGATGTTGACGTGGAGAACGATTCGTTCACCGTGCACAACCCGACCGTGCTGGGCGCCGACACCCCGATGCCGGTGCTGGTGTCCGCGCTGGGCCCGGTGATGTTGCAGATCGCCGGTGAGCACGCCGACGGTACGTCGTTGTGGATGGCCGACGAGAAGGCAATCGGCGAGCACATCGCTCCGAAGATCAACAAGGCCGCCGCCGAGGCCGGCAAGCCGGCCCCGCGCATCGTGGCCGGTATCCCGGTCACGTTGTGCGCCAACTCCGAGATCGAGGAGGCCAAGGACCGGGCCAACCGCATCCTGGCCGAGGCCGAGACCTCGCCGAACTACCAGAAGCTGCTCGACCGCGGCGATGCCCGCGATGTCGGCGATCTGCTCGCGGCGGGGGACGAAGAGTCGATCTTGAAGCGGTTCAAGCAGTTCGCCGACGCCGGCGTCACCGATCTGTCCGTCCGGCTGTTGCCTATCGGGGACAATCGCGACGAGCTGATTGCGTCGAAATACCGCACGCGTGAGGTGATCGCCGAGCTCGCCAAGCAGGTTCGGTGACGTTCACAGCGCATCGAAACTACGGTTTATGGCGCGTTCCCGGTGATTTCTCCGCACAAACCGTAGTCTCGGCGTCATGACCGGTCCGCTCACCGGAATCCGCATCATCGAGGTCGGGGTGATGCTGGCCGGCCCGTACGCCACCATGCTGCTGGCCGATCTCGGCGCCGAGGTCATCAAGGTCGAGCCGCCCGGCGGGGAGATCTCCCGCCAGGTCAGCGACAGTTACTTCGCCAGCCTCAATCGCAACAAGCGCAGCGTCTGCCTGGATCTCCGGTCGGCCGACGGGCAGGCCACACTTGCCGAGCTGGTGGCCGATTCGCATGCGCTACTGGTGAACATGAAACCGTCGGCCATCAAGAAGCTGGGACTGACGTATGAGTCCCTGCGCGTGCATAACGAGAAGATCGTGTGCGTCGCACTCACCGGCTACGGGCTGCACGGCGGCGACGATCCGGCGTTCGACTACGTCATCCAGGCGGCCACCGGGGTGGCTGCGATGACGGGTGACCCGCAGGCGCCGCCGACGCTGCCCGGCTACTCGGCGGCCGACAACTCCACCGGTCTGACGGCGGCCCTCGGGCTGCTGGCCCAGATCGTGTCCGGCCGTGGCGGGCAGGTGGACGTGTCGCTGCGTGACGTCATGCTCTCGCAGCTGAACTACCGCGCGTCGGCCTACCTCAACGACGGTGCCGAACCGCGCCGGTACCCGTTCGGTGCGCACTCGTATTACGTTCCCGCACAGCTTTTTCCCACCGCTGACGGGTATCTGGCGCTGTTCATCACCCACGACGGATTCTGGAAGTCGTTTGCTGGGGAGGCGGGGATCGACGGATTCGTCACCATGGCCGAACGTGCCGCGGCACGCGATCAGGTCTTGGCCGTGGTCTCCGCAGCGCTGGCCACCGACAGCGCGGCGAACTGGGAGGCCAGACTGAAACCGCTGGGCATTCCTGCCGCCGCGGTACGCACGCTGCCGGAGGCACTGGCCGAGACCCCGGAGATCGTGGTGCAGGCAGGCGATTTCCGGTTGGTGGGCAGCCCGATCAAAGTCGAGGGCTTCACGCCGGAGTACCGGCCGGCGCCGGTGTTCGAGGGTCAGTCGTCGTAGTCGACTACGAGGTTGCCGGGATTCGGGACCGCCTGGCAGGTCAGCACGTAACCCTCCTCGACCTCGTCGTCGTCGAGGGCGTCGTTGACGCGCATGACGGCGCTGCCCTCGGTGAGCTTGGCGATGCAGGTTCCGCAGTTGCCGGCTTCGCAGGCGAACGGCGGGGTCAGTCCGGCGCGGCGGGCCGTGTCCAACAACGTTTCGCCCGGGGTGACCGTCACCGTCGTGCTGGCGCGATCCAGCAGGATCGTCACCTCATCGGCGGGCACGGGTTCAGCCGTCATGACACTCTCCTGGGGCTATGATTCTGACAAAAGGAGAATATCATTCTCCTTTGCGGATAAGATAGTCGGCGTGAGGCCCGCGCTTGCATTCGATGACCGCGAGTACACCTTGGTTGAGCTCGACGCCCTCGCCGACGGGATGGCCGGTGTCCTGACCAGGCGCGGCGTCCGGCGCGGGGACCGGGTCGCGATGATGTCGTCGAATCGGCCCGAGTTCGTCATCGCATTGCGAGCCATCTGGCGGATCGGCGCCGCGGTCGTCCTGATCAGCCCGTCGTGGAAGCAGGCCGAGGTGACGCACGCGCTGTCGCTCACCGCCCCGGTGCTCGGGGTGGGAGATCAGCCGCTGCTCGCCGAATTGCTTCCGACAGTGCACCTCGACGAGCCGATCCCCGCGGCGACGGGGGAATCGTGGGGGCCGGTGGCGCCCGACGCCGACGCGTTGTTCGTGTTCAGCTCCGGTACCACCGGGATGCCGAAGGCGGTCCGGCACACCCACGCCGGTTTCGCCGCGGCGATCAGGCATTGGCGGGACGCCCTCGGCCTCACCGCGGCCGACCGGATGCAGATCATGACTCCGCCGTCCCACATCCTCGGCCTGCTCAACATCGCCACCGTGCTCGAGGCCGGCGCCTGGATGCGACTGCACCGGCGATTCGACATCGACGCCATGCTCGGACACATCCAGAGTGACCGGATCACCATCGAAATGGCCGTCGCACCCATCGCGCTGGCGATCGCCGCGCACCCAGAGCTGGGGTCCTACGACCTGTCCTCGCTGCGCTACATCATGTGGTGCGCCACCCCGGTGACCAAGAGCATCGCCGACGCTGTCACCGAACGGATAGGCGTGCAATGGGTTTCGGCCTACGGCGCCAGCGAACTGCCGGTCATTGCGTGCTGCCCGCTCGGTGAAGCCCGGCTGGACACCGTCGGCAAGCCGGTGGACGGGGTGGCGGTGCGGATCGCGGAGACCGGCGAGATCGAGGTCCGGTCGGAGTCGGCGATGGCCGGCTACCTGCCGGCCGCCGAGACCGCTTCGGTGTTCGACGACGGCTGGTACCGCACCGGCGACATCGGTCACCTCGACGAGGACGGTTGGCTGCACATCACCGACCGGCTCAAGGAGATGATCAAAGTGCGCGGCTTCCAAGTGGCGCCGGCCGAGGTCGAGGCGGTGCTGCACGCCCATCCGGCGATCGGTGACTGTGCGGTGTTCGGAATTCCCGATGCAGCCGACGGCGAGGCGATCGTCGCGGCCGTGTCGGGGCAAGGGGTTTCGGAGGCCGAACTCGTCGACTGGGTCGGGTCTCGGCTGGCGTCGTACAAGAAGCCGCGCAGCGTGATGTTCGTCGACGAGATCCCGCGGCTGCCGTCGGGCAAGGTGTTGCGCCGGGTGCTGCGCGACCGATACGCCGTCAGCCCCTGATCAATTCCTCGGAGCGTTGCACCGTACCGGTGATCCCGCCGGCGTTCTGCCCGGCCAGCAGGACGGCTGCCGCTCCCATCGCCTCCGGTGGTTCCACCATGTCCGGCGGTATCTCCAGACCCATGCCGCCGGCCTGCCACCCTTCGGTGAGGACGACCCGGGACGGGCTCAGGCAGTTGACCGCGATGTTGTCGGTGCGCAGGTCGTCGGCGAGGCCGAGGTAGAGGCGTTCGGCGGCGGCCTTCGACACCCAGTACGCGTTGGCGCCGGGCATCCCGACCCCGGTGGTGGTGATGGCCATCAGCGATCCGCCGCCGCGGGTGCGGACGTGCGGGATCACGGCCTTGGTCACCAGGAAGACCCCGGTGAGGTTGACGTCTAGACACAGTTGCCAGCGCTTGAGCGGCGTCGACTCGATGGGGCCCAGCCACAGCACCCCGGCATTCGCCACCAGGATGTCGATTCCGCCGAACTCCGAAACCGTCGCGTTGACAGCATCATTGACGGAATTTTCCGAGGTGACGTCACATGGGACGGCCAGTGCGCGACCGCCGGCCTCGGTGATCGCCGCCGTCACCGACCCGATGGTGCCGGGCAGCTTGCCCTGCTCCTCGGAGCGGGCGGCCACCGCCACCGATGCGCCCGCCGCGGCCAGCGCATGCGCGATGGTCGCGCCGATGCCGCGGCTGGCGCCGGCGACGAACGCGGTCTTGCCGTGCAGATTCCCCCGGTCGCTGCGCTCCAGCCCGCCGTGCAGATTCCCCCGGTCGCTGCGCTCCAGCCCGCCGTGCAGGCTGGGGCTCACCGGGGCGGGAACCGCAGCGCCCCGTCGAGGCGGATGATCTCGCCGTTGAGGTAGTCGTTCTCGATGATGCTCTGCGCCAGCTGTGCGTATTCGGTCGAACGGCCCATCCGCTTCGGGAACGGGATCTGCGGTGCCCAGTACTGCTCGAGTGTGTCGGCGTTCTGCCCGTATGCGGGGGTGTTGATGGTGCCGGGCGCGATGGTGACGACCCGGATACCCAGCGGGGACAGATCGCGCGCGGCGACCAGTGTCATGCCCAGCACCCCGCCTTTGGCTGCGGCGTAGGGCAGCTGACCGATCTGTCCCTCGTAACCGGCGATCGACGCGGTGTTGACGATGACGCCGCGGGCACCTTCGTCGAGCGGCTCGGTGCGTGCGATCGCGGCGGCCGTCAGACGCAGCACGTTGAACACAGCCGTCAGGTAGAACTTGACCGTCTTCTCGAAGCCTTCGAGGCTCAACGGGGAGCCGTCCTTGCCGATCAGCCGGCCGCCGGCGGCCGGGCCACCGTGGGTGTCCACCGAGATGCGCAGTGGGGCAAGCGCTTCGGCTTCGGCGATCGCGGCGTTGACGGACTCCTCGGAGGTGGCGTCGGTCTGGATGTAGCGGATGCCGAGCTCCTTCTCCAGCGCCAGGCCCTTGTCATCGGCCATGTCGGCGACGACGACCTTGGCGCCTGCGGCGTGCAGACGGCGGACCGTCGCTTCGCCCAAGCCTCCCGCGCCACCGACGACGAGCGCGGAACTTCCGGCGATCTGCATGTGCTTCCCCTTCTTGCAACTGGCACTCTCGACTTGAGAGAATAACATTCTCATACCGGAATGAAACGAGATTCCCATGCCTGAAGCCGTCATCGTCTCCGCTGTCCGCGCGCCCATCGGCACCGCCAAGAAGGGCACCTTGCGCGACACCGATGCCTACACGCTGGCCGACCACATCGTCGGTGCGGTGGCCGCCGACCTCGACGGCCGCCGGGTGGACGACATCCTGCTGGGCGAGGGCCTCTACGGCGGCGGCGTCATCGCCCGGCACGCCGCGATCACGACCGGTCTCACCACGGTGCCCGGTCTTGCCCTGAACCGGCACTGCGCCGCCAGTCAGGCCTCGGTGCAGGCGGGTGCCGCCGGCATCATGGCGGGGATGGACGAGCTGGTCATCGCCGGCGGGGTCAACTCGGCCTCTACGTCCCCGCGTTTCATCCGGCAGGTCGGCGACGAGTTCGTGCCCTGGTTCCCGCCCACCCATCCGGACCGTCCCGACGCGCCCAACATGGACATGTCGATCACCGTCGGCTGGAACGCCGCGGTGAAGGCGGGCGTCACCCGCGAGGAGATGGACGAGTGGGCGCTGGGCTCGCATCGCAAGGCCGTCGCCGCGATCGACGCGGGCCGGTTCAAAGAAGAGATCGTGCCGATCGAGACGCCGCACGGGCTGTTCGACACCGACGAACACCCACGCCGGGACAGCACGCTGGAGAAGCTCGCCTCGTTGAAGGTGCTGCACCCGGAGATCGAGGGCTTCTCGATCACCGCGGGCAACGCCGGCGGCGCCAACGACGGGGCCGCGGCGCTGGCCATCGCCAGCGACCGCCTCGGCCTACCTGCCCTCGGCACCATCCGGTCCTGGGCCTCGGTCGGTGTCGACCCGGCGTTCACCGGCTTGGCGCCTGTCGAGGCGATCACCAAAGCGCTTGGACGCGGCGGTCTTTCGCTGGGCGATGTGGACCTTTTCGAGATCAACGAGGCGTTCGCGGCGATGTGCGTCGCCACCGTCAAGCTGCTCGACCTGGACCCGGAGAAGGTCAACGTGAGTGGCAGCGGCTGCTCACTGGGGCACCCCGTCGCGGCCACCGGAGCGCGGATGATCGTCACGCTGGTACACGAATTGCGCAGGCGCGGTGGCGGTATCGGGGTGGCCGCCATGTGTGCGGGCGGTGGGATGGGTTCGGCCACGGTCATCGAGGTCTCGCCCTAAGGTCTGTCTCGATGGATATTCACGAGCTCCTGACCGCCGCCCGGAGCGGATCGCAACGGGCCATCGGCAGGCTGCTGACGCTGGTCGAAGGCGATCGCCGGGGTGAAGTGCTGGCGGTGCTGGACCCGCAACCGGTGCGCACCATCGGTATCACCGGTCCGCCCGGCGCGGGAAAGTCCACCACGGTCGCGGTGTTGGTTGCCGCCTACCGGGCCCGCGGTCTGCGGGTAGCCGTGCTGGCCGTCGACCCGTCCTCGCCCTACAGCGGGGGAGCGCTGCTGGGCGACCGGATCCGGATGGCTGCGCACATCAACGACGACGGGGTCCTCATCCGCTCGGTCGCCACCCGCGGCCACCTCGGCGGACTGTCGGCCGCGGTGCCGGCGGCGATCCGGCTGCTCGCGGCCCTGGCCTATGACATCGTCGTCCTCGAAACCGTCGGCGTCGGGCAGTCCGAGGTGGAGATCGCCGCCGTGGCCGACCCGACGGTGGCCATCCTCAACCCCGGTGCCGGCGACGCGGTTCAGGCGGCCAAGGCCGGCCTGCTCGAGGTCGCCGACATCATCGTCGTCAACAAGGCCGACCGTGAAGGTGCCGATCAGACGGTGCGGGACCTGCACATCGAAACCGGCATGCCGGTGCTGAAGATCGTCGCCGCCGAGAACACCGGGATCGACGAACTGGTCGGCGCCATCGACGCCCACCACCGGGCCGATGACACGGACCGGCGTACGGCGCGGGCCCGCTTGCAGATCCTGTCGCTGGCGCAGAGCGCGCTGCGTGCCCACCCGGGTCTGGCGGAACTGGCGGCCGAGGTCGCCGACGGTGGTGCCGACGTCTATACGGCGACGGCCCGGCTGCTCGAGGGAGTCCAGGTCACGCCCGAATGAGAATGTGGTTTCCATCTTTCGGAAGTGCTACTGTACGAAATCGTTAACGTATTCTGTCGCTTCGAGGAGTCCGATGCAGAAGGCGCTTGCCCCCGAGATCTCGACCTGGCCGGACGCGGATCCGCAGCTGATCGGTAGTCAGTGCGGCGCCTGCTCGGCGACGACGTTCCCGCGCCAGCAGCATTGCCCCAAGTGCAGCAAGTCCGAGATGTCCGATCTGCTGCTGCCTCGTCGCGGCACCGTGATCGCGTGGACCACACAGGGATTCCCGCCCGGAGCGCCCTATGCCGGGCCGACCGGTAAGGACTTCGTGCCGTTCGGTGTCGGTCTGGTGCAGCTCGGTGACGTGATCCGGGTCGAGGGCCGGTTGACCGAAAACGACCCGGCCAAGCTGAAATTCGGCATGGAGGTCGAGCTGACCATGGAGCCGTTCGCCACCGACGCCGACGGCGATGAGCTCGTCACGTTCTGGTTCAAGCCGGTCTAGATAGGAAGTCTCAGATGAGCAATGACGTAGCCATCATCGGCGTCGGGATCCATCCGTTCGGCCGGTTCGACAAGACCGCGATGGAGATGGGCGCCGAGGCCATTCAGGGCGCGCTGGTGGATGCCAAGCTGGAATGGAAGGACATCCAGTTCGGTTTCGGCGGCAGCTACGAGGTGTCCAATCCCGACGCCGTCACCCGCCTGGTCGGTCTCACCGGCATCACGTTCACCAACGTGTTCAATGCCTGCGCCACCTCGGCCAGCGCCATCCAGCAGACTGCCGACACCATCCGGCTGGGCAAGTACGACATCGGCATCGCGATCGGCCTCGACAAGCACCCGCGCGGCGCGTTCACCGACGACCCGGCCAAACTCGCGCTGCCGCAGTGGTATGCCAACAACGGTCAGTTCGTCACCACCAAGTTCTTCGGCATCAAGGCCAACCACTACATCCACAAGCACAACATCTCCGAGGAGACGCTGGCGCGGGTGGCGAACAAGAACTTCCGCAACGGTGAGCTGAACCCGAATGCGTTCCGGCGCAAGGAGATCTCCGTCGAGGAGATCATGGCCTCGCCGGTGCTGAACTACCCGCTGCGCCAGTACATGTTCTGTGCGCCCGACGAGGGTGCCGCCGCCGTCATCATGTGCCGGGCCGACATCGCACACCGCTACACCGACAAGCCGGTGTATGTGCGGGCCAGCGAGATCCGCACCCGCACCTTCGGTGCATACGAGGTGCACGGCACCTCTGCGCCGCTGGACGAGGATCCGTCGCCGACGGTGTTCGCCGCCAAGGCCGCCTACGAGGCGGCAGGCATCGGGCCCGAGGACGTCGACATCGCGCAGTTGCAGGACACCGACGCCGGTGCCGAGGTCATCCACATGGCCGAGACCGGTCTGTGTGCCGACGGCGATCAGGAGAAGATGCTGATCGAAGGCGCCACCGAGATCACTGGGACCATCCCGGTCAATACCGACGGCGGGCTGATCGCCAACGGTGAACCCATCGGCGCATCGGGGCTGCGGCAGATGCACGAACTGGTCCGTCAGCTTCGCGGCGAGGCCGGCGAGCGGCAGGTGCCGGGCAGCCCGCGCGTCGGGCTGGCTCAGGTGTACGGCGCGCCGGGCACCGCGTCGGCCACCATCCTGTCGCTCTAGATCGTTGCTTCGCCACCCGGTGCGGTAACGCCGTTCTCGCAGGAATAGAGTGCGCTTCATGGCTTCAGAAGTCTCTGAATATCGCTTTGTCACATACGAAACCCTCGATGAGGGGACGATCGCGCGGATCATGCTGAACCGCCCGGAGGCACGCAACGCGCAGAACCGCGGCTTGCTCGTCGAGCTGCATGACGCGTTTCTGCGGGCCGAGGCCGACGACGAGGTGCGCGTGGTGATCCTCGGCGGCAACGGACCGATGTTCTCCTCCGGTCACGACCTGGGGTCGGCGGTGCAGCGCGGCGAGTACACGCCAGGGCCCGATCAGCACCCGAGCTTCAAGGTCAACGGCGCCACCCGCAAGGGCGCGGAAAGCCTGATGCTGCAGGAGTGGCACCACTACTTCGAGAACACCCGGCGCTGGCGCAACCTGCGCAAGATCACGGTGGCCTCGGTGCACGGCGACGTCTACGCCGCGGCCCTGATGCTGATGTGGTCCTGCGACCTGATCGTGGCGGCGGACAACACCCGCTTCGCCGACGTGGTGGGCACCCGGCTGGGCATGTGCGGTGTCGAATACTTCGCGCACCCATGGGAATTCGGGGCGCGTAAGACCAAGGAGCTGATGCTCACCGGCGACACACTGTCGGTCGAGGAAGCCCACGCGCTGGGGATGGTCTCCAAGATCTTCCCCGTCGACGAACTCGCCGACAAGACACTGGAATTCGCTCGCCGGATCGCAAAGGTCCCGACGATGGCCGCCCTGCTGATCAAGGAGTCGGTCAACCAGACCCAGGACAACCAGGGTTTCTACAACTCGCTCAACGCGTGCTTCACCATGCACGAGCTGAACCACAGCCACTGGGCGCAGGTGCACGAGAACAGCTTCCCGGTCGGCCTGGCCGAGGATGGTCTCGAGGACTGGAAGACCGCGGGTCCGCCCCGGTCGGCCGTCAAGGACGTCCCGTAACCGGCGATTTGTGCACGTCGCGTAACGCTCGACGTTACGAAACGTGCACAAATCGCTATGGGGTGGGGGCGGATTCCCCAGTGGCGGCGGCGTATCCGCTGCGGTAGCCGAACACCATGGCGGGTCCGAGTGTGCCGCCCGCGCCGCCATAGGCCTTGCCGGTCACCCCGGCCATGGCGTTACCTGCCGCGAACAATCCCTCGATGACCTCGCCGTTGATGTGCAGAACCCGGCCGTCGCGGTCGGTGCGCGGGCCGCCCTTGGTACCCATCGCGCCGACGGCCACCGGGACCGCGTAGAACGGCGCGGTATCCAGCGGGCCGAGCGTCTGCAGGGCCGGGGTGGCCGCGGAGTTGTCGCCCCAATAGCCGTCGTATGCGCTTGCGCCGCGGTTGAAGTCGGGATCCTGCTCGTGCTCGACATTGTTGTTCCACGCCGCCAGCGTTCGGGTCAGACCGTCGGCGGAGATGCCCGTCTTGTCGGCGAGGTCTTCCAGCGTGGCCGATTTGTTGAACCAGTCGGGCGCCTCGCCGCCGGGTTCGGTACCGAGGAAGCCGTAGCGCTTGAGGTGCTGGTCGTCGAAGACGATCCAGGCGGGGTCGTTGAGGTAGCCGGCACGCGGGTCGAGATGGTGGAACGGGCCGGCCATCGAGTTGTATTCGCCCGCCTCATTGAGGAAACGCTTGCCTGCGCGGTTGACGATGATGCTCCGCGGCCGGGTCCGTTCCAGCCTGACACTACGACTGCGTGGCTTCCCGCCGAGCGTGTCTCCGGGGATCTGCACGATCGGCACCCACCACGCCTCACCCATGTTGGCCAGGTCGGCGCCGTGCGCCATCGCCATCCGCAACCCGTCGCCGGTGTTGTTCGGCGGGGACACCGCACCGCGCATCGGTCCGCGCAGATAGGCCTCCACCAGCTGGGGATCCCACTCGAATCCACCGGTCCCCAGGATGACGCCGCGGCGCGCGCCGACCCGGATATCGGTGCCGTCGAAGGTGATTCGCACGCCTGCGATGCGCCCGTCCTTCGCGATGAGCTCCGACGCGCGCGCCTCCGTCACCGGGGCGACGCCGCGGTCCAGCAGGCCCTTGAGCAGTCCGGCGATCAGCGCGGCGCCGGCCACGCAGTAGTCGCCGACCAGGTCGTCGGCGGCGGCATGGATGCGTGCCCGGGTCTCGGCGTCGATCCCGACATTGCTGAAGTCCACCGGGAACGCGGTGATGCGGTCGTGCCAGTCGCCGATGCGGGCCAGGTCGAACGGTTTGGCGTTGAGTGACCGGCCACCGCCGGGCCGGCCACCGGGCAGTTCGGGCTTGTAGTCGGGAAAGCCCTCGGCGACCTCGAACTGCAGCTCGCTGTGGGCCTCCAGGAAGTCCAGCATGGCCGGGCCGGTCCGTACGAACGTCTCGACCAAGCCGTGGTCCATCGCTCCGAGGGACTGGGCCTCAAGGTATTTCAGCGCGTCTTCGACGCTCAGGCCGGCGGCGCGATCATGCGACGGGATCCAGACGATGCCCCCGGACACGGCGGTGGTGCCGCCGACCGTCGGGGCCTTCTCGTAGATCGCGACCGAGGCGCCGTTCGCCGCGGCGGTGAGCGCCGCCGACAATCCGGCGCCACCGGTACCGAGGACGACGACGTCGACTTCCTGATCCCAATCCGACACGTTGACAGGTCCTTTCAGCCGAGGATCTCGGAGAGTTGTTTGGCTGCACGGATCACGGCATCGCGGCCGCGCAGCACCACGTCCTCCCGATGGGAGATGAGGTTGATACAGGTGGGAGGCGAAGGCGGCCGACGGCGCACCGGGACCGCGAGGCCATAGGTGTCGGGCTCGATCTCGCCGTGGGTGATGACGTAGCCCTGCTCGCGGGCCTGGCTGACCAGTTCGCGCTCGCCGGGGCGGGGCGGCATGCTCGACAGCAGCGCGATCCCGGCCGACCCGCGGTCCAGGGGATAGCGGCTGCCCTCGTGGAAGGACAGTTGGTAGAACACCAAGGTCGGCACGATGACGGCGATGGCCACCTGCTGATCGCCCTCGGCCACCAGCAGCGACACCGTGGTACCCAGGTCGTCGGCCAGCAGCCGTAGGGTCGGCACACTCAGCTGCCGCACGTTGTTGTCGAACGAGGCACCGAGCACGGCCAGTGTCGCGGCCGGCCGGTACTTGCCGTCCTCGCCCTTAGTGATGAAGCGCGCTTGCGCCAGGGTGCTCAACAGCCGATAGGCGATGGTGCGATGCACGCCGACGAAATCGGCGACCTCGGCCGCGGTGACCCCGGCGGGCGCGCTGGCGACCGCCTGAAGCGCGGAAAGGCCCCGGGCGAGTGTCTGTGACCCGGCGGCCGCCCGCGCGGGGTTAGCCGCGCCGGAGCTGCCGTTCAGTCCCTTGACAGACGTCATCGCGAGAGTGATGCTCTATACATAGTGCACATTAGTGTTCGATATTAGCACACATGATTCGCACTGAAAGAGAATGACATTTCCGCAGGAAGGGGCGGCATGACAGCGACTCCGGTGCATGAAAGCGTCTGGAGCGACCTTCAGGGCGTGGCTTTCACGCAGGGTTACCTCGACGCGGGCGGGGTGCGCACGCGTTACCTGCACGCGGGGGACAAGAGCAAGCCCGCACTGGTCCTGCTGCACGGTTCCGGCGGTCACGCCGAGGCGTACGTGCGCAACCTGGAATCGCACGCCGAGCACTTCTCCACCTGGTCCATCGACATGCTGGGGCACGGGTACACCGACAAGCCGGGCCATCCGCTGGAGGTGTCGCATTACGTCGACCACCTGCTCGCGGTGTTCGACGTGATCGGCGCGCAGAAGGTTTATCTGTCCGGTGAGTCGCTCGGTGGTTGGGTCGCGGCGCGTGCCGCATCCGACCATCCGGATCGCATCGAGCGACTGGTGCTCAACACCGCCGGTGGTTCGCAGGCCGACCCGGAAGTGATGAAGCGCATCATCACCCTGTCCATGGCCGCCGCGGAGAACCCGGACTGGGACACCGTGCAGGCACGCATCAAATGGCTGATGGCCGACAAGTCCAAGGGCTACGACGACATCGTCGCCAGCCGTCAGAAGGTCTATCAGCAGCCAGGTTTCGTGTCCGCGATGAGCGACATCATGGCGTTGCAGGATCCCGAGATCCGCAGGCGCAACCTGCTCGGGCCCACCGAATACGGCGCCATCACCGCCCCCACCCTGGTGCTGTGGACCAGCGATGACCCGACCGCCGACGTCAGCGAGGGCAGACGCATCTCGGAGATGATCCCGGGCGCACGGTTCGAGGTGATGCCGGACTGCGGGCACTGGCCGCAGTACGAGGACCCGAAGACGTTCAACAGGTTGCACCTCGACTTCCTGCTGGGGCGTTCATGACCGAACAGGTCGACGTCCTCATCGTCGGAGCCGGACCGGTCGGTCTGACACTGGCGAACATCCTTGGCCAACAGGGAGTTCACACCCTGGTGGTGGAGGACCGCGAGACCCTGATCGACTATCCGCGCGGCGTCGGCCTCGATGACGAATCACTGCGCACGTTCCAGTCGATCGGTCTGGTCGAGCAGATCCTGCCGCACACCGTCCCCAACCAGATCCTGCGGTTCTACGACGGTAAGAGGGGCCTACTGGCCGAGATGGCACCGCCCGACGCCAGATTCGGCTGGCCCAAGCGCAACGGGTTCGTTCAACCGCTCGTGGACGCCGAACTGCTCAAGGGACTGGCCCGCTTCGCTGATGTGCAGGTGTCCTGGGGCACCCGGATGGAGAACGCCCGCCAGGACGCCGATGGCGTGACCGCCGAGATCCTGCGCAACGGGAAAGCGTCGACGGTGCGAGCTCGGTACCTCGTCGGCTGCGACGGTGGACGAAGTGCCACCCGGCGCATGATGGACGTGACCTTCGAGGGCACCACCTCTGAAACCCGGTGGCTGGTGGTCGATCTGGCCAATGACCCGCTGGGCCACCCCAACAGTGAAGTCGGTGCGGATCCGGCCCGCCCGTACGCGTCCATCTCCATCGCGCATGGCATCCGGCGTTTCGAGTTCATGATCCACGCCGACGAAACCGACGAGCAGGTGGAGCGCCCGGAGTTCATCGCCCGGATGCTGGCACCTTTCGTGCCGCATCCCGACCGGGTCGACATCATCCGGCACCGCGTCTACACCCACCATTCCCGGATCGCGGGCTCGTTCCGCAAGGGCCGGATGCTGCTGGGCGGCGATGCCGCGCACCTGATGCCCGTGTGGCAAGGGCAGGGCTACAACAGCGGGATCCGCGACGCGGCCAACCTGGGCTGGAAGCTGGCCGCCGTGGTCAACGGGCACGCCGGGGACGGTCTGCTGGAAAGCTATGACGCAGAACGGCGCAAGCATGCGCGCGCCATGATCGATCTCTCCACTCTGGTGGGCCGTGTCATCTCGCCGACCAACCGGCACGTGGCGACGTTGCGGGACAAGCTCATCCGGGCGGCCTCGGTGGTCCCGACATTGAAGCGGTATGTCCTGGAGATGCGGTTCAAACCGATGCCGCGATATGACACGGGTGCGGTGGTCCATGACGCCAATCCGACTCCGACATCGCCGACGGGCACGTTGTTCATCCAGCCGCACGTGGACACCCGCACCGAGCAGAACCTGCTCCTGGACGAGGTGCTCGGCACCGGGTTCGCGGTGCTGGCGTGGAACAACAGCCTGCGGGAACTGCTCGACGACGCGACGTTCGCGCGCTGGAAAGCGCTGGGCGCCAAACTCATCGAGGCCAGGCCCGGCACCCAGCTGCACTGGACCGGGCACGACGACCCCGACATCACCATCGTCGGCGACCGCACGGGGGCGCTGAAGAAGTTCTTCGACGCCCACGCCGAATCCGTGCTGTTCCTGCGCCCGGACCGGTGCATCGCCGCCGCCGGCATCGCCCAGCTGTCGAACGAGCTGAGCCGCACATTGTTCGAGGTCCTCTGTCTCACCGAGGGAGGTGAATCCCATGTCGCAAGTCGCCCTGTGCTGCATGTCGCACAGCCCGCTGCTGAATCTGCCGGGACCGTCGGCGGAACTGCTTGAGGACATCGATGCCCAGCTCGCCGAGACTCGGGCGTTCGTAGCGGATTTCGATCCCGAGCTCGTCGTCATCTTCTCCCCGGATCACTACAACGGGTTCTTCTACCGGCTGATGCCGCCGTTCTGCATCGGCAGCGCCGCGACCGGCGTCGGCGACTACGGCACCTACGCCGGACCGCTGGACGTACCCGCCGTGCTGGCCGACGACATGGCCGCCGCGGTGTGGGAGTCCGGCGTCGACGTCTCGCTCTCGGCAGCCATGGACGTCGACCACGGAACGGTGCAACCCCTCGAGGTGCTCTTCGGGGACGCCGCCTCCCGGCCCGTCATCCCGGTGTTCATCAATTCGGTGGCCACCCCGCTGGGCCCGCTCAAGCGCACCCGCGCGCTCGGCGCCGCCATCGGCGCCCACCTGGGCACCCTCGGCAAGCGCGTGCTGGTGGTCGGATCCGGTGGACTGTCCCACGATCCGCCAGTGCCCACGCTGGCCACCGCTCCGCCCGCGGCGCTGGCACGCATCGTCGGTGGCGCGCCGATGACCCCGGAAGGCCGGGCCGCGCGCCAAGAGGCCGTGATCGCCGCGGCGCGCGACTTCGCGCACGGTGAGAGTTCACTGCAACCGCTCAACCCGGACTGGGATCACGCCCTGCTCGATCTGATCGACACCAACCGGCTCGCCGAGGTGGACGGCTGGAGCAACGAGTGGATCGCCCGCGAGGCCGGCAATTCCGCACACGAGATCCGTACCTGGGTCGCGGCATTCGCCGCGATGGCGGCTCAGGGCAATTACCAGACGCAGCAGCGCTACTACCGTGCTGCTCCCGAGTTGATCGCGGGCTTCGCGATCCGGACGGCGGTTATCGCGCAATGACAGAACCCTTCGATCACTCCGTCGACGTCCTCGTCATCGGCTCGGGAGCCGGTGGCATGACCGCGGCCCTACGCGCCGACGCGTCCGGACTGGACACCCTGGTCGTGGAGAAATCACCGAAATTCGGCGGCTCGTCCGCCCTGTCCGGTGGTGGCATCTGGGTGCCCGGGGCGCCGTCACAGCGCAAGTCCGGATATTCGCCCGATCCCGACGGGGTGTTCGAGTACCTCAAGACCATCACCGGTGGACTGGTCAGCGACGAGCGGTTGCGCACCTACGTCGAGACCGGGCCTGAGATGATGGAGTTCCTGGAGAAGTCCAGCACGTGGTTCGAGTTCGTGTGGAAGCCGGGCTACGCCGACTACTACCCGGAGTTGGCGGGCGGCTCCGAACGCGGCAGCACCATCAATGTGCCCGAGATCGACCTGCGCAGCCTCGGCGAGGAGGAGCAGAACCTGCTCGCCCCGCTGGCGTTGGCGCCCAAGGGAATCTGGTTCGCCCCGAAGGATCTTCGACTGTTCTATCAGGTCCGGCAGAACTGGCGGGGCAAGGCGGTGCTGCTCAAACTGATCTGGCGGATGTTCCGGGCCCGGGTGTTCGGCGATCGGATGGCCGCCATCGGGCAGTCGCTGATGGCGCGGATGCGGCTGGCGCTCAAGGAGAAGAACATCCCGCTGTGGCTGTCCGCGCCGATGACCGAACTGATCACCGACGTCGACGGGAATGTGGTCGGTGCCGTCGTCGAACGCGACGGCAAGCCGGTGCGCGTGGCCGCCCGCCGCGGCGTGGTGGTGGCCTCCGGGGGATTCGACCACGACATGGCCTGGCGCCGGCAGTATCTCCCGCTCCTGGAGAAGGACTGGAGCTTCGGCAATCCCGCGGCCACCGGCGACGGTATCCGGGCGGGGGAGAAGGTCGGTGCTGCCACGGACCTGCTCGACGAGGCGTGGTGGTTTCCCGCCATGTGCTGGCCCGACGGCCGACTGCAGTTCATGCTCAACGAGCGGATGATGCCGGCGCAGTTCGTCGTCAACGGAGCGGGCAAGCGGTTCATCAACGAGGCCGCACCGTACATGGACTTCGCGCATGCGATGATCGAGGGCCAGCA
>JAHFVC010000393.1 GCA_023264765.1 Mycobacterium sp. | reverse complement strand
GAGGATCTGGTCAATCGGATCGCGTTCAGCGAACTCAACTTCGCGGGCGTGCCCGACGGCCTGCCTCTGGATCCGTCGATCGGTATCGCCGAGCAGAACCCCGACCGTCAGGCGTTCGAGAGTGAACCGTTCGACCTGACCGCCGAGATGCCACGGTTCAGCTGGCCCACCGTCGTCATCTCCGGCGGGCACGACCTCGTCACCCCGCCCGCGGTGGCACGCAGGGTGGCCGATCTGATTCCCGGCGCGGTCCTCGTCGAGCTGCCCAACGCCGGGCACAGCGTGCTCGACACCCGGGAGCAGGCGGCCCTCGCGATCGTCGCCGCGGTCCGGGCCGGGGCGGCGGAGATCCTGCCCGACCGCGTCGCCGAATTGGACGCGCTGCCCACCAAAATCGCGTTGCGCCTTGCCATGTCGGCGCTCACCGCGGCGACCCTGGCGGAGTCGGCGGTGCCGCGCTGGGTCGAGGGCGTCAGGACTTCATGAAGCCGATGGCGGTGTAGTTCACATCGCCGAGGCCGGCCGCGCCGAAGTTGGCGAGGGTTTTTCGCACCCCCACATTGCCCGGCGCCTGGAACAGCGGCAGGCTGAACCCCTCGGCCCAGATCAGCTTGTCGGCCTCGTTGGCCAGATCGCGCGCCTTGCCGGCGTCCAGTTCGTCGAGAACCTGGTTGACCTTGGCGTCGATCTCCGGGCTGCTGATCTTGCCGAAGTTGCTCTCGGCGTTGGTGGTGTAGATCTGGCTGAGGCAGCACAGCGTGAACGCTTCACCCATCCAAGCGAACTGGGCGATGTCGAAGTTGCCGACGGTGATGTAGTCGGTGAAGAACCTGTCGCCGGGCTTGGCCTCCAACTGCAGGTTCACCCCGATCTGGGCCAGGCTGTTCTGCGCGATCTGCGCGATCTGCCGGGTGGTCTTGGCTTCGTAGAAGACATCGCGGATCACCAGCTGGCGGCCGTCCTTCTCCCGGAACTGGCCGTTGAGCTTCCAGCCCAGCGCATCCAGTTCCGCCTTGGCCTTCTCCGGGTCGAAGGCCACTGCCGCACTGTTGTCCTGGTAACCCTGCTGCCCGGCCAGGAAGATGTGGTTGTTCAACGCCGCCGGGTTGTCCACCAGGCCGCGCTGGGTGATGTTGGCAATAGCCTGGCGGTCGATGCCCTTGGCCACCGCGACGCGCAGTGCCGGGTCGGCCAGGATGGAGCCTGGCGCACCGTTGAAGGTGAAGTGGTACCAACTCGGCGCCGGCGCCCGGCGAACAGCGATGCCCGGCGTGTTACGCACGGTCTGCAGCTCATCGAGGGAGCCGATGCCGGTGGCGTCGATCGTGTTGTTCTGCAACGCCGGAACAAGGGCCGCGTCGTCGAGCACCAGGTAGGTGATGCTGTCCAGCCGGGGTGTGGCACCCCACCACTTCGGGTTGCGGACCAGCGTGATGCGCTGCGCGGTTCTATCGACATTGGAGATCATGAACGGCCCCGCCGACGGGCCCGGGCCGTTGATCTGGCCCTTGTTGAACACATCGGGGTTCTCGGTCATCTTCTTGGGCTGCAGCGTGGTGTTGCCCGCAAACATGCCCTTCCAGTCGGTGAAGTGCTGACCGAAGGTGACGACGGCCTGGCGATCGTCGACACCGCGGGTCACCGAGGCCACCCGGTCCTGGCCCGCCGAACTGGAGATCAGGTAGCGCTTGTCCTTGCCGTTGGTGGCTTGGATCTGCGAGGCGATGTCCTCCCAGGTGATCGGGGTGCCGTCGGTCCACACCGCCTTGGGATTGATGGTGTATTTGACCACCTGCGGGTTCTCGCTGGTGAGCTCGATGCTGGTGAAGTAGTCGGGATTCACCGTCGTTGAACCATCGGGAGCGACCACGTACGCCCGCGGCAGCGTCGCGCGCAGCATGGCCGCCCCGGTGCCCTCGCTGTCGATGCTCAACGGGTTGAAGTTGGCAGGCATCGCACCCAGCGCCAGCCGCAGATTGCCGCCCTGCTGCAGCGTGTTGGGGTCCTGCGGGTTCATGTCGTTGGTGGTGCCCACCGTGGCATCACCGCCGATAGGGGGAACATTCTGCTCACTGCTGGAACAGCCGGACACGACCAGGGCGACGGCAAAGGTGACGGAAGCCAGCCCATAAGTCAGGCTACGGATCTTCATGACGATCGACCTTATCCTCCGGCTGCGGTACCGCGGCCAATAGCCGCTGTGTGTACGCGTGTTGCGGTGCGGTGAGCACCCTTTCGGCGGGGCCCTGTTCGACGACCACGCCCCGGTGCATGACGACCACGTCGTGGGCCAGGTGCTTGACCACCGACAGGTCGTGCGAGACGAACAGATATGACAGGCCGAACTGCTGTTGCAGATCCAGCAGCAGGTTGATGATGCCGGCCTGGATGGACACGTCCAACGCCGACACCGGCTCGTCGAGCGCCAGGATCTTGGGCTGCAGCGCCAGGGCCCGGGCGATACCGATGCGCTGTTTCTGCCCGCCGGAGAACTCGGCGGGGTAGCGGCCGGCGTCCTCGGCTCGCAGGCCGACGGTAGTGAGCAGTTCGACCGTCCGGGCGGCGATGGCCTGCTTGTCGAAACCATTGGCGGACAACGGTTCAGCCAGGACATCGGACACCGGGAGGCGCGGATCCAGGGACGCGACCGGATCCTGGAACACCACCTGCACGTCGGTGCGCAAGCGCCGCCGGCCGGCGCGAGCGAGGGTGGCGACGTCGCTGCCGAGCACCTCGATGGTGCCGGACTGCGGCGCGGTCAGCTCCAGGATCTGGTGCAGGGTGGTCGATTTGCCCGATCCGGATTCGCCGACGATGCCCAGTGTGCGACCCTCGAGCAGGTCGAAGCTGACGCCGTCGACGGCTCGCACCTCGCCCACCTGGCGACGCAGCAGGGCGCCTTTGGTCAGGGGATAGGTCTTGACCAGATCCCGCACCCGCAGCACGACGGGCGGCTCGTCGGAGACCGGGGCGTCCTCCGGTTCGGTGCGAACGCCGTATATCTCGGCCGCGGTGCGTCCGATGACCTGATCGGTGTGGATGCAGGCCGCTCGGTGTGCGGGGCGGATGTCCAGCAGCGCGGGCTCGGCGTCCCGGCAGTCCTCGGTGGCCAGTGGGCAGCGCGGCGCGAACGGGCAGCCCGGTGGCAGCGCGGCCATCGACGGCGGTGCGCCGGGAATCGGCACCAGGCGCCGGCCGCGTGGCGCGTCCAGCCGCGGTACCGAGCCGAGCAGCCCGGCGGTGTAGGGCATCGCCCGGTTCTCGTAAAACTCTGAGACCGAGGCACTTTCGACCACCGCGCCGGCGTACATCACCAGCGCCCGGTCGGCGAACTCGGCGACCACCCCGAGATCGTGGGTGATGATCAGCACGCCGGCGCCGGTGACGTCACGGGCGGTGCGCAGCAGATCCAGGATCTGGGCCTGCACGGTGACGTCGAGTGCGGTGGTGGGCTCATCGCAGATGATGAGATCGGGGTCGTTGGCGATCGCGATGGCGATCACCACCCGTTGGCGCTCGCCGCCGGACAGTTCATGCGGGAACGCCCGGGCGCGTTGGCCGGGATTGGCGATGCCGACCAGTTCGAGGAGTTCGGTGGCCCTGGTCCGGGCCCGGCGGCGGTCGAGGCCGGGCTGATGGATGCGCAGCGCTTCGGCGATCTGGTCGCCGACGGTGTAGACCGGGGTGAGTGCCGACATCGGATCCTGGAACACCGTCCCGATGGACCGGCCGCGGATCTTCGACATCTGGTCGTCGTCGAGGGTCAGCAGTTCCTCGTCGTGCAACCGCACCGAACCCGACACCTCGGCGTACTCGGGGAGCAGGCCGACCACGGCCATGGCGCTCGCCGACTTGCCCGCACCCGATTCGCCGACCAGTGCCACGACCTCGCGGGGTGCGATGTCGAAGGACACGCCGCGCACGGCCGGCACCCATTCGGTGTCGGTGGGGAAGGCGACGGTCAGGTCGCGCACCTCGAGCAGGCTCATTTGGCTCGCCTCCGCAGCCGGCGCGATCCGGGGTCCACCGCATCGCGCAGCGCGTCGCCGGCGAGGTTGGCGCACATCACGATCAGAATCAGCACCCCGGCGGGGAACAGGAACACCCACGGGAAGGTGGTGGCCGACGGGGTGCCGTCGGCGATGAGGGTGCCCAGCGATACGTCGGGTGCCCGCACGCCGAATCCCAGGAAGCTCAACCCGGTTTCGGCGAGGATCGCGACGCCGACGTTGAGCGTGGTGTCGATGATCAGGATCGACGCGACATTGGGAAGGATGTGCCGGGCGATGATGCGGGCGTCGCTGACTCCCATATACCTTGCGGCCGTGACGAATTCGCGCTCCCGCAAGCTCATGGTGAGTCCCCGCACCATCCGTGAGCTGATCATCCAGGAGAACGCCGCCAACAACACGATCAGCACCAGTAGCGCGCCGGAACCCTGGGTGCTGCGGGACGCGATGGCGATGAGCAGGAAGCTCGGCACCACCAGCAGCAGGTCCACGATCCACATCAGTGTGCGGTCCCGCCAGCCGCCGAAGTACCCCGCGGTGGCGCCGACGACCGCGGCGATGAACGTGGAGATGAGTGCCACGCACAAGCCGATCAGCATCGACTTCTGCATGCCCCGCAGCGTCAGTGCGAGCAGGTCCTGGCCCAGTGCGTTGGTGCCGAACCAGTGCTGCGGGCTCGGCGGCACCTGCAGCGCGTAATAGTCCAGATCGGTGTAGCTGTAGGGCAGCAGTGGGGGCAGCGCGTAGCACCCCGCAAACAGGAGGCAGAGCAGGACCAGTGCCGTCACCGCGGGCCGGTTGCGTACGAACCGGCGCCATACCAGGGTGCGGCGGGACGCGAACGCCGTGACGTCCAGTCCGGATTTGGCTGTGGTCGAAGTCGATTCGCTCACGAGACCCGCACTCTCGGATCGAGGCCGGCCAGGATGAGGTCGGACAGCACCCCGGCCAGCAGTACCGTCGCGCCGGAGAACACCGTCATCGCCACGATGATGTTGGTGTCCTGCGCGGCCAGACCTTGCACGAACCATTCACCCATGCCGTGCCAGCCGAAGATCTTCTCGGCGAACACCGCGCCGGCGACCAGGCCGCCGACGCCGTAGGCGAACAGCGTGGCCATCGGGATCAGCGCGGTCCGCAGCCCGTGTTTGACCAGGGCCTGCCGCCGGGTCAGACCCTTGGCCCGTGCGGTGCGGATGAAGTCCTGCCCGAGGACGTCGAGCATCGCGTTGCGCTGATAACGGCTGAACCCGGCGATCGAGCCCAGCGCGAGGGTCAGGGTCGGCAGCACCAGGTGCTGGATGCGGTCGACGAAGATGTCCCAACCGCCGCCGACCGCATCGGGCGAGGTCTCGCCGGTGTACTCGAACAGTTGCACTCCGAGCAGCGAATTGACCCGCAGCGCGACCAGGATCAGCAGGCTGGCGATGACGAACGTCGGTGTACTGAGGATCAACAGCGACAACGCCGTGATCACGCGATCCGACAGCCGGTACTGCCGGATGGCGCCCCACGCGCCGATCACCACGCCGAGGACGGCACCGACCACCGAGCCGATGACCACCAGTCGCAGGCTGACCCCGACCCTGCGCCACAGCTCGTCACCGACCGGCTGGCCGGTGACCGACTTGCCGAAATCGCCGTGCACGGTGCCCGCCAGCCACGTCGCGTATCGCTGCGGGATCGGCTGGTCGAGGTGCAGCTCGGCGGCCTTGGCGTCGATCACGGACTGTGGTGGACGGGGGTTGCGCTGCTGAAGAGTCTCCAGTGGCTCGAACGTCAGCGACGCCAAGGTGAACGCCACGAAGGATGCCAGCAAGAGCAGCACGATGTATTTGACCAATCGTCGCGCGAGAAACCGCGTCATCGAACCTCCTGCATGAGGCACAGGGTAGGAGATGACCGCATCACAAGCCCGTTAGCGGCGAATTGACATGCGCGCGTCAGCCTTCTCACAGCGTCGTCGGTTTCACTCTCACAGCATGGACTCATCGGTTTC
>JAHFVC010000392.1 GCA_023264765.1 Mycobacterium sp. | reverse complement strand
GGGGCGCGACCAAGCTCTATCTGTTCGGCATCTCGGTGGATCAGCAGTTCCGTACCGAATACCTGACCCGACTGGCCGACAGCCCAGCCCTGCACGACATGACGTATCAGGGTCTGCCGCCGTTCTACCCGCCCGGCTGGTTCTGGATCGGCGGCCGCCTGGCCGCCCTGACCGGCACGCCCGCCTGGGAGATGTACAAGCCGTGGTCGATCCTGTCGATCACCGCAGCGATCGCCGTCGCCTTCGTGCTCTGGAAAGCGATGATCCGGTTCGAAGCGGCCCTGGTGGTCACCACCGCCACCGCCGTCGTCACGTTGGCCTACACGTCGACCGAGCCCTACGCGGCGGTCATCACGGTGCTGTTGCCGCCGGCCTTCGTGCTGGCGTGGTCTGGCCTGGGCGGGAAACCGCGAAGCGGGGGGTGGGCCGCCGTACTCGGCGTCGGAATCGTCCTGGGTGCCGCCGCGCTGAGTTACGCCCTGCTCCTGGGGTACGCCGCGTTCACAGTGACGCTGATGGCCCTGCTGCTGGCGATCGGCCGGCGCAGCCTCGAACCGCTGCTTCGGCTGGCGGTCATCGCCGTCATCTCCGCGGTGATCGCCCTGATCGGCTGGACGCCGTACCTACTGGCGGCGGCCAAGGGTGCGCCCGCAGACAAGGGCACCGCCCAGCACTATCTGCCCAATGACGCTGCCGTCCTGACGTTCCCGATGTTCCAGACCACCCTGCTGGGCGCGCTCTGCCTGCTCGGCACCGTGTGGCTGGTGATGTACGCACGCACCTCCACTCGTGCTGGCGATGAGCGCTTGCGCGAAGAGAACGCAGCCCCAGCACTGGCCGTCGGCGTCGTGGCCGTCTACCTCTGGTCGCTGCTGTCCATGCTGACCACCCTCGTCGGCACCACCCTGCTGTCCTTCCGGCTGCAGCCCACGCTCACCGTGCTGCTGTCGGCGGCCGGCGCGTTCGGGTTCATCGCCGTGACCCAGGCGGCCGCCGCTCGGTACCAGCACCCCGGCCGGCGCGTGGTCGCCGTTGCGGCGACCATCGGTGTCATCGGGGCGGTCACCTTCACCCAGGACGTCCCCGATGTGCTGCGCTCGGACATCAACGTCGCCTACACCGACACCGACGGCTACGGCCTGCGGGCCGACCGCCGCCCGCCGGGATCCGAGCAGTACTACCGGCAGATCGACGCACGCATCCAACAGGTCACCGGCCGACCGAGATCCGACACCGTCGTGATGACGGCGGACTACAGCTTCCTGTCGTACTACCCGTATTACGGCTTCCAGGGCCTCACCTCGCACTACGCGAACCCGCTGGCGCAGTTCAAAGAACGTTCGGCGGCCATCGAGAGCTGGGCACTGCTGGCCGAGCCGGATCAGTTGATCACTGCGCTCGACGCGCTACCGTGGGCGCCGCCGACGGTGTTCCTGATGCGCCGGGGCGGGCCCGACACTTACACGCTGCGCCTGGCCGCCGACGTCTACCCGAACCAGCCCAACGTCAAGCGCTACCAGGTCGAACTGAACTCGGCCCTGTTCGACGACCCTCGCTGGGATGTCTCGACCGCCGGACCGTTCACGCTGGCGATTCGTAAATGAACCTGCCGTTAGCATCACAACCCGTGACCAACCACCGAACCGCGCGGCTGGTGGCCATCGTCGCGGGCCTGTTGGGCGCCGTGCTCGCGGTGGCGACGCCGTTCCTGCCCGTCACCCAGACGACCGCGCAGCTCAATTGGCCGCAGAACGACACGCTGACGAGCGTCGACGCCCCGCTCATCGGGTACGTCGCGACGGACCTGAAGATCTCGATCCCGTGCAGCGCCGCCGCGGGTCTGGCCGGCAGCCGCAACATCCTGCTGTCCACGGTGCCCAAGCAGGCCCCCAAGGCTGTGGACCGCGGGCTGCTCATCGAACGTGTCGGCAACGACCTGCTCGTGATCGTGCGCAACACCCCTGTCGTCAGCGCGCCGCTGAGCCAGGTGCTCAGCCCCGCCTGCGAACGGCTCACCTTCACGGCGCACGCCGACAAGGTCGCCGGCGAGTTCGTCGGACTGGTCAAAGGTCCGGAAACCGATAAGCCCGGCACGCCGCTGCGGGGCGAGCGCGGCGGGTACGACTTCCGGCCGCAGATCGTCGGTGTCTTCACCGATCTGTCCGGTCCCGCCCCGCCGGGACTGACGTTCTCGGCCACCATCGACTCCCGCTACAGCAGCTCCCCGACGTGGATCAAGATGCTGGCGATGATCCTCGCGGTCGCAGCGACCGGGATCTCACTGATCGCCCTGCACCGCCTCGACGTGGCAGACGGCGTGCGGCGGCGGCGCTTCCTGCCCCCGCGCTGGTGGTCGCTGAAGCCGCTGGACGGCCTGGTGACCGTGCTCCTGGTGTGGTGGCATTTCGTCGGCGCCAACACCTCCGACGACGGCTACATCCTCACCATGGCCCGGGTCTCCGAGCACGCCGGCTACATGGCCAACTACTACCGCTGGTTCGGCACCCCGGAGGCGCCGTTCGGCTGGTACTACGACCTGCTGGCGCTGTGGACGCACGTGTCCACCGCGAGCGTATGGGTCCGGCTGCCCACCCTGGTGATGGGACTGGCCTGCTGGTGGGTGATCAGCCGGGAGGTGATCCCCCGCCTCGGCCACGCCGTCAAACACAGCCAGGCCGCGGCCTGGACCGCTGCCGCGATGTTCCTGGCCTTCTGGCTGCCCCTCAACAACGGGCTGCGCCCGGAGCCGATCATCGCCCTGGGCATCCTGCTGACGTGGTGTTCGGTGGAACGCGGGGTTGCCACCAGCAGGCTGCTGCCGGTCGCCGTCGCGATCATCATCGGCGCGCTGACGTTGTTCTCCGGCCCAACCGGCATCGCCGCGGTGGGCGCCCTGCTGGTGGCGGTGGGACCGCTGCGCACCATTGTCGCCGCCCACACCTCACGGTTCGGACACTGGGCTCTGCTGGCCCCCATCGCCGCCGCCGCGACGGTGACGATCGTGCTGATCTTCCGGGATCAGACGCTGGTAGGGGAGATCGAGGCCAGCTCGTTCAAGTCGCTGGTCGGGCCCAGCCTGAGCTGGTTCGACGAGCACATCCGCTACGAGCGGCTGTTCACCACCAGCCCGGACGGATCCGTCGCCCGCCGCTTCGCCGTCCTCACTCTTCTTCTCGCACTTGCCATTTCGGTGGCCATGACGCTGCGCAAGGGCCGCATCCCCGGCACCGCCATGGGTCCGGCCCGGCGCATCATCGGTATCACCATCATCTCGTTCCTGGCGATGATGTTCACCCCCACCAAGTGGACGCACCACTTCGGGGTGTTCGCCGGACTGGCGGGCTCCCTCGGCGCACTGGCGGCGGTGGCGGTGACCGCGGCGGCCATGCGCTCCAAACGCAATCGCACGATCTTCACCGCGGCCGTGCTGTTCATGATGGCGTTGTCCTTCGCCACCGTGAACGGCTGGTGGTACGTCTCCAATTTCGGTGTGCCGTGGTCAAATCAGTTCCCGGAGTGGCATTTCGGCTTCACGACGATGCTGCTCGGACTCGCCGTACTTGCCCTGCTGGTGGCGGCGTGGCTGCATTTCTCGGGCCGGGACCGGCCCCGGCCGTGGGCCCGGTTCACCCAGGCGCCGCTGGCGGTGGTGGCGTGGGTGGTGGTGATCTTCGAGGTGATGTCGCTGACACTGGGCGTCACCGAGCAGTACCCGGCATGGTCGGTCGGGCGCTCGAACCTGGACGCCGTCACCGGAAAGACCTGCGGCCTCGCCGATGACGTGATGGTCGAACAGGACCCCAACGTCGGCCTCCTGCTGCCGGTCGACAAGCCGGTCGCCGAAGCCCTGGGCGGGGTGACGGCCCAGAACTTCAGTCCGAGCGGCATTCCCGCGGATGTATCGGCCGATCCGGTGATGGAACAACCTGGCGGAACGAATTTCGCGGACAACGACAACGGTCCCGTCACCGGCAGTGAACCCGGCACCGAAGGCGGCACCACCGCCGCCGCCGGGGTGAACGGCTCACGAGCGCGACTGCCCTACAACCTGGACCCGACCCGCACCCCGGTGATGGGCAGTTGGCGCGCCGGCGCCCAGCAGCCGGCGGCCCTTCGCTCGTCCTGGTACCGGCTCCCGCCGCGCGATGAGCGCGGCCCACTGTTGGTGGTCGCCGCGGCGGGCCGGTTCGATCCGGGCGAGGTGGTGGTGCAGTGGGCCACCGATGAGCAGGCCGCCAAGGGCGCCGCAGGCGGCAGCCTGGGCTTCGCCGATGTCGGCGCGGCTCCCGCGTGGCGCAATCTGCGCGCGCCCATGTCCGCGATTCCGGGGGACGCCACGCAAGTGCGTCTCGTTGCCACAGATGACGATCTCGCACCACAACACTGGATTGCGGTCACTCCGCCGCGCATTCCGACGTTGCGGAGTTTGCAAGATGTCGTCGGTTCCTCGGATCCGGTGCTGCTGGACTGGCTGGTGGGCTTGGCGTTCCCCTGCCAACGTCCGTTCGGGCATCAGAACGGTGTGACCGAGGTGCCGAAATGGCGCATCCTGCCGGACCGCTTTGGCGCTGAGGCAAACTCACCGGTGATGGATTACCTCGGCGGCGGACCGCTGGGCATCACCGAATTGCTCCTGCGTGCCAACCCTGTGCCGACGTACCTGAAGGGCGACTGGTTCCGCGACTGGGGCTCACTTCAGCAACTGACACGGTTCTACCCCAACGCCGTCACTGCCCGTATCGATCTGGGCACCGCGACCCGCAGCGGACTGTGGAGTCCGGGGCCGCTGCGACCGTCCTGAGGCTGACGCAGGCGCCAAATTTCTTGGCAGAGTTCTGATCCCGCTCTAAGCAGGTATTAAGGAATCAGCCACGCTCCGACATGCCCGCTATCGTGGAGTGGGGAATGTGAATCTGGGGAGCCCGAAAGTTTGCTGACAACGACGTCATGCACCACGCGCGGAATCAGACGAGACAGGGAATCAGTGGTAATGGACGTCGTGCTTGGGGTAGCGCTGACGGTCGACAGCGTTCGGTTGGTCATGGTCGAAGGATCCGGCGGGGACGGAGACCTCATCGATCAGGACACGTTTGACATCGATCGGGGTGGCGGAGTCGAAAGTGCCACTGTCACAGAACATGTCGTGAATGCGGTGCTGGGCACCTATGGAGTTGCCGCCGCCAACGGGCACAATGTCGAGCGGATCGCCGTCACGTGGACCGACGACGCGGCCGAGGACGCCGAGTTGCTGATCGAGGCACTCGAGGAGGTCGGGGTGTCGAATGTCGTTGCCGTGACCGGTTGCGACGCCGCCGAGACCTTCGTCGAGCAGATGGCCGCGGCGGCCGACGAATCCTGCGCCGCCGCCTGTCTGATCGAAGGCAGCCAGGCACCGGTGGCCTACATCGCCGTCATGCACGCCGGCGCGGGCGGGATCCGGCGGATGCGCAGTCGTGTCGTCAACGCCGTCGATCACCGGCAGTTGGCGCTGTCGGTGCGCGGCGCCTGCGCGGAGTGCGCCGCCGAGTCGGACCGAGTGGCCGTATTCGCCGCCGGTTCCGCCGGGGTACTCACGGGAATGCTTGCCGGAGAACTCAATTCGACGTTGTCCACCCAGGTGGTCATCCCGCAGAACGCGGCTCTCGCCTTCGCGCGCGGCGCCGCCCAGACCAACGCGGGCGCGCAGCGCCGGCTCCATGTCGTCGGCGCGCGGTCTGCGATCGCATCCGGGGGCGGAGTCGCACCTCCTGCGGTGTTCGTGCCGCGCACCGCCAAGTTGATGGCCATCCCCGGAATCACCGCTGCCAGCACACCGGCCGCGGCGCCGACCGTGGTCGCGCCGGACAACGCTCGTCAGCTGCGGACGCTGACCGCGGTGGTCGGCGGCGGCGTGCTGGCCTTCGTCGCGGCCCTGTCGATGTATGTCGGCAGCCAGCTGCGTGACACCGGCGAGCAGACCACCGAGGCCAAGTCGCGCCCGGCGAATGTGGCGCCGGCGGGCGCTGCCGAAGCGGTGGCCGCGC
>JAHFVC010000583.1 GCA_023264765.1 Mycobacterium sp. | reverse complement strand
ATGCCCCACGGCGGTGTCGGTGCGTCGGGATTCGGCAAGGACATGAGCGACTACTCGTTCGAGGAATATCTCACCATCAAGCACGTGATGAGCGACATCACCGGGGTGGCCGAGAAGGACTGGCACCGAACGATTTTCACCAAGCGCTGACTTGTGCACGTTTCGCAACGCCGAGCGTTACGAAACGTGCACAAATCGCACGAAACTCAGCCGATCCGGATCAGCTTCTTGTTGACGAACTCGTCGATGCCGAAGCGGCCGAGTTCGCGGCCGAAGCCTGATCTCTTCACGCCGCCGAAGGGCAGCTCCACGCCTTCTGCGCCGACGGCGTTGACGAACACCATGCCGGCCTCGATCTTGTCGGCGACACGCTTGGCCTGCTCGTCGTCGGTGGTGTAGACGTAGGAGCCCAGCCCGAACGGGGTGTCGTTGGCCAGCTCGACGGCCGCGTCCTCGTCGGCCACCTTGTAGACCGATGCGACGGGACCGAACAACTCCTCGCGGTAATCCACCGGCAGCCCTGTCAGGACGCCAGGAGGGAAGAAGGCGCCGTTGCGCTGTCCTTCACTGACCAGCTGAGCGCCCGCGTCGACGGCCTGCTTAACCTGGCCCTCGAGTCGTTCGGCGGCGGCCACGGACGACAGCGGAGCAAGCCCATCGGCCTTCGCGAGCACCTTCTCGGTGAACTTGGTCAGGAAGTCGTCGTAGACGGCGTCGGCGACGATGATGCGCTTGGCGGCGTTACATGCCTGACCGGTGTTCTCGAAGCGGCCGTCGATCGCTGCGTCCACGGTGGCGTCGAGGTCGTCGGAGCTCAGCACGATGAACGGATCCGAGCCGCCGAGCTCGAGGACGACCTTCTTGAGGTTGCGGCCCGCGATCTCGGCGACGGCGGCACCGGCCCGCTCCGAACCCGTCAGCGAAACCCCTTGCACGCGTGGATCGGCGATGGCATCGGCGATCTGCTCGTTGGTGGCATAGACGTTGACGTACGCGCCGTCGGGATACCCGGCGTCGAGGAAGATCTGCTGGAGCGCGGCCGCCGATTCCGGGCATTGCGGTGCGTGCTTCAGCACGATCGTGTTGCCCAGCGTCAGGTTCGGGCCGGCGAACCGGGCCACCTGGTAGTACGGGTAGTTCCAGGGCATGATGCCGAGCAGCACGCCCACCGAGCTGCGCCGGATGAGCGCAGATCCATCGCCCTCCAGAAGGGTGATGGGCTCGTCGGCCAGGAACTTCTCGGCGTTGTCCGCGTAGTACTGATAGATCGCGGCACTGAACTCGACCTCACCCACCGACTGGTCGAGCGGCTTGCCCATCTCGCGCTGGATGATGCGGGCCAGCTCGTCCTTGCGCTCCTCGTGCAGCTCTGCCACCCGCCGGATCAGCGCGGCGCGCTCGGCGACGGTGCTGCTGCGCGACCACTCGCGGTGCGCCTTCGCCGCTGACGCCACGGCAGCCTCGATCTGGGCGTCGGTGGCGGTGGGATATTCCTTCACCAACTCGCCGGTCGAGGGATCGACGACCGCGTACAGCGTCGTGCTCATTGCTGATGACTCCTTCCACCGGGCAGCTCTGCCCGGTCCGATAGATCCTGTATCCAATACTGCATGAGATGGGAAGCGCGGGTTCGGCTTTCTCAACGGTCCCGGGTGAACTCCTCGCCCGTCTCGGCGTCGACCGCGGTCTCGCCGGGCGGGAGATTCGACAGGTCGGGTGCGATGACGGTCGGCATGAGACCCGAGTCGGGCAGGCCGAAGTGTGCCACGGACCCGGTGGCGGGTTCCAGCAACAGGTCCGCACGCCGCGGCAGTGTCTTGCCGCGGAAGAAGGCGGGTGCCATGGCCCAGTAGATGACCATCAGGATCACGCCCAGCACCAGTGCACCGATCCCCACCACGGCCACGGCGCCGAACCCGAAGATCGTCACGTTCTCGCCGGTGGCCTCGTCGACCAGATAGTCGGGTTTCGCGTACGAGATCAGTCCGTACGCGAAGACCACCGTCAGCATGATGGCGCCGAGCAGTGGCACCACCCCGCGCATCAGGAAGTTGCGCGGCGTCGTGGTGAGTGTCTTGCGGTAGTACCAGACGCACGCAAATCCGGTCAGGCCGTAGTAGAACGCGATCATCAAGCCCACCGAGCCGATCAGGGCGAGCAGCAGGCTGCTGCTGATCAGCGTGAACATCACGTAGCAGAGGATCGAGACGGCGCCCATGACGACGGTGGACACGGTCGGCGTCAGGTAGGTCCGGTGAATCTTGGCGAACGACGCCGGCAGCGCCTTGTAGACACCCATGGACAGCGTGGTGCGGGCGGTCGGCAGGATCGTCGTCTGGGTGGACGCCGATGCCGAGGTCAGGATGGTGGCGGACAGCGCGAGCAGGCCGATGTGGCCGATGAAGCTGTCCCCGAACAGCGCGGGTCCGATGGCACCGAAGACGTCGGCGGAGTTGGCCGGATTGCCCAGGCCAGCATCGGCGTCGCCCACGCCTGCGAACGCGACGGCGGCGACGGTGACGATGGCATAGGTGCCCAGCAGCAGGAACGTGGACAGCACGGCGGCCTTGCCCGGAGTGGAGCCCGGGTCATCGGACTCTTCGTTGCAGGCGACCGCGGTGTCCCAGCCCCAGTAGATGAAGATCGCGATCAGGATCGCCGGGGCGATCACGGTCCCGAAGTCCAGGCCGGCCGGCCAGAACCAGGACAGCGACGGATGGATCGATTCCGGCAGAGCGTTGTTCGTGTACACCTTGAACAGCGCGTAGATCGAGATGATCACCAGGATGACCACCTCGAAGCCCAGCAGGAAGTACTGCAGCCGAGCGGACACCTCGATACCGCGGTAACAGATGTAGGTCATCACGATGATCCAGATGACGCCGGCGACGGTGGACCACAGTGTGCTGCTGGCCAGGCCCGCTGCCGAGGTCCAACCGAGGTCGCCGACGAAGGTGAACGAGTAGGCCCCGGCGATCTGCGCCAGGTTCGCCATCACGATGACGTCGGCCGCGATGATGCCCCAGCCACCCATCCAGCCCACCAACGGTCCGAAGGCGCGCGACGCCCAGGTGAACGTCGTGCCGCAGTCGGGTTCGGCCTTGTTCAGCTCCTGATACGCCACCGCGATCAGATAGATCGGGATGAAGGCCAGCAGCACGATGGACGCCGCCTTGACCCCTGCGCCGCTTGCGACGATGAGTCCGAGCACCGCGGCCAGGCTGTAGGCGGGCGCGGTGGATGCCATGCCGACGACGACGCTGGAGAGCAGCCCGAGGGAACCTCCCTTGAGTCCCTTGCTCTCGACGGCACCGCCGCCCCGTTCAAGGGTGAGTTCGTCTTGACTCATCGCATCTCCCTGCTGATTACTGGCATATTGTGAACAGAGAATACGGTTTCAGTTGTTAAGGCGCGCGCCAACAACGAAATTAGTTTTTGCACGGCGCTTTGAGCGTCGGGACACGGACTAGTGTCTTGACTCGTGACCACCGCGCAGCGGGCCGACGAATTCGAAGCCCTGCGGCCGCACCTGCTGGCCGTCGCATACCGGCTGACCGGCACTTATGCCGACGCCGAGGACATCGTTCAGGATTCTTGGTTGCGCTTGCACCACTCGGGCACCGAGATCGCCGATCTGGGCGCTTGGCTGACCACCGTGGTGAGTCGGCTGGGGCTGGACAGGCTGCGGTCGGCCGCGCACCGGCGCGAGACCTACGTGGGCGAATGGCTGCCCGAACCTGTGGTCACCGGAATCGGTACGGCGGATCCACTGACCGCGGTGGTGGCAGGCGAGGACGCGCGGTTCGCCGCGATGGTGGTGCTGGAGCGGCTGACGCCGGACCAGCGGGTGGCTTTCGTGCTGCATGACGGCTTCGCGGTGCCGTTCGGCGAGATTGCCGACATCCTCGGCGTCGAGTCCGCGGCGGCTCGGCAGTTGGCGTCGCGGGCCCGCCGGGCGGTGGCGTCCGCGCCGCCGCCGGACGCCTCGCACGACGAGACGGTCGGCAACCTGATGGCGGCCATGGCCTCCGGCGATATGGCCGCCGTCGTTGCGCTGCTCCATCCCGACGTCACCTTCACCGGCGACTCGAACCGCCGCGCCCCCACTGCGGCGCGGGTCATCGTCGGACCGGACAAGGTCGCGCGATTCCTCTTCGGTCTGGCCAAACGCTATGGGCCGAACTGGCTTTCGGCCACCCAGTTGGCGCTGATCAACGGTGACCTGGGCAGCTACACGCCGGGGCTACCCGCGTCCGACGGCTATCCGGAGTTGCTCCCGCGCGTCACCGTGTTGACGGTGCGCGACGGATTGGTCTGCGCGGTATGGGATATCGCGAACCCGGATAAATTCACGGCCTCGCCGTTGCGGCGGGCGCGGCGGGCGGGAGCGTAGCGACTGGGGGAGTTGGGCGCGGCGGGCGGGAGCGTAGCGACTGGGGGAGTTGGGCGCGGCGGACGGGAGAGTAGCGACTGGGGAATCAGATGCCGGGATCAGCCCACGGCACCCGGCACGCATCGCCGGAACTGAAGCCCTGCTCGGTTATCCCCAGTGCCGAATACATCCGGGCGCGCATGTTCTCGACGCCGATCTGATAGGTCAGTTCGATCACGCCGGCATCGCCGAAGCGCCCACGCAGATCGGCTACCTGTTCATCGGTGATGTTGTGCGGGTCGGTGGTCATGGCGTCGGCGTAGGCGATGGCTGCCCGCTCGTCCTCGTCGAACTGCGGCGAGGTCGCGTAGTCGTCGATGGCCTTCAACCGCTCGGTATCCAGGTTGTCCAGTCGCATCAGCATCGAGCCGAAGTCCACGCACCAGGAACAGCCGACGGTGCGCGCCGTCCAGAACACCGCGAGCTCACGAACACTGGCAGGCAACTGCTTGGACCCACTCTGCAGCAACATCTCGTGCACGCCGTTGGCCACCAGCAGGCGTGGGTGATGCGCGGCCACGGTGAACGGTTCGGGCACCTCACCGAATTGCCGCTTGGCGTAGCGGTACATCAGCCTGGTGAACAGGCCGGCTTGTTTCGGGGGCAGCGGAGCGATTCGCGTCGTCATGTCAGTCAGACGAGATGGCGCACCGAAGTGTGACAGCCCTACGAGCGGGGCGAGGATGCGCTCGGCAGTGGTGGGGCGATGGACCAGAGCACCTCACTCTCGCCGGGGTCGGCGTTCTCCCAGGCGTGGGGGGACTGCGGGGAGAACGTGTAACAGTCGCCGGCACCAAGCACCAGCTCGTGGTCGTCGATCACGAGGCGCAACCTGCCCCTGATCACCACGGCGACCGTCGTGTCGGCATCCAGGGTGTAGGTACCGCCGGAACCGCCGCCAGGGGCCAGGATCGTCCGCATCACCTGGACGTGCTTCTCGGTCGCGGGGGTGAGCAGGTATTCGCGAATGCCGCTGCCGCCCATCTGCACCGGGGCGCCCTGCCCGCTGCGCACCATCGCCGAGTTCGGGAAGTCGAACAGCGAACCCACCGATACGCCGAGGATGTCGCAGATCCGCAACAGGTTCGGGACCGACACCGTGGTCTGGTCGCGTTCGACGAGGCTGAGGAAACCTTTGGTGAGGCCGGCTTCGCTGGCGACCGCATCGAGGGTCAGTCCGCGCTCGGTGCGAACCGCGCGCAGTTTGGGTCCGAGTCGGTGCATCTTCGAGTCGACCTCGGCGGCCCGCCTGTCCTGGGCGGAACGGCTGTGGGGCATGAGGGAGTTTAGCCACAGACCGGCCAGACGAACGTGAGCTTGTGTGCGAGACCCCATCAGGATCTCGCACACAAGCTCACGTTGGGCTGCAGAGAGAAGAACTACCGCGCGAACATCAAGGCGCGCTTGACCTCTTGGATCGCCTGGGTCACCTGGATGCCGCGGGGGCATGCGTCGGTGCAGTTGAACGTGGTGCGGCAGCGCCACACGCCGTCGACCTCGTTGAGGATGTCGAGGCGCTCGGCGGCGGCCTCGTCGCGGCTGTCGAAGATGAACCGGTGCGCGTTGACGATCGCCGCCGGGCCGAAGTACGAACCTTCGTTCCAGAACACCGGGC
>JAHFVC010000391.1 GCA_023264765.1 Mycobacterium sp. | reverse complement strand
CACCGGCAAGGTCACCGCCACCGATGCCGACGGCGACAAACTCACCTATGCCGCGACAGCCGTCAAGGGCACAGTCAAGATCAACAGCGGTACGGGTGCCTTCACGTACACTCCGTCGGCCGCAGCCCGTCACGCCGCCGCCTCCGACGCCGCCACCGCCGACGACACGTCCGACACGGTGACCGTGACCGTCTCCGACGGCCAGGGCGGCATCGCGTCCACCGCCCTCGAGGTCGTCGTCGCTCCCAAGGACAGTGCGCCCAAAGTCGCTGCGACCGTTGGCAAACCGAACTCGACGACGGGCGTGGTGACTGGCAAGATCACCGCCACCGACGCCGACAAGGATGCCCTCGCCTACAGCGTGTCGACCACCACCGCGAAGGGGACGCTCACCTTCGACGCGAGCACCGGTGCCTACACCTATACCCCGACAGTCGACGCCCGGCTGGCCGCGGCCGCCAAGGGCGCGCCCACCGCCGACAAGAACGACACCTTCAGCATCGCCGTCGACGACGGGCACGGCGGCATCACCACCAAGACCGTCACCGTCTCGGTATCGCCGCTGGGGGACAAACCGGTCGCGGGAACCCCGACCCTGAATGCCGCGGACGCCACCGGAACCGTCACCGGCGCAGTGCAATTCACCGAACCCTACACGCAGTTGCCACTGACCTACACGGTGAGCACGGCCACCACCAAGGGCACGCTCACCCTCGACGCGGCGTCCGGTGAATTCACCTACACCCCGACCGCGGCGGCGCGCCTGGCCGCGGGCGTCTCGGTCAAACCGGTCACGGACACGTTCGTCGTCACCGCCACCAACTCGATCACCTCCACGGCCGAGACCGTCACCGTGACGGTCGCACCGGCCGTGCTCGCAGTCACCGGCTCGATCGGTTCGGACAGCGCACCACTGGCATTGACCGGGGCGGTCAGCCCGGACGGAAAGACGGTCTACGTCACCGATTCGGGCGCAGGCACGGTCTCGGCGGTCACCGGCGCGGTGACCACGACGATCACGGTCGGCGGTACGCCGGGCGCCGTCGCGATGGACGCCAGTGGCGCCACGGTGTACGTCGCCGACAGTGGCGCCGATACCGTGTCGGTCATCGACACCGCGAGCAAGACGGTCACCGGAACCATCACTGTCGGAAGCAATCCCGCGGCGCTGTTGGTCAGTGCCGACGGCAGCCGGCTCTACGTCGCCAACGCGGGCTCGAACACCATCTCGGTGGTCGACACCGCCACGGGCATGGTGACCAAGACCATCAAGGTGGGCAAGACGCCGTCGGCACTCGCGTTCAAGCTCGATGGAAGCCGGCTCTTCGTCGCCAACGCAGGTTCCAACACCGTGTCGATCATCAACCCGGCGACGCGTGCCGTCACCAAGACCATCAAGGTGGGCAGCGCCCCCGTCGGATTGGCGTTCAGCCCCGACGGCAGCGCGCTCTACGTCAGCGACGCCGGTGGCGATTCCCTGTCGGTGATCTCGATGACCAACAACAGCGTCATCACCACCAAGCTCGGTGTGACCGTCGACGCGCTCGTGGCAGGCCCCGGCGCCACCCTCTACGTCTCCGACGGCGCCGACGCGGTGTCGGTCGTCTCGGTCACCAGCGGAGTCGACACGCCCGTGGCGGGAACGGTGACCGTCGGTTCGCCCGATGAGACGACTGGCGTGGTCACCGGATCGTTCACCTACACGGATCCGTCCGGAAAAGCCCTGACGTACAGCGTGATCACCGCACCTGTCGACGGCACCGTCACGGTGACCTCGAAGGGTACGTTCACCTACACCCCGGGCATCGCCGCACGCCTGGCCGCCGGGTACACCGACACCGCCGACACCTTCACCATCGGCGCCACCAACGGTCTGGCGACGACAGCGCAGACGGTCACGGTGCCGGTCTCCGGGGAGGTCAACGTCTCGGTGGCGCTGAAGATGGTCTACGGCACCGAGCCGGTGGTCTACGTCTCCATCAACGGCGGCAAGCGGGTGCCCGTACTGGTCGACACGGGGTCCGAGGGTCTGGTCATCACGTCCAAATACGTGGGGACACAACATGATCTGGGTACATCCACGGGATCGGGCGCCAGCGGCTACTCCGGCGGTCTGAGCTACACCTTCGACACCTACACGACCACAGTGGATTTCGGCAACGGCGTCGTCTCGGGGCCAACCTCGGTCGACATCGTCAGTGCCGCCTCGCAGTCGGCGTTCGCCTCGTTCGCGTCGCGTAACGGCGTGGTCGGTATTCTCGGCATCGGGCCGAATTCGTATGGGCCGGGCCCCAGTTCGGTGATCACCGCGCTGCCCGGTTATCTGAACTACGGGGTGCTGATCGATGAGCAGCACGGTCTGCTGGAATTCGGGCCCAACCCGTTGACTGCTCTGACGACGGTGTCGGGATCGCCGTGGACCATCCTGATGGTGCAGGTGGGCAACGGCACGCTCACCCAGGTGAGCGCGGCCATCGACTCCGGCGGTGTCTACGGGACCATTCCGTCGACGTTGGTGGGTGGTGCGTCCAGCGTGCCCGCCGGCACGGTGATCAAGGTCTACACCGGTGACGGGCAGACGTTGCTGTACAGCTACAAGACGTCGTCCACCAACCGGCCGACGGTCACCTCGGACGACTACATGAACACCGGCTACGTGCCCTTTGCGCTGGGGCCGATCTACATCTCCGCCATCGGTCCCACCGGTCAGACGATCTTCGACGTCTGACTCACGAGTCGTTGAGCAACAGGTCCCGGGTGATCTCCATCTGCCCGACGTGTTGGGCGATGTCGTGGAGTATGTGCAGCAGCGTCCATTCGGGCGTCGCGGTGGCCAGCACCGACGTCCGGGTGGTGCCCCCGCGCACCCCGTCGGCGAGGTCGCGATCGCGGATGCCTTCGGTGAGTGCCACCTGCACCCAGGCCGGGAGTCGCTGCTGCAGTGCGGTCAGGCGGGCGAGTAGCTCCTCGACCTGCCCGGCAGCGGTGAACTCGGCGTCACGGTCACGCGGAATCCGCTGCCCCGCAATGAAAGAACCCGCCCAATAGTCCACCACTCCGATGCAGTGGTTCACCACCGCGTAGCAACTGTTCGCGCCCGGGAGATCGGGCCGGCGGTTGGCGAGGTCATCGCCGAGCACGGTGAGGATATCGGCCATCGCGGTGAAGCATTCAGACGAAATCGCCAGCAGCGCCTCGGCGAGGGGCTGCTGGCGATCGACGCTCGGCACGACGTGTCTAGTCCAGGTAGTCGCGCAGCACCTGTGAGCGGCTCGGGTGGCGCAGCTTGCTCATCGTCTTGCTCTCGATCTGACGGATGCGCTCACGCGTCACGCCGTAGACCTGGCCGATTTCGTCGAGGGTGCGGGGCTGACCGTCGGTCAGGCCGAAGCGCAGCCGGACCACACCGGCCTCACGCTCGGACAGCGTCTCCAGCACCGACTGCAGCTGATCCTGCAGCAGGGTGAAGCTCACCGCGTCCACGGCCACCACGGCCTCGGAATCCTCGATGAAGTCGCCGAGCTGGCTGTCACCCTCGTCGCCGATGGTCTGGTCCAGGGAGATCGGTTCACGCGCGTACTGCTGGATCTCCAGCACCTTCTCGGGCGTGATGTCCATTTCCTTGGCGAGCTCTTCGGGCGTGGGCTCGCGGCCCAGGTCCTGGAGCAGTTCGCGCTGGATGCGGCCGAGCTTGTTGATGACCTCGACCATGTGCACCGGGATACGGATGGTGCGGGCCTGGTCGGCCATCGCGCGGGTGATGGCCTGCCGGATCCACCAGGTGGCGTACGTGGAGAACTTGTAGCCCTTGGTGTAGTCGAACTTCTCGACCGCACGGATCAGGCCCAGGTTGCCTTCCTGGATGAGGTCCAGGAAAGCCATACCGCGGCCCGTGTAGCGCTTGGCCAGCGACACCACGAGTCGGAGGTTGGCCTCCAGCAGGTGGTTCTTGGCGCGGTCGCCGTCACGGCAGATCCACTGGTAGTCACGGCGCTGCGCGGTGGTGAGCTTCTCGCCCTTCTCGACGAACTCGACCATCAGCTGGGTGCAGTACAGCCCGGCCTCGATGCGCTTGGCGAGCTCGACCTCTTCCTCGGCGTTGAGCAGCGCGACCTTGCCGATCTGCTTGAGGTAGGCGCGCACCGAGTCGGCGGATGCCGTGAGTTCGGCATCCTTGCGGGCCTGGCGCAGGGCCTCGGATTCTTCCTCGTCCCAGACGAAGTCACCGGACGCCTTGTCCTTCTCGGTTGGCTCGGGGTGCTCTTCTTCGGCGGCCTTCGCGGCGGGTTTGGCGTCGGTGGCCGCTTCGACGATGACGATCGAGCTGTCGGCCTCATCACCGTCATCGCCGTCGTCGGTGCTCTCCTCGGCGTCGTCGGTCTCGAGGTCGTCGTCGATCTCGACGTCTTCGACCTCGAGGTCGTCGCCGGGCTCCACCTCGAGGTCGTCGTTCTCCAGGTCGTCACCGAGGTCGACGGCCTCGGCGTCGCCATCGGCCTTGCCTGCCACCTTCGCGGCGGCTTTCTTGGCAGGGGCCTTGGTGGCGCGCTTTGCGGGAGCCTTGGCGGCTGCGGCCTTGGCGGGAGCCTTCTTCGCAGGAGTCTTGGCGGCGGTGCGCTTCACCGGCTCGTCGGTTGCCGGGCTTGCTTTTGTCGCTGCCACGTACACCCTTTCGGTCGTGCGGATTCCGGTGCGCACGCAGGCAACACCGAAAAGCGGCTGTGTCGAATATTGGCGATGATCTCTGCTCGGAAACCCGCCGCTATTTCGGTAGGCGGCCGCCGTTGACCATTGTAACGACAGTGTGAGATAAGGCTGCGTCGTGCGCCAAATTTGCGCTTTTGCGCGCGTCGTGTCAATCGGTGCCGTGGGCCGTGTGCGCGGCCAGCGCGGCGCCGACGATCCCGGCCTCGTTCTGCAGGGCCGCAGCCACCACCGGGGTGCGGTTCTTCAGCAGCGGGATCCACTTGTCCGCCTTGCGGCTGATGCCGCCACCCGCGATGAACAGGTCCGGCCAGATCGCATTCTCGACGGCCACCAGCACCTTGGTGACCTCCTGGCTCCAGCGTTCGTAGCTCCACTCCTTGCGCTCCTTGACCGAGGAAGCGGCCCGGTGCTCGGCCTCTTTGCCGTCGACCTCCAGGTGGCCGAACTCCGTGTTGGGCAGGAGCACGCCGTTGTGGATCACTGCCGAGCCGATGCCGGTACCAAAGGTCAGCAGCACGATGACGCCGGTGTTGTCCTTGCCTGCGCCGAAGCGTTCCTCGGCGAGTCCGGCGGCGTCGGCGTCGTTGAGTACCGAGACGGCCTGCCCGCCGAGCTCGTTGCCGATGATCTCGGCCGCGTTGGTGCCGATCCAGCCCTTGTCGACGTTCGCGGCGGTGCGCACGATCCCGTCGGTGACCACGCCGGGGTAGGTCACGCCGAGCGGTCCCGTCCACCCGAATTCACGGACCACCGCCGCCACCGTCTTGGCGACGGCCTCCGGGGTCGAGGGCTGCGGCGTCAGAAGCTTGTAGCGATCGCCGATGAGCGCTCCGGTGTCGAGGTCGACGATCCCGCCCTTGATGCCGCTACCGCCCACGTCGACGCCGAATCCGCGGCGTTGGGGGCTGGCTTCAGTGTCGGTCATGAGCGCTCCTCACGGGACGGCGGATGCGACGCGTCACACACATTAGTGCCCTGGCTCGCGCTGTGTTGCGATGGTCGGGTGGAAACCGACAAGTGCGATCCGCTGACTTTGCGTGCGGTGGCCGAGCAATTGGCCACCGAGGCCGCCGCTTTCGTGCGGCGTCGCCGTAGTGAGGCCTTTGCCAGCGCGGCCACCGCCGCGGCGTCCGTGCGCTCCAAGAGCACACCGACCGACCCGGTGACCGTCGTGGACACCGAAACCGAACGACTGATCCGGGACCGGCTCGCGGTACTGCGCCCTGATGATCAGGTGCTCGGCGAGGAGGAGGGTGGTTCGGCTGACTTCGAGCCGGGCCGGCCGGTCTGGGTCATCGACCCCATCGACGGCACGGTCAACTTCGTCTACGGGATCGCCGA
>JAHFVC010000092.1 GCA_023264765.1 Mycobacterium sp. | reverse complement strand
CGTGCTTCTTTCTCGGTGTCGCGGGCGATGATGAACCCGTTGAGCCCGAACTTGACCTCACGGTTGACCCCGCGGGCATGGTCGCGCACCTCGACGACCTGCTCGGTCAACCCCGCGTAGTCCTTACCGTTGGAGAAATACCAATCCGAGTACAGACCACCGTTGCGCCGCGCCGCCGTGGAGTTACCGCCCTGGAACAACTCCGGATTGGGGCGCTCGGGCGTATTCAGCGGCTTGGGCTTCAACGTGAAGTCGTGGATCCGGTAAAAGTCACCACGGAAATCGACGTCATCCTCGGTCCAGATCTTGCGCAGCACCTGCAGGAACTCCGCACTACGCCGATACCGCTCATCATGCTCCAGCCACGGCTCCCCCAGATGGGTGAATTCATCCTTGAACCACCCCGACACCACATTGACCGCGAACCGCCCGTTCGACAGATGATCAGCGGTCGCACCCAACTTGGCCAGCACCGCCGGCTGCCACAACCCCGGGTGCACCGCAGCGATCACCTTCAACCGCTCCGTGGCCAACAACAACGCCAACGAAAAACTCGTCGACTCGTGCTGGAACTCCGCACCATAAGAAGCCTCGTACCGCACCTGCGACAACGCGTACTCGAACCCGTTGTTCTCCGCGGTCTGCGCCAGCTTCTTGTTGTACTCGTAATTCCAGTCCGTGCGCTGCTCGATATCACTGGTCACCAAACCACCACTGACATTGGGCACCCAGTAGGCGAACTTGACGTGATCGGCAATCCGTTCAGTGCTCATGACGGCTGATTCCAGCCGGGTCGCGCCCCCCCGTCACGGGTATGGATCTGGCTGATCCTGAGAACTTCGGCCGCGGCACGCGACGCCGTCGCGTCCAATTCCGGCTCCCCCGGGGACCTGCCCGCAACGCTTCGCACGCACCCTTCCTGCGGTCATGCCCGCGACAGGTGGCACCCCGGCCTTGCCCTTCGGACTAGAACACGTTCTAATTCTCGCCATGGACTATGGGCTCGTACTCTTCACCAGCGACCGCGGTATCGCCCCGGCAGCCGCCGGCAAGCTCGCCGATGATCACGGTTTCACCACGTTCTACGTGCCCGAGCACACGCATATCCCGATCAAGCGGCAGGCCGCGCACCCGACCACCGGCGACGAGACGCTGCCCGACGACCGCTACATGCGCACGCTGGATCCGTGGGTCTCCCTCGGTGGCGTGGCCGCGGTGACCGAACGGGTCCGGTTATCGACCGCGGTGGCCCTGCCCGTCGAACACGACCCCATCACGCTGGCCAAGTCGATCGCCACGCTGGACCACCTGTCCGGCGGCCGGGTCAGCCTGGGTGTCGGATTCGGCTGGAACACAGACGAACTCGCAGACCACAAGGTGCCCCCGGGCCGGCGCCGGACCATGCTGCGCGAATACCTGGAGGCCATGCGCGCGCTCTGGACCCAGGAGGAAGCCGAGTACGACGGCGAATTCGTGAACTTCGGCCCCAGCTGGGCGTGGCCGAAGCCGGTGCAGTCGCATATCCCGATCCTCGTGGGCGCCGCGGGCAACGAGAAGAACTTCAAGTGGATCGCGAAGTCTGCCGACGGCTGGATCACCACGCCGCGCGACTTCGACATCGACGCGCCGGTGAAGCTGCTGCAGGACACCTGGGCCGCGGCGGGCCGCGACGGTGCACCCCAGATCGTCGCCCTCGACTTCAAGCCGGACGCCGACAAACTGGCACACTGGCGCGACCTCGGTGTCACCGAAGTACTGTTCGGCCTCCCGGACAAATCCGAGGCCGAGGTCGGCGCCTACGTCGAGCGCCTCGCGGGCAAGCTCGCCGCCCTCGTCTGAAGCGTGCCACCTGCTGCGCCTGCGGGCCTCGCAGCTCGACCACTGCGCGTTCTGCGTACGGATGCACGCGAAGGACGCCGCGGCCGACGGTGAGTCGGCCGATCGGATCGCGGTAGGTGCCCGATGCGACGTAAGAGAACGCGGCCGCGCATCTGACGAACGACGAGATCTCCGCGGTCGAGTGGCCGGCCGCCGTCATCAACGCCTGGAACCGAATCGCGATCCAGAGCCGCTATCCCGTCGATCCGTAGGTTTGCTGGACCTATCAGAAGGTAGCGTCCGGCCGTCTTTCCGGTGACCTTCGGGTGAACGTCGATCGACGACGACATGGCACAACCCACAGCACATTCACCGGTTCAGACCCAACGATGCATCCATGTCAGTCGCCCCACTCTCGGACGAATACGAATACCGCATCCCCACCCGGCCGGTACTCGTGCCCGCCAGGAGATCGCATCCCGGCACGGCCGACGCCGCGCAGGCCCGCCTTTTCGTGGCCCTGCTGGAGGCCGAGATCGCCGAATTGAGCGCCTATGCGGTGGCGGCCGAGGAGAAATGGAAGCGCAGCCACCCGGCCGACGCCAGGCGCCCGGACGGCTTGACCCGCCAGCACGCCCGCGTCGACGAGGCACGCCGGCTGCTGGCGGCGCTGCATGATCGATTCCTGTTGACCTGACCGAATTCGGATCAGCGAGAATGTAATTCGGCATTACGGCCGACGCATAGAACGGTGGCGTCGGCGCCGCCGCGAGTTCGGGTTTGCTGGCCTCTAGGCCAGCGTCGCGCGGTTGCCCTTCTCGGTCGATCGTACCGAAATCCGGGCGCCGAGTGGGTCTCCCTCGGAGAGCAGAGCCACCAGCTCCTCGTCCGTGCTCGTCGCCATGAAGCGCGATCCGTCCGCATCCAGACGGCCGATGATGATCCCGGTGGCCGGCGTCCAGTCGTAGCGCACGGAGTACGTCTCGATGGTGCCGATTCCGTCGGGATGGCGGGTGACGGCGACCGTCGGCAGAGCGTCGATCTGCGACTGCAGGTCGCGGCTGTGATCGGCCACCCAGTCGGCCGGTTCGGCGGAGTAGACCCCGACCGAATACTTGCTCATCACACCGCCGTTGGCGCCTACCAGTCCGAACTGGCCTGGCCTGTCCCTCATCTCGTGGACGGTCTCGACGATTCCGTGCAGTGAATAACTGTTTCCCGGACCACCGAAGAACGGCAGACCACCGGTCAGCGTCAGCCCCCGCGGATCATCGGTGGCCAGCCCTGCCGTGTCGCACACGGTGAACACCGGGAAGGGGAAGCAGCTGTACAGATCGAAGGTGGACACATCCGCCAGCCCGACGCCGGCAACTCGAAGCGCCTCGGCCACAGCCAGTTCCGCGGATGCGCTGGTGCTCAGATCCACCCGGTCCAACAGCGATTGCTCGACCAGATCGGCGTGCCCGCGCAGGTAGACCCAATTCTCCTCGGGCACCGCGAGACGCTGGGCCGCCGCCACCGACATCAACAGGATCGCGGCACCCTGGTTCACCTGATCGCGGGCCACCATCAGGCGCGGGTACGGATCGCAGATCATCCGATTGGCCGCCGTGACGGTCGCCAGCTCGTCGGCAGAACGTTCGGTCGGCGCGGACGAGTACGGGTTCTTGGCGGCGACCTTGGAGAACGGCGCGAACAATTCGGCCATCGCCTGCCGGTAGTCGGCGACCGACATGCCCAGCCGGGCCCGCCGCGCGTTGTCCAGCAACCCGTACTGCACCGGTGCACCCGTGAGGCCGTGGGTGGCGGTGTACTCGTTCATGTACTGGTCGAATCCGTACCCGCGGTCCTCCAGCTGGCCACCGACCTGTTCGGAATGATCCGGCTTGTCGTCGCGGTCGGAGAAGTACCGCAGCGTCGAGCCGTTCTCGGACCCCAGCACCAGCACCACCTCGGCATCGCCGGCGGCGATGGCACCCGCGAACTCCGTCACCACCTTCTGCGATCCGTGGCCACCCAACGGTTCGAGCACGGCGCGGGCCGGGTCGGCACCGATCCGTGCCGCGACCGAGCGCACGTAATTGTCCGAACAGCCCAGCGGCGCCTCCGAGAACGGGGTGCAGATCTCGAACTGCCGGAGCCCGACGAACACGTCGATCGATCGGGCGACAGTTGCAGCGTCGGCGTCGGTGTTCTCCAGCGCGGCCTGCACGGCGGCGGCAGCCAGGTCGACCGAGGACATCCCGCGGTAGCCGGAGTCGCCCAGGCGTTCGGTGAACTGTCCGACGCCGACGATGACGGGGGTGCGTGGATCGACCATGGCAAATCTCCTGACGCGTGTTAATTCGCCAGGCTAATGGAAAATCGGAACACGTTCCAATTTCGCAAATCGGGTATCCCTCATCCATGGCACGAGGCGACCACCCCCAGCGGACCCCGTTCTACGGCGCGTGCCTGATGCTGGCGGCCTTTCTGTCCTGCTGGCTGGCCGCCTCGGTGCACACGGTGTGGTTATCGGCCCTGATCTACGTCGCCGCCGCGGCCGGAGCCTGTATCGGCGCGGTGATGACATTGCGCGACTACGGCTGACAATCCCGTTTATACATCACAATTGATGTACGTCCATTCCAACGTACATCAATATGGACGTAAACTCGGCTCATGACCTGGCCCGTCCGACCGATGTCCCTGGTGGTGGGCGGTGTCGTGCCACCGGAAAACGTCGTCGGCCGGGTTCGCGAACAGCAGGAAATCCTGGCGAGCCTGCCGGACGGCGGCGCCGCCCTGGTCGGCGACCGCAGGCACGGTAAGACGTCGTTGTCCCGCCTCGTCGCGCACACCGCACGCCAGAGCGGGCTGACCGTCATCTCGGTCAGCGCCGAGCGGCAGTCCTACGCCGAGTTCATCTCCGCCCTTGCGGGCGAACTCGGCCGGCTCGACACCACGCTGCGCCAAGAGGTCGACCGCTGGAAGATCGCCTTCGGTACCGGCCCGGTGCGGTTCGAACGTGCCCGCGCCGAAGCCGCGCTCGACGACCTGCTGCAACGCGCGGTCGCTCGCACCGGCGGCGGGCCACTGGTGTTGTTCATCGACGAGGTCACCGTGCTGGCCCGGAATCTTGAGCGCGAGAAGGCCGGCGGCGGAGACGGTTTCCTGCATCTGCTCCGCCGGCTGCGCCAGGACCACGCCGGCCGGTTGGCCACGGTGCTGTCGGGATCGATCGGCTTCCACCACGTGTCCGGTGAAGCCCTGAGTTCGGTCAACGACATCCGCAAGGTCACGGTCGGGCCGATCCGGCACGACCACGCCACCTATCTGGCCGAGTGCCTGCTGCTGGGCGCCCAAGTGAACACCACCGACGCGCACGCGGTTGCCGCGGCCGTCGCCACCGCGGCCGAGAATGTGCCCTATTACATTCAGCATCTGGTGGCCGCGGCCGCCCGAATCGGCGAGCCGGTCAGTGCCGAACGCATTCCCCTTCTTCTCGACGCGGCCATCACGGACCCACACGATCCGTGGGATCTGCGGCACTATCGGGACCGGTTGCGCCATTACTACGGCGACGACGCGCCGGCCATCGCCGGGTTACTGGACATCTACGCCCACACCCCGGAACCGTTGGGCGTCAGAGCAGTTCTGCAACTGCTCAGCAGCGAGGGGTCACCCGTGCGGGAGCGCGACCGGCTGGTGTCGTTCATCGAGCGTCTGGAGCAGGACCACTACCTGCGCCGCCACGGCGACGACGACGCATTCGCGTCCGGACTGGTGCGGCGCGCCTGGCTGGCGTTGAGGCGATGACGTGACGATGAGCGCTCCCCTGTACAGCCCGGGCACCGCCGACGCCGCCGACCTCGACGCCCGCACGGTCGGCCGGGACGCCCTGTTGTCGCGACTCGTCCAGCGCCTCGGCACCGCCTCGACCGACGGGTCCCGCCCGCACACCCTGATCGTCGGAGCCCGCGGCAGCGGCAAGACACACACGGTGCGGGTCACCCTGCTTCGCACCCTGGCAGAACACGCCGAAACCATTCTGCCCCTTGTCATCCCCGAGGACGCGCTGGCCATCGGCAGCTACGCCGACCTGCTGGTCGAATTGCTGCGCGCACACGAACCGGGCACCAAGCACGCCCGCGACGACGTGGTTGCGCTAGAACGTGCCATCCTCGACATCGCCGACGGCAGGATGGTGCTCGCCGTCATCGAGAATCTGGACCGGGTGTTCGACGCGATCGGCGAGGCCGGGCAGGGCAGCCTGCGGGCCTGGATCGAAACATCCACCGCAGTAACGATTCTGGCGACAGCGCCGGAACTGTTTCCTGGGGTGTCATCGCGCAGCCGACCCTGGTACGGGTCCTTCATCATCGAGGAACTCGCCGAGTTGGCTGCCGCCGACGGTGCCCGGATCATCGCCCGGGTGGCGCGTGAGCGCGGCGACGATGCGTTGGCGAGTTACGTGGAATCAACCGATGGGCTGCGCCGGGTCGCCGAGATCGCGTCCCTGGCCGGCGGGGCGCCGCGGGTATGGCGCATGGTCGCCGACGTCGCCGACCGGGACAGACTGCAGGCCGTGACACCCGTGGTGACGGCCTTGCTGGACCGGCTCTCGCCCGCGTACCAGGAACGCCTGTGGCGGCTGCCGGTCGGCGAACAACGCCTCGTCGTCGAGATCGCGCGCGGCGACGGCCCCCGGACTGTTTCCGATCTTGCTGCCGCAGTCGGGATTTCGAATCAAACGGCCTCGGCCGCGCTGGGCCGCCTGGTCACGGCCCGCTGGGTGGCGGCTGCCAAATCCGAGACCGGAGACAAGCGGGCCACCTGGTATGACCTCACCGAGCCGATGGTCCGGCATGTGCTGCGCTACCGCGAAGGCCTGCCGACTCCTTGACGAACCTGTCACTTAGTGTCACAGTGGTGATGTCACTAAGTGACAGACAAGGGGGTGGTCGGGATCAGCGACAAGCAGGCGCAGGCCCGCCTGGCCGTATCCAGACATGCGGCCGCCCTCTTCTGGGAGCGCGGCGTCGCCGCGACCAGCGGTGACGATATCGCTTCTGCTGCAGGACTTTCCACCAGAACCATCTGGCGGTACTTCCGTTCCAAGGAGAGCTGCGTCGAGCCGCTGCTGGCGAAGTCATTGGAGCGATTCCTCGCCTCGGCGCACCGGTGGCCGCACGAGTTGTCCCTCATCGAACATCTCGCGGCGGAGGCCGTCGCCTATCCGCTGTCACCGCAGGACATTTCCGACGAGGTCGCCGCTTTGCGGATCGCGACCATGTCCGGCAGCGACCCGGCACTGCGGACCGCCTACCTGATGGTGCACGACGAGATGGAGCGCGGCCTGATCCCCGTGATCGCCGACAGGCTGGACCTGCCGGCCGACGACCTGACGGTGCGACTCTGCGCCGCCACCGTCACCGGCGCCTTCCGCGTCATCGACGAGGACGTCGGCCGCGCGGTGATCGTCGAGGGAAAGAAAGTCAGCCAGGACGAGGCGTACGCACTGATCGACCGCGCCATCCGGGAGGCAACCGACGGCCGCCTCGGTGGTCCTGTGGTGCGCTGACACCCACTCCCCCAACCGAATACACCACGGGCCCCGCACACGGCAGGCCCGTCGAACAAGCACGTCCCGAGAAAGGAACACCATGCGACCCGAGACGATCACCGTCGAGGAGTTCTTCAGCCCGCCCGAGCGCACGGCGGCGAGCATCTCGCCGGACGGCACCCGGATCGCCTACCTCGCACCGTGGAAGAACCGGCTCAACGTGTGGGTGCAGGAGCTCGATTCCGGGGAATCCGCCCGCTGCGTGACGGCCGATGACACCCGCAGTGTCTACATCTACCGGTGGACCCATGATTCGCGGTGGCTGTTGTACATGCAGGACACCGGCGGCGACGAACACTGGCATGTCTATCGCGTCGATCTCCAGGACCCGGAAGCACCGGCGGTCGACCTGACACCGTTCCCGGGCACCAGGGCCGATTTCGACCTCCTCAAGGGCCGCCCCGGAAAGGCCGTCGTCCAACTCAACAAGCGCAATGCCGAACTGTTCGACGCCTACGAACTCGACATCGCCTCCGGCGAGCTGACGTTGCTGGCGGAGAACCCCGGCAATGTCATCAGCTGGTTGTGCAGCGAGGAGGGCGACCTGTTCACCTCCGTGCTCACCGCCGACGGCGATGTCGAGCTGTCGCACTGGGACAAGGCCGCGAAGTCGTTGCGCAGCATCAAGATCTATGACGGCACCGACTTCCCGCTGGGCATCCACCCCATCGCCGTCACGCCCGACGGCACCGGTCTGTGGCTGGGATCCAACGAAGGCTCCGACCGCACCCGCCTGGTGCGCGTCGACGTGACCACCGGTGCCGAGACCGAAGTGGACAGCCACCCCACCCTCGATCTCGCTTCCCAGATGATGCTGCCCTCGCCGCTGATCCTCAGTTCCCGCACGGGCGAACTGATCGGCGCCCGGTACTACGGGGAGCGTCAGGTGATCCATGCACTGGACCCGGAATTCGCCGAGGTGCTGGACCACCTGGCCGGGCTCTCCGACGGCGATCTGGCCGCGCTGTCCTGCGACGCCGACGGCCGGCGCTGGGTGGTGAGCTTCACCCACGATCGCGACCCTTGGGCCACTTACCTTTACGACCATGCCACCGGCGAGAGCCGACTACTCTTCCGCCCCTACCCACACCTGGACCCGGACGCCCTCGCGCCGATGACGCCCGTGACCATCCCCTCGCGCGACGGCCTGGCCCTGCACTCGTATCTCACCCTCCCGGTGGGCGTCGAGCCGAAGGACCTACCCCTGGTCCTGTTGGTGCACGGCGGTCCGTGGGCGCGCGACTGCTGGACCTTTCAGCCCGATGTGCAGTTGCTCGCCAATCGCGGATATGCGGTGCTACAGGTCAACTTCCGCGGATCGACGGGCTACGGCAAGGCGTTCGTCAAAGCCGCCATCGGTGAATTCGCGGGCAAGATGCACGATGACCTGATCGATGCGGTGAACTGGGCTGTGCAACAACGCATTGCCGACAAGGACCGGGTGGCGATCTTCGGCGGCTCCTACGGTGGCTACGCCAGCCTGGTCGGCGTGACGTTTACCCCGGATGTCTTCGCCGCGGCCATCGACTACGTCGGCATCTCCAGCCTGCCCAACTTCATGCGCACCCTGCCGACCGTCGCGCGGCCGTTCCTGGCGAGCAACTGGCATCTCTACGTCGGCGACCCGTCGGACCCGGAGCAGGAAGCCGACATGCTGGCCCGCTCGCCGATCACCAAGGTCGACCAGATCCGCACCCCACTGCTGGTGGTGCAGGGCGCCAACGACTCCCGGGTGGTGCAGGCCGAATCCGACAACATGGTGGCCGCCCTGCGGGACCGTGGCGTCGAGGTCGAATACATGGTCAAGGCCGATGAGGGACACGGATTCCTCAACCCGGACAACCAGATCGACATGTACCACGCCGTCGAACGCTTCCTGGCCGAGCACCTGTAGAAACGAAAAGGCCCCCGCGCGTGGCGGGGGCCTTTCCGTCAGAACGACTTACAGATTGGCGAGCAGCTCGCGAGCCTTGGCTGCGGTCTCCGACGGGGTCTTGCCGACCTTCACGCCGGCTGCCTCCAGGGCCTCCTGCTTACCGGCCGCGGTGCCGGCACCGTCGGACACGATGGCGCCGGCGTGGCCCATCGTCTTGCCCTCGGGAGCGGTGAAGCCCGCGACGTAGCCGACGACCGGCTTGGTGACGTTGGCCTTGATGTAGGCGGCGGCCTTCTCTTCGGCGTCGCCACCGATCTCGCCGATCATCACGATCAGCTTCGTCTCGGGATCCTTCTCGAACGCCTCGATGGCGTCGATGTGGGTGGTACCGATGACCGGGTCGCCGCCGATGCCGATGGCCGTGGAAAAGCCGAGATCGCGCAGTTCGTACATCATCTGGTAGGTCAGGGTGCCGGACTTGGAGACCAGTCCGATCGGGCCCTTGCCGGTGATGTTGTTCGGCGTGATGCCGACCAGCGACTCACCGGGGGTGATGATGCCGGGACAGTTCGGGCCGATGATCCGGGTCTTCTCACCCTTCTCGACGTTGTAGGCCCACGCATACGCACTGTCCTGCACCGGGATTCCCTCGGTGATGACGACCAGCAGCGGGATCTCGGCGTCGATGGCCTCGATGATGGCGTCCTTGGAGAACGCCGGCGGCACGAAGGCGATCGACACGTCGGCGCCGGTCTCCTTGATGGCCTCGGCCACCGAACCGAACACCGGCAGTTCGATGTCGTTGCCGTCTTTGTCGACATGGGCGACGGTCGTGCCTGCCTTACGCGCGTTGACGCCACCGACGACCTGGGTGCCGGCCTTGAGCATCAGCTTGGTGTGCTTGGTGCCTTCGCCGCCGGTGATGCCCTGGACGATGACCTTGCTGTCTTTGTTGAGGAAGATAGACATCTTTGTTCGGCTCCCTTACTTGTTGGCCAGCTCGGCGGCCTTGTCGGCCCCGGCGTCCATGGTCTCGGCCTGGATGACCAGGGGGTGGTTGGCCTCGTCGAGGATGCGGCGACCCTCTTCGACGTTGTTGCCGTCCAGGCGGACGACGAGCGGCTTGTTGGCGCTGTCGCCGAGCTTCTTGAGTGCACCGACGATGCCGTTGGCCACCGCGTCGCACGCGGTGATGCCACCGAACACATTCACGAAGACGCTCTTGACCTGGCTGTCGCCCAGGATCACGTCGAGCCCGGCGGCCATCACCTCGGCCGAGGCGCCACCGCCGATGTCGAGGAAGTTGGCCGGCTTCACGTTGCCGTGGCGCTCGCCCGCGTAGGCGACGACGTCCAGGGTCGACATGACCAGCCCGGCGCCGTTACCGATGATGCCGACCTCGCCGTCGAGCTTGACGTAGTTGAGGTCGTTCTCCTTGGCCTTGAGCTCGAGGGGATCGGTGGCGTCCTTGTCCTCGAACTCGGCGTGGCCGGGCTGCCGGAAGTCCGCGTTGGCGTCCAGGGTGACCTTGCCGTCCAGCGCCAGGATCTGATCGTCGGGCGTGCGCACCAGCGGGTTGACCTCGACCAGGGTGGCGTCCTCGCCGACGAAGACCTCCCAGAGCTTCTGGATGGTCACGGCCGCGGCGTCGAGCACCTCGGCGGGCAGGTGGCCCTGCTCGGCGATCGAGCGCGCGAAGGCGAGGTCGACACCCTTGACGGCGTCGACGGGCACCTTGGCGAGGCGTTCGGGCTTGGTCGCGGCGACCTCTTCGATCTCCATGCCGCCTTCCACCGAGCACATGGCCAGGTAGGTGCGGTTGGAGCGGTCGAGCAGGAAGGAGATGTAGTACTCCTCGGCGATGTCGCTGGCCTCGGCGACGAGGAGCTTCTTGACGACGTGGCCCTTGATGTCGAGGCCGAGGATGTTCTGGGCGTGGGTGAAAGCGTCCTCGGGGGTGGCCGCGTACTTCACGCCGCCGGCCTTTCCGCGGCCGCCGACCTTGACCTGAGCCTTCACCATGACCGGCTTGCCGATCTCTTCAGCGATCGCCTTGGCATCGTCGGCCGAATCGGTGACGCGGCCGGGGGTGGTGGGAACGTTGTGCTTGGCGAACAGCTCTTTCGCCTGATATTCGAAGAGATCCATGAGCTCTGAGAAATCCCTGTCTGTCTGCGTTGACGTTTGACTTCAATTCAGCGTGTGGGCCTAGACCGGCTCGCTGGGCACTTTATCGACCCGCGACCCGACCACCCGCATCGCCCACCTGAGTTGTGCTAAATCTCACCGGGGCCCGCCAGTGATACAGCTCACAATCCTGGTTGGAATACCCACTTAGGTTGCCACCCTCATCCGCGTTTGGTTACCGTGCCTACTGGTCCAGATCACGGCAAGGTCACGAAAAGAAGGACATCGCAGGTTGCCTGAGCACAGTTCGCCCCGCCCCCAGAAGGGGACCGCGACGAGTGCTCGCACCCAGTCCAACTCCGGCCGAGTCCCGCTGACTGCCGCTGAAGTCACCGACATCATCCCGTTCAACGAGTTCGGTGACCTGCACGAACTCGATTTCCGTGACAGCTCGGCCTTCGACAAGGAGCAGCGTGTCATCGCCGCCCCCGAGCTCGACGACCTGCACGACACCGATGATCTGGTGCCGTTGCGCCTGGCGGTGCCGTCCGAGTTCGAATCCGACGAGCCCCGGACACGCGGCTACCGCGACAGCCACACCGATCTGAGTGACGGTCTGGCAAAGACCGACATCATCGACATCCGCGGACATCGCCGCGGTGGCGGCTCGCACCGCAAGCAGACCGTGGGCGCCGTGAAGAGCCGCCTCCTGATCGCCGCCATGGCCGCAGGCGCCACCGCCTCGGGCGCCTACACCCTGAGCACCGCCGACTCGACCACCACCGCGTCGGACACCGTGCTGACCGCCGGCCAGTCCGGTATCAGCGGCGGCGTCATCACCGGCTCCTCGGACGGCATGCAGATCGTCACCGTCGAGCCGGCCGCCAGCTCCGCCGTGCACGCCGAGGAGATCACCAAGGCCGCCGCCTTCGCCCAGGAGCGCGCCGAGCGCGAGGCCCGGCTGTCCAGGCCGCTGTTCGTCATGCCGACCAAGGGCGTGTGGACGTCGGGCTTCGGCTACCGCTGGGGCGTGCTGCACGCAGGCATCGACATCGCCGGACCGATCGGCACTCCCATCGTGGCGGTTTCAGACGGCACCGTCGTCGATGCCGGCCCGACCGCCGGCTACGGCGCGTGGGTCAAGATCCGCCACAGCGACGGCACCGTCACCCTGTACGGGCACGTCAACACCTGGCTGGTCTCGGTGGGCCAGCGCGTGATGGCCGGCGATCAGATCGCGACCATCGGCAACCGCGGCAACTCCACGGGCCCGCACTGCCACTTCGAAGTCTTGCTCAACGGCAGCAACCGCATCGACCCGGTGCCGTGGCTTGCTCAGCGGGGGCTTAGCCCCGGCACCTACGTTGGATGACGTGAGTCCCGAAGCCACACCCGAAGATCCCCGCACCAGCATCATCCGCCGGAACCCCACCGGCTCGTTTCCTGCCGTCGCGCCCGCACTCGGCGACGACCGCACCACGTTCGTCCGCAGCCCCGCCGAGTCCGAACAGACCAGCTACATCCCCAGGCCCACTCCGCGCGCGGTACCGCCGCGCCGCGACACCGGGCCCGCCACGGCGATCGCCGCCGCGGTGCTGAGCATCCTGACGGGCTGGGCCACCACCGTCATCGCCACCGACCTGATAGCCGGCTGGTGGCGTACCGACCGGCTGTTCTGCGTGGCCATCGGATTCCTCACCGCGATCTCCGCCGCCGCGGGAATCGGAGGCTTGATCGCGCTGCTGCTGCGCCACCGGATGGGTCGCCTGCTCATCGTTGTCGGCGCCGCCATCGGGCTGCTGATCTTCGGCTGTCTGTTCATCGCGGGCGCCCGGCTGCATCCCGTGGTGTACGCGATGCCGGTGCTGCCGGTCGCCGCGATCGTGCTGGCGCTGGTGCCGGCGACGGCACGGTGGGCGCGCGCCTAATAGCCCTTGTTTCACAGCGCTCTTCCAGTCAGCTTGAGCCAAACGGTCGCTCTGCACTCGAACAGCGACGTCTACTGGGACAACTTCGCGCGCACGTCCGCGCAGACACCATCGTTCCGGAGGCCTTGTCCATGTTCAGCCGATTGGTACGCATCCTGATCGCTGCCGCGCTGGCAATCAGTGCCGTCGCCTGCGGCGGCGCCGACAAGAAGTCCGATGGCTTCACCTTGCGGATAGGTGCGACCTCGGTAACCGGTACACCGGCCGGATCACTCGGTTGGGGTGACCGCCAAGGGATCCTGTCCGAGCAACTCAAGGCCGCTGGGGTCGACAAGATCGAGTACTCGTTCTTCCAGTCGGGCAGCGACGTGGTCTCGGCGTTGTTCGCCGGCGCGATCGACGTCGCCGCCGTCGGCGACAATCCAGCCTTACGTGCCCGCAGCCGCGACCCGAAAGTAGTTCTGCTGTCCCTTGATTCGGTCAACGGTGACGCCTGGCTGGTCGGCGCCAAGGGCGGCCCGACCGAGATCAGCGGACTGGTCGACAAGTCCGTCACCGCCCCGCAGGGCACCATCCGGGACCGGGCCGCGCGTCAACTCATCGATGCGGCGGGACTGACCGGCAGGATCGCGGTGCGAGATGTGCCGACGCCCGAATCCATCGCCGGCCTCAGCTCGGGAAAGATCGATGCCACCATCCTGACCGGGGCAAGCGCAATCGAACTCCAGGACAAGGGCTTCCCCATCATCGACAGCCTGTCCAAGCATGGTCTCGGGAGCACCGGCGCCAACATCACCCTGTCGTCGTTCACCGACGCACACCCCGGCTTCCGCCAAGCCTGGCAGCAGGCCGTCACCGCGGTCAACAGCGACATCAACAAGCATTTCGACGATTACCTGACCTGGGTCGCCAAGACCGACGACACCGAGCTCGCCTACGTCCAGAAGTCCACCCGTGCAGAGGAATTCAACACCGAGCCCTTTCCCGAGGTCGGGCTCGACCAGTTGGCGTCGGCCTATGGGTTCCTGAACGCCGACGGATCCTTCGACAACGAATACTCCGTCCGGGAATGGGCCGGGGCGAAGTCGTGACGACTGCGGCCACCACCGCCCGCGCCGGGGTGGCCGGCCCGGATCTGGTCGACGTCGCCGCCGGGAGCGGTCGGCGCCGGGGCATCTGGGCACGACTGCCCCGTCCCCTTCGCCGGCTCATCGGCCCGTTGACCATCCTGGCGGTGTGGGCCGTCGGGTCGGCAACCGGACTGCTGGACCGTAACCTCTTCCCGCCACCCACCGAGGTTGCCGCCACCGCGTGGCGACTGCTCGAGGACGGTCAACTGGCGCTGCACGTCGGAGCGTCGGCGACCCGGGTGCTGACAGGCACCGTGCTGGGCATCGTCATCGGCGTGGTGCTGGCAGTGCTGGCCGGGCTCACCCGCAGTGGCGAGGATCTACTCGACTGGACCATGCAGATCCTCAAGGCCGTGCCGAACTTCGCTCTCACTCCGCTGCTGATCATCTGGATGGGTATCGGCGAGGGACCCAAGATCGTGCTGATCACCACCGGCGTTGCGATCGCGATCTATATCAACACCTACTCCGGCATCCGTGGGGTCGATCGCCAACTCGTGGAGATGGCACACACCGTGGAAGCCCCGCGCCACACCTTGATCACCCAGGTGATCCTGCCCGGGGCCATGCCGAATTTCCTTGTCGGCCTGCGGCTCGGACTCTCCAGCGCGTGGCTCAGCCTCATCTTCGCCGAGATGATCAATACCACCGAGGGCATCGGATTTCTGATGTCCCGGGCGCAGACGAATCTGCAGTTCGACGTCTCCCTGCTGGTGATCGTGATCTACGCAGTCGCCGGCCTGCTGTCCTATGCGTTGGTCCGGACGCTCGAACGGCTGTTGCTGTCCTGGCGCAACGGCTTCAACGGAGTCTCGTGAGGGCAGTATGACCACGGTCGTCCAGATCAGCGGGCTGCGAAGGGCGTTCGGCACCCATCAGGTGCTCGACAACCTCGAACTGGAGATCGCCGACGGCGAGTTCGTGGCCATGCTCGGGCGGTCGGGATCCGGTAAGAGCACCCTACTGAGAGCCATGGCGGGACTCGACGACGCGATCACCGGCTCGGTGATCGTCCCGCGCTCACGTGCGGTGGTCTTCCAGAGTCCCCGACTGCTGCCCTGGCGCCGAGCCTTGGCCAATGTCACGTTCGCGCTGCGCGATTCCGGTCCGGATACCCCTAGCCGCACCGCGCGCGGGCAGGCCGCACTGGATGAGGTGGGACTGACCGACAAGGCGAAGGCTTGGCCGCTGTCGCTTTCCGGTGGGGAAGCACAACGTGTGTCGCTGGCGCGCGCGTTGGTCCGCGAACCCGATCTGCTGCTGCCGGACGAACCCTTCGGCGCGCTCGACGCGCTCACCCGGCTGAAGATGTACCGCCTGCTGCACGAACTGTGGTCGCGGCGGAACATGGCGGTCCTCCACGTGACCCACGACGTCGACGAGGCGATCCTGCTCGCGGACCGCGTCGTCGTGCTGTCCGGCGGCAAGGTGTCGCTGGATCGTCGGGTCGAGTTGCCGTTCCCTCGTACCCGAGGTTCCGGCGGCTTCGACGAACTGCGCCGCGAACTGCTCGACGAACTCGGCGTCAAAGAGGAGGTGGGGCATGACCGCGCCCGATGAGCGGTCCACCGACGTTCTGGTGATCGGCGGCGGACCGGCCGCCACCTGGGCGGCCATCTCGGCGGTGGAGACCGGGGCCCGGGTAATCCTGGTGGACAAGGGATATTGCGGCACCAGCGGGGCGACGGCCGCGGGCGGCAACAACCTGTGGCTGATCGGCCCGGGGCCGCGACGAGAGGAGTCGATCAGGGAACGTGAAGCCGCGGCCGGCGGGCTCACCGATTCGGATTGGATGTTCCGGGTGCTGGAGACCACCTGGGAGCGGATCGAAGACCTCACCCAGTGGGGTTATCCCTTTCCTGCCGGACCGGACGGACGTCCGCTGCGCAGTAGCCTGCAGGGCCCGGAGTACATGCGCCGGATGCGGCGCAGAGCACACCGGCGCGGAGTTCACATCCTCGATCATCACCCTGCGACTGAACTGATCGCTGATACCGACGGGGTGGTCAGCGGGGCGGCCGGTACGGCACGGCAGAACGGTGGCCGACCCTGGCGGATCGCCGCGGGCGCCGTGGTCGTGGCCACCGGCGGAACCGCGTTTCTGTCGGGCGCATTCGGGACCAATGTGAACACCGGCGACGGACTCCTGATGGCCGGCGAGCACGGTGCGCAACTGTCCGGGATGGAATTCTGTACCGCCTATGCGCTGGCTCCCGAATGGGGCACCCACACCAAAGGCCGCATGCTTCAGTGGGGCAGCTTCTACGACGAGCACGGCCGTCCACTCCCGAGTGCGCCCGGCCTGAGCGGCCGCCAGGACGCGCAGCGCGAATTGGCGAAGGGCCACCGGGTGTTCGCCCGTCTGGACCGCGCTCCTGAACACGCCCGGCAGGCCATGCGGGATGCCCAGCCGAACTACTTCCTGCCTTTGGACAAGGCCGGTATCGATCCGTTCACCACCGCCTATCCGCTGCGGATGGTGTACGAGGGCTCGGTTCGCGGCACGGGCGGTCTGCGCATTACCGGAACTAGTTGCGCGACAACGGTTCCCGGACTCTACGCGGCAGGCGATGTGGCGACGCGGGAATTGATCACCGGTTCGGTCAGCGGCGGCGGCAGTCACAACGCGGCGTGGGCCATCTCGTCGGGCACCTCAGCCGGACGAGCCGCCGCGCAGTTCGGCCGCGGCCGCACACCCGCGGTTGTCGCAGCCTCGCCGCCGATTCCACCCGGAACCGTCGGGGCGCCCACAGTCGACGATGTGGTCCGCGCGGTGCAGGAACACGTCCTGCCACCTGCCCGGAGTTACCGGAAATCGGGTGCGCGGTTGGCGGAATCGGCGGTGGCATTGGACGTTCTCTGGCAACAACTGTCCGACGGCCTCGCTCCCGTCGCGCCCCGTGATTCCTACAAGCCCCGCCAGGCCGTAGCACTGGTCGCCGTGGCGCGCTGGATCACGGCGGCATCGCTGGCCCGTGCCGAGACACGCGGCCTGCACCGACGCGAGGATCTGCCCGATACCGACTCGCGCGCCGGTCACCGGATGCTGGTGGGCGGAATCGATTCCCTCTGGACGGCGGCCGATCCCACGGCACCCCGACTGCTGTCGTCCGAGGCCGTCGCATGATCGAAGTGGTCAGCGGAGCAGCCTGCATCGCCTGCGATGTCTGCGTGAAGGTCTGTCCCACCGACGTATTCGACCGGGGCGCGGACGGCGTGCCGGTGATTGCTCGGCAGTCGGATTGCCAGACCTGTTTCATGTGCGAGGCGTACTGCCCCACCGATGCCCTGTACGTCTCGCCG
>JAHFVC010000390.1 GCA_023264765.1 Mycobacterium sp. | reverse complement strand
CGTGGCTTCGGTCTCGACGAGCTTGTAGCCCTCGAAGCGGTCGGCGAAGCCGAGATCCTCGTAGCTGATCAGCTCGATACCGGTGAAGAAATCGTGTACCTCGGCGACATCGATGTCGGCAGGGGTCATGCCCGCCATACCGAATGCCTGCTTGGCCGCCCGGACCGTGGCCGGGAAGGTCGTCATATCGCCTTTGTGCTGGTGCATGACCGAATCGAGGCCGAGGCCGACCCCGCGGATCCACACCGGCCGGTTGGTGAAGCGGTCCACCACGTCCTCCGCGGCGATCACCAGCGCGGCCGCTCCGTCACTCTGCGGTGCGCAGTCGTAGGCGTGGAACGGCGTCACCACGGTGGGTGCGTCCAGCGCCTGTTGCAGGGTGATCTCGAAACGCAGCCGCGCCTTCTGGTTGGTGGCGCCGTGGCGGTGGTTCTTCACCGCGATCATTGCGAGGTGCTCACGGGTGGCGGGGGATTCGTGAAGATAACGGCGTACGTGCAAGGCGAATCCGGCCGGCGCCACCAGGCCCAGCGGATAGTCCCATGCCTTGTCCCGGGCCATCCCCTCCCACTCCCACAACATGTCCCTGCTGGTCGTGTCGCGCAGCTTGTCGGCGCCCATCACCAGTGCGACGTCGTAGGCGCCGGACGCTACCGCGTACATCGCGTTGCGCACGGCGTCGTTACCGGTCGCGCAGGAATTCTCGATGCGGGTGACGGGGAGGTCGGGCAGACCGAGGGTGTCGGCCAGGATTCCTGCCGGGAAGCCGTCGGCGGTGCCCATCGAGCCGTACCAGGCCGCCTGCAGGTCGTGCTTGTCCAGGCCCTTGTCGATGCTGCGCACGCAGTCGGCGAAGGCCAGCGGCAGGAGATCCTTGAGTCCGAGCGCGAAGTGCTCCCCGAAGGGGGTCATTCCGGCGCCGACGATGGCGACGTTTCTCATGACCTCCCTCCCGTGCTCGGGCGGATCTTATCGAATGCTTTACGGTAAAGTTCACCATTTTTGCCGATCCGGCGCTGCCGGGTGCTCATGCCGCCGCCGCATCGGGCACGAAGGCGTAGCCGTAGTCGGGCACCCCGGACCGCACCGCAACGCGCCGCAGCGCCATCCGGCCGTGGTCGCCGATCTCGACGGTGCCGGGTTCGACCCCGGTGACCTTGACCAGCGCGCGCACCCCCACCCCGTCGAGTTCGACGATCACCAGCGAGTAGGGCGTCCGCAGGCCGGGCACCGGCACGTGCACGGTGACCTCGGTGTAGACGGTGCCGGTGCGCGGTAGCGGTACCAGTTCGTAGTCCATGGCCAGCGATCCGTCCCTGGCGACCCGGAACCGCGGCGGGAAATCCAGCTCGGCGCTGCCGGCGAAAGTCCCCGCCTCCCAGCGCACCTTGGCCTCGAAGGCACGCTCGTAGGCGGCCAGCGAGATCGGGATCTCGGTGCCGGGCGTGATCCTGCTGACGGGAACCGGGCGGGCGGCGGGTTCGCGGCGATGCGTCACCGCGACGCCGTTGCCGACCGTGATGCCGGAGAGAATGGCCTGCTCGACGGCCACCAGCGGTCCGGTTCTCCCTGTCTCGGCCATCCCGGCCAACGCGAAGATGCTCGCACTCGCGCCGGTGGTGGGCAGCCGCGGCGGATCCGGCAGACACAGTTCCCGCGCCTGGTCGTCCTCCACCCCGGCGACCGCTGCGGGCGTGTCCAACCAGGCCGCCTCCAGCGACGCGATCAGGCCACGCTCGTGGAGCAGCCGCGGGTCGCCGTAGTCCTGGACGCCGCCGGCCTGGGTGCGGGTCCGCACCGGCAGACTGCGCGCCACCCGTGCGGCGGTGCGCACCTGCAGTCCGTGCTCGGCGGTGACCAGGGCGGCCGCGCCCGCGGGCTCCAGATCCACGCCGATGACCAGCGTCCGAGGCCGGGCCGAACTGACCGCGTCGGCCGTCGCCGGGGCGCCGCCGAGTCGCTCGTCGACCTCGAGTTCGGAGTCCAGGCCGAGGCCCGCGAGCAGCACCGCGGCGTTACTGCTTTCCAGCAGAGGGAAATTGCGGCTCACCAACACCACGCGCTCGACCGCGCCGCCGGATTCCAGTGCGGCACGGCCGGATTCGACGGCGAGGGTGATGGCATCCTCGTCGTCGCCGGTCACCCGGTGCTGGGTGTTACCCCAGCACGGCAGGTACGTACCGATAGAAGCGACATAGGGCATGGGCTGTGTGGTGGACCTCTCTGATGGCCGGTTAGGTAACTGCGCCTGCAGTTTTCAGTTCGATGATGCGATCCCAGTCCAGTCCGAGTTCCAACAGGATCTCCTCGGTCTGTTCGGCGAATCCGGGTGCCCCGGCGGTGTGCGGTGCGCCGACGTCGAACTGCACCGGATTGGCCACCAGCTCCAGATCACCCGCCCTCACGATGTATTCGTTCGCGCGGATCTGGGCGTCCTCGGCCGCTTGCAGGGTGTCCTGCACCGGGGCCCACGGGCCTGCCAGCGTGGCAAACTTCTTGCTCCACTCCGGCAGGGTCCTGGTGATCATCACCTTGCGCAGGATGTCGACCGCCTCGGCGGTGTGTTCCGCGATCGACTCGGCGGTGGCGAACCTCGGGTCGTCGGCCAGTTCGGGCAGGTCGACATGGCGGCACACATCGGCCCAGAACTTGGTGGGCTGCATCATGACGAATGAAATGTACCGGTCATCGGCGGTTCCATAGACCCCAACGAGCGGATTGATCGGAGATCCGTGTACGCCGGGGGGTTGGGCCACCAGCCGCTGGTTCAGGTGCGAGGTGAGCGCGACGGTATGACCCATCGCCCATAGGCCGCTGCCGAGCAGGGACACGTCGACCACCGACGGTTCGCCGGTGCGTTCCCGTTTCAGCAACGCCGCGGCGATACCGCCCGCGAGGTTGGTGCCGGAGATGGTGTCCCCGTAGGCCGGGCCGGGCGGGCCGACCATGCCCTCCACGCCGGGCGGGGTGATGGTGGCGGCCGTACCGGCCCGGCACCAGAAAGCGGTCATGTCATAACCGCCCTTCTCTGATTCTTCGCCGCGCGGTCCGAGTGCACTTCCGCGCGCGTAGATCACCGACGGGTTCACCGCGCGGATGTCCTCGACGTCGATCCCGAACTTCCTGCGGTGCCCCGGCAGGAAGCTGGTCAGGAACACGTCGGCGCGGCGCGCGAGTTCGAGCAGCACCTCTTTGCCTTCTGGCACCGACATGTCCAGGCCCACACTGCGTTTGCCGCGGTTGGCGTGTTCGATGTTGGGGTTCGGATCGCCTTCCACCCGTAACGGGCCGGTCTGGCGCAGGCCACGTTGCGGATCGCCGGTGACGGCGTGCTCGACCTTGATGACGTCGGCACCCCACTCGGCCAGCACGGCGCCTGCCGACGGGACGAACCCGTACATCGCGACCTCGAGGACCCGAATTCCGTCCAGCGGCTTGCCGCTCATGCCGCGGGGCCTGCCGGCACGGCGTACGTCTTGGCTTCCAGGAATTCCTCCAGCCCGGCGGCCCCCATCTCGCGGCCGATGCCCGACTGTTTGAACCCGCCGAACGGGCTGTCAGGGCTGAAGTAGTTGCCGCCGTTGATGGAGAAGGTGCCGGTGCGGATCCGGCGGGCGACTGCCAGCGCCCGCTCCTGGCCGCCGAACACCGCGCCGGACAACCCGTAGATGGAGTTGTTGGCGATCGCCACCGCGTCGTCGTCATCGTCGTAGGCGATGACCGCGAGCACCGGCCCGAACACCTCTTCCTGGGCGATCTCGCTGTCCGCATCGACGTTGGTGAGCAGCGTCGGCGTGTAGAAGAATCCGGGACCCTTCTTCTCCCCGCCGGTGACCAGCGTCGCGCCGTCGGCCACGGCGCGCTGCACCATGGCGTCGACCTTGTCGCGCTGCTTCTCGCTGATCAGTGGACCCATATAGGTGGACGGATCGGTCGGGTCCCCATAGCGCACGTGGGAGAAGTTGGTCTTGATCAGCTCCACGATCTCGTCGTGGTGGCTGCGCGGCACCAGCAGACGCGAGGTCAGTGCGCAGCCCTGACCGGCGTGGGTGACCATGCTGAACGCCGAGAACACCGCGGCCAGACCGAAATCGGCGTCGTCGAGCACGATGGCCGCCGACTTGCCGCCGAGTTCCAGGAACACCTTCTTCAAGGTGGCGCTGGCAGCCGACATGATCGCCCGTCCAGTCGGGGTCGAACCGGTGAAGGTCACCATGTCGACGTCGGAGCTGGTGGTCAGCACCGCACCCACCTGTGGGTCGGCACCACTGATGACGTTGACGACGCCGGCCGGGATGTCGGTGTGGTTGGCAATCAGCTCGCCGAGGGCCAGGGTGATCAGCGGCGTGTCCGGGGCGGCCTTGAGCACCACCGTGCAGCCCGCGGCCAGCGCAGGGGCGAGCTTGGCCAGCGCCAGCTGATTGGGGTAGTTGTACGCGATGATCGCGGCGACGACGCCGGCGGCTTCCTTCTCCACCCAGCGGTGGTGCAGCGCGCCGCGGCTCTCGATATTGCCCAGATCCTCGGTGAGCGGGTAGTCGCGCAACAAGTCCGTGTAGTACTTGACGATCGCGATCGGCTGGTCCAGCTGGGCACCGGCGAGCAGTGCGGTCGTCGCACCCACCTCGGCGGTGGTCAGGTCGGCGAGCTCGTCACGGTGCTCGATGAGAGCATTGTGGAACTGCTCCAGGCAACGGACCCGCAGTGCGACATCGGTGGCCCAGCCGGACTCGTCGAACGCCCGGCGGGCGGCCGCCACGGCCGCCTCGGCGTCGGCGACGGAGGCATCCGGGGCGTGGCCCAGCACCTCACCGGTGGCAGGGTTCAATGTCGCGAAGGTCTGCGCCGCTTCGACCAGTTGTCCGTCGATCAGCATGCGCCGGTCGGCCGCGCCGGCCTGTCGCTCCGACGTGATCGTCGAGGTCTCGGTCACAAAGGGCTCCTCACTGTGATGGAAATTCCATTCTCATCACCGGCGAATCTTACATCCGCTGGATGAGAACGCAAGAAAGCGTAGATGCGCTAGTCGAGCGGCCCGACCTGGCCCGTGAGCCAAAGTTTTGTTCCGCCCGACAACGCCCCTAGCCTTGCGGGATCAACTCATGCGAGAGTACGGTTCTCATAATCGGAAGGCCGATTCTTGAGATCGCCACCACAACGAGGAGGCTCTGTAGGTGAAGAACGCTGTCGTCACCGGCGGCGGGTCGGGAATCGGGCTTGCCATTGCGAACCGGCTCCGCGCGGACGGTCACCACGTGGCCATCCTCGATCTGAACCCGTCTGACGAGCCGAACTCGTTCGTGGCCAACGTGACCGACCGCGCGGCGGTCGATGAGGCGCTGAACGCCATTCGCGCCCAGTTGGGCCCGATATCGATTCTGGTCAACGCGGCCGGCCTGGACAGCTTCCGGAAATTCACGGACACGTCCTTCGAACAATGGCAGCGCGTCATCGACGTCAACCTCAACGGCGTCTTCCACTGCGTACAGGCCGTCCTGCCCGACATGATCGAGGCCGGCTGGGGACGCATCGTCAACATCTCCTCATCCAGCACACACTCGGGCCAACCGTTCATGGCGCCGTACGTGGCGGCCAAGTCCGCGGTGAACGGCCTGACCAAGTCGTTGGCACTCGAATACGGCCCGGCCGGTATCACGGTCAACGCCGTCCCCCCGGGCTTCATCGACACCCCGATGTTGCGCAAGGCCGAAGACCGCGGATTCCTCGGCGACACGGACAAGCAGATCGCCCAGACGCCGGTGCGCCGGATGGGTAAACCCGAAGACATCGCAGCGGCATGCGCCTTCTTCATCTCCGAAGAAGCCAGCTACATCACCGGACAGATCCTGGGCGTCAACGGCGGCCGGAACACCTAGTACCGAAGGGACATCATGGGAAACGTTGAGGGCCGGGTTGCCGGAAAAGTCGCATTCATCACCGGCGCCGGACGCGGCCAGGGCCGCAGCCACGCGATCCGGCTCGCCGAAGAGGGCGCGGACATCATCGCCGTCGACCTGTGTCAGAACATCGAGACAATCGGCTACACGCTGGCCACCCCCGAAGATCTCGAAGAGACCGCACGCTTCGTC
>JAHFVC010000091.1 GCA_023264765.1 Mycobacterium sp. | reverse complement strand
TGACACCCGTCAACTTTAGCAGGCGCGCCCGCGGGTCACACCCGGTCCGGCGAACCCACCTCGACGCGCTTCTGTAACTCGCGGGCCACCAGCTCACTGGCCATCTCGGCGGCGCGGCGCGGGTCGGCCCCATCGGCCCGGTTGGCCACGTAACACGAGGTGAACATGTCGCCGGCTCCGGTGGTCTGCACCCCGAGCACCCGCCAGGCCGCCGGCACCCGGACCACGGTGCCGTCCTTGTAGATGTCGCAGCCCTCCGAGCCGTAAGTCACCACAATCTCGGGAACGCCCAGCCATTCGGCGGTCGCCGCGTCGAAATCGCCGTCAGCGACGATGACCGCCTCGTCCTCGGCCAGCTTGAGCACGTCGAGGTGCCGCAGCAGATCGGGCGAGAAGTTACGGTCCAGCGTCAGCGGCCCCAGCCGGTCGGCACGCACCAGGCCCTGCCCGTCATAGGCGATGCGATGCCCGCGCGCGGCCAGGTGCGCCAGCGTGCTCGCAGGGAAGTCGGTCCGCAGCAGCGGCGCGAGGTGGATCCACGTGGTGCGCGGGTCATCGGTGTCGACGTCCGCTGCCGTCCACACCGGACCGATGGCGTCGACCGACATCCGACGGTGGTCGGTGTCGTCGTAATCGAGGCGGAAACCGCTGGTTCGGTCGGACGGCAGGAAACGCACCATCGAACCGAACCGGTCGAGCACCGCGTCGAACAGCTCATGGTCCTGCTGTGCGCCCATCGCCACGATGTGAGCGAGGACGCTGACTTCCTCCAGGGCCACGCCGGCGAAGGAGGCGCAACCCCCGGGGCTGGGCGGGGCCCCGTCGATGATGTCGATCGCCAGATTGCCCAGCACGGTCACGCCGGGGACCAGCTTTGGCGTCATCGAACGGTTCTCCTTATGTCTTTACTTTCCGCGGAATCGTAGTCGCGTTTCCTGCGGAAACAGATTCGTGCTCCTAAGCAGGCAGGTTGTAGGGCGTGACGACCTGGATCGCCGTCGGGCGCACGGGTTCGACGGGCAACGCGCCGTGTTGCTGCAAAATCACCCGCAGCGCCAGCCGCGCATCGGCCCGCAGATCGTTGTGCAACACCACCGAGATCCGGCCGTCGCGCAGCAGGCGCCGGTTGTCGGCATCGAGGTCGTGGGCGATGAAGACGTCGCACCTCCGGCCCAGTTTGTCGAAGGCTGCCACCGTCGCGGTGTTTCCCCCACCGGGCGAGTACACCGCTGCCACCTCGGGATGACGCTCCAGCGCGTCGAGCACCAGCCGCTCGTTGGTGGCGTCGATACCATCGCTGTCGCTGACCTCGACGACCTCGCGGCCCGAGCCGCGCAACCCGGACCGGAAGCCCACCTCGCGCTCTCCTTCGCCACGAAAAACCGTGCGGCTCAAGGTGATCAGCACGCCCGACGAAGCCCCGCCGAGCCACTGATCCATCAGATAGGCGGCAGTCACACCGGCACCGTGGTTGTCGATCCCGACATAGGCACAGCGCGCGCTGTTGGGGACATCGGTCGTGTACGTCACCACCGGGACACCGGCGGCGACCAAGCCGTCGACCGCCTCGGCCACCTCGGGTTCATCCTGCGCTTTGAGCACCACCCCGTGGGTGCCCTTGATCCGGCCGAGGGCCTCGACCATCTGGGCCGTCGATCCCGACTCCCAGAGATGGAAGCGGGCGCGCAGCATCGCCGGCGCGAAGGCAGGCAGTTCGGCTTCGATGGCCGCGCGGAAGGCATCGGAGAACCGCTGGGGCGTCTGCATCACCACATCGATCAGGTAGCGGCGACCGTTGAGCCGCAACTGGGCCCGCTGCTTGTCCAGGTCGGCGATGGCCTGCATGACCTCGGCGCGAGTGTTCTCGCGCACTCCCGGCCGATCGTTGAGCACACGATCCACCGTCGCCTCACTGAGGCCGCATTGCTGAGCGATCTCCCGGACCTTGTAGCGATGCATCAGCCTCTCCATGATGATGGATTTTTGATGGTTTTATGGCGTTGATTATGGCACAGAACACAGCAAGACTAACGGTCATGGCTGCGCCTGCGACCCACACCGAATCCACCTGGATCACCGACGCCGATTGCTCGTTGGACGATTTCCGGGCACAGGTGCTGCGCGACACCGACCCTGCCGATTACCCACACGCCGTCGATGTCCGGAGCAACGTGCTCGTCTACGCGGCGGCCGCCATCGCCGGCGTCGACCGCCGCGCACTGCAGTCCGAAATGATCCGCGCCCTCACCGACGGCCCGGGCGTCATCGTGGTCGAGGGCGCGTTCGAGCCCGCTGTGGTGGATCGCGCGAGCGCCGCGTTCCGCGACATCATCGCGGCACAGCGGGCAGCGGGCGGTGCGGCAGGTGATCACTTCGGCAAGGCCGGCGCCAACGACCGGATCTGGAATGCCGCGCAGAAGCTGGCCCTCTACGCACCCGACGTCTTTGCCCAGTACTACAGCGCGGACACCCTGGCATTGGTCTCGCAGGCTTGGCTGGGGCCTCGCTATCAGGTCACCTCGCAGGTGAATGTCGTCAATCCCGGTGGCGCGGCGCAGGTTCCGCACCGCGACTACCACCTGGGTTTCGTCGACACCGAGCAGCTGGCCGCCTATCCGGCGCACCTGCACCGCCTGTCACCGGCCCTGACCCTGCAGGGTGCCGTCGCGCATTGCGATATGCCGGTGCCCAGCGGGCCGACCATGCTGCTGCCCTACTCGCAGCGTTTCGAGGCGGGCTACATCGCCTTCTACCGGCCCGAGTTCATCGACTTCTTCGCAGCGCATCACGTGCAATTGCCGCTACGCAAAGGGGACGCGGTGTTCTTCAATCCGGCCCTCTATCACGGTGCAGGCAGCAATGTTTCGGCCGATATCAGCCGGATGGCGAACCTGCTGCAGATCTCGTCCCCGTTCGGGCGGGCGATGGAATCCCTTGACCGCACCGCGATGGTGAAGGCCGTGTACCCGGCGCTGCTCGCCATGAAGCGAGCCGGCGGCACCGACCGCGAGCTGGCCAACGCCGTCAACGCGACCGCCGAGGGATACGCCTTCCCGACCAATCTCGACAACGACCAGCCGATCGGCAGCCTCGCGCCGCCCAGCCAGGTCGACACCGTCCTGGCCGCACTGGCCCGCGACCTGACCCCGCACGACCTCGACACCATCATCGATCAGCAGCAAGAACGGAGAATTCCATGACCACCCTCGGCGTGATCGGACTGGGCCGCATCGGCGCGTTCCACACCGAAACACTCTCAGCCCTCGACGGTTTGGACGGGCTGGTGATCACCGACGAACGCACCGACGTGGCCGCCGCCGTCGCCGCCAAGCACGGCGCCAAGGCCGTCGACTCCGTCGAGGAACTGTTGTCCTCCGGTGTGGACGGCGTGGTGGTGGCCGCCGCCACCCCGGCGCACGCCGAGCTGACCCTGGCCGCCGTCGAGCGGGGCATCCCGACGTTCTGCGAGAAGCCGATCGCCTCCACCGCCGCGGAGAGCGCGCGAGTTGCCGCGATCATCGCCAAATCCGGTGTGCCGGTGCAGGTCGGCTACCAGCGCCGGCTCGACGCGGCGATCGCGGCCGCCAAGCGCGCCGTCGACGACGGATCGCTGGGTCTGATTCACACGGTGCGCAGCACCACGATGGATCCCGCTCCCCCGCCGCTGGACTACATCAAGGGCTCCGGCGGTATCTTCCGCGACTGCGCCGTACACGATTTCGACATCATCCGCTGGATCACCGGCCAGAACGCGGTCGAGGTGTACGCGACGGGATCGGTCCAGGGCGACCCCCTGTTCACCGAGTACGGCGACGTGGACACCGCCGCGGTGGTCGTCCGATTCGACGGCGGCGCGCTGGGCGTCGTGTCGAACGCCCGCTACAACGCGCGCGGATACGACTGCCGCCTGGAGGTGCACGGCTTCGACGACAGCGTGGCCGCCGGCTGGGATCAGGGCGCGCCATTGCGAAATGTGGATCCGGCCAACAGCTTCCCGACGGGTCCCGCCCACAACTTCTTCATGGACCGGTTCACCGAGGCGTTCCGCACCGAACTGGCTGGCTTCCTGGAGGTTGCCAAGGGCGGCCCCGTGGCCGGCGCAACGGTCGAAGACGCCGTCGAGGTGGCATGGTTGGCCGAGGCCGCCACCGAGTCCCTGCGCCGGGGTGTCCCGGTAGCAATTGAGTCGGTTAAAGAGAAGGTAGGCAACGCATGATCAATATCGGAGGGCAGGAGCGAAGCGACCGGGGAATCAAAATTGCTGGCGCACCGATCTCCTGGGGCGTGTGCGAGGTTCCCGGCTGGGGCTACCAACTGGACCCCGAGCGCGTGCTCACCGAGATGCGCGACACCGGCCTGACCGCGACCGAACTCGGTCCCGAAGGCTTCCTGCCCACCGACACCGCCGAGCTCCAGTCGGTGCTCGCCGGGCACGGGCTGGCCTGCGTCGGCGGCTTCGTCCCCGTGATCCTGCACGACCTGGACCACGATCCCGCCGATGACCTTGCCGGACCGCTGGATTCACTGGTGGCCGCCGGCGCCGGCGTCGTGGTGCTGGCCGCCGCCACCGGCTCCGAAGGCTACGACTCACGACCGGTGCTCGATGACGACCAGTGGGCGGCACTGCTGTCCAATCTGGACCGGCTGGCCACCATCGTCGCCGCGAAGGGACTGCTCGCGGTGTTGCACCCGCATGTCGGAACCATGGTCGAGACCCGCGACGACGTGGACCGGGTGCTGGCAGGCTCGGCGATCCCGCTGTGCCTGGACACCGGACATCTGTTGATCGGTGGCACCGATCCGCTGGAGCTGGCCAAGGCCGTGCCGAACCGCATCGCGCACACCCACCTCAAGGATGTCGACGCCGCCCTGGCCGCCAAGGTGCAGTCCGGCGAGCTGAGCTACACCGATGCCGTCAAGGCGGGCATGTACACCCCCTTGGGCACCGGCGATGTCGACATTGCGGGCATCGTCTCGGTATTGCGGGACAACGGCTTCGACGGGTGGTTCGTCATGGAGCAGGACACCATCCTGGACGGCGAGCCGGCCGGCGACGGACCGGTTGCCGATGTGCGCGCCAGCGTGGCCTACCTCAACACCGTCACGTCGTGAGAATCGGGGTTCTCGGCGCGTCCAGGATCGCTGAAGTCGCGATCGTCGGTCCCGCGGCCGAACTCGGTCACCGTCTGGTGGCCGTGGCGGCCCGGGACCGCGGGCGCGCCGAGAACTTCGCCGACAAGTATGGCGTGGAACGGGTCGTCGGGTCCTATCAGGAGGTGATCGACGATCCTGAGGTTGACGTCATCTACAACCCCCTCGCCAATGCGCTGCATGCGCCGTGGAACCTGGCGGCGATCGCCGCAGGCAAGCCGGTGCTCAGCGAGAAGCCGTTCGCCCGCGACGTTGTCGAGGCGCAGCGCGTCGCCGAGGCCGCGGATGCGGCCGGAGTCACTGTGCTGGAGGGCTTTCACTACGCCTTCCATCCGGTGACGCGGTGCGCCTTCGGGTTGGCGGCCGACGGGACCTTGGGCGACATACAGCGCGTCGAGGTACGGATGGCGATGCCCGCACCCGGCGCGGACGACCCGCGGTGGTCACTGGAATTGGCCGGCGGTGCCGTGATGGACCTGGGCTGCTACGCCCTGCACATCATGCGCACGCTGGGCGCCCTCGCCACCCCGGGGTTGCAGGGCCCGCCGGCGGTGGTGCGGGCACACGCCGAGGAACGCTCGCCCGGTGTGGACGCCCGGTGCGACGTCGACCTCGCTTTTCCCGGTGGCGCCAGCGGATTGTCCACCAGTTCGATGGTGGCCGAGGACTATTCGTTCAGCCTCCGGATCACCGGCAGCGACGGGGATGTGCTGGTGCACGACTTCATCCACCCCGCCGAGGACGACCGGCTGACGCTGACCACCGCGGCCGGCACCACTGTCGAGCATCTGGGCACCCGGCCCAGCTACAGCTATCAACTGGAGGCGTTCGCCGCGCACGTCGAGCACGGCGCCCCGTTGCCGTTCGGCACCGACGACGCGGTGGCCAACATGGCGCTGGTCGATTCCGTCTACCGGGCGGCGGGACTGCCGACGCGCTAATAGCGCACGGCACTGGACAGCAACGGCGGGTAGACGCCGGACGACTCCCCGTCCACGGTGGCACCGGCGAACTGCAGGGTCGCCCGCATCGGCCCGTTGAGATCGGCCGGGTAGTTCAGCGTAGGAGCCGATACCTGGTCCAGCCGATGCTGCTGATCCGGTGTCAGGACGATGTCCAGGCCGGCGAGGTTGGACTCCAGATGAGCCAGGCGCCGCGCCCCGATGACGGGCACGACGGTGCCGGGGCGGGCGCGCAACCACGCCAATGCCACAGCCGCAGAGCTGGTCTCAAGCTCGTCTGCGATGGCGTCGACCGTCTCGATGACGGTGAACTCGGCCTCGCCGGGGCCACCCACGTATGCGGCCCGGGCCGAGTCCGGCACAGTGCCGCCGCGGCGGTATTTGCCCGACAGGAATCCGTTCTTGAGCGGGCTCCACGGCATCAACGCCATCCCCTGGTCGGCGGCCAGGGGCGCCAACTCCCCTTCGACGGTCCGGGCCAGCAGTGAGTACTCGACCTGCAGGGCGATCAACGGTGTCCAACCGCGCAGTGACGCCATGGTCTGCGCCTGGGCCGTGACCCAGGCGGGGGTGTTGGAGAACCCGATGTAGCGCACGGTGCCGGCGCGCACCAGATCGTCGAGGGTACGCATGGTCTCCTCGACCGGTGTGTGGCGATCCCAGTTGTGCAGCCAGTACACGTCGAGGTAGTCCGTCTGCATGCGGCGCAGGGTCTGGTGCAGCTGGGCGAGGATCGCCGAGCGGCCCGCACCGCCGCCGTTCGGGTCACCCGGGTAGAGGTTGGCGAAGAATTTCGAGGCGAGCACCACGCGCTCCCGACGGCCGGGACTGCGGCCGAAGAAGTCGCCGAGAATCTTCTCGGAGTGCCCGTTGGTGTAGAAGTTGGCGGTGTCGATGACGTTGCCGCCCCGATCCAGGTAGGCGGCCAGGATGCGTTCGGACTCCTCGACACTGGTTCCCGCGGCGCCAGGATCCTCTCCGAACGTCATGGCGCCAAGGGCGAACGGGCTGACCCGCAAACCGGACCGGCCGAGGGTGACATAGCTGTCGAGCGACATGGAACTGCTCCTCATGGAGGGGAATTGGACTTCTCCATTCCAACTGGCGTAGCGCCGGGTGGGTAGTCAGATGCAGGCACGTTCTTGCACAATCCTGCTCATCTCGCCCGCAACGTGCCATCGGCATGATTGGCTGCATCCATGCGCACCGCTTCCGATTCGCTTGTCGAGATACGGCGACTGATCGATGCGCATGCCCGCGCCGACCTCGGCACGCCGATCGACGGCCTGTTGCTGTCGCGGGTGGCAGGCAGCGGCAGCCCGGACTACTCGTTGACCGATCCCCTCCTCGTCGTGATGGCTCAGGGCGGCAAGCGGCTGTTGCTCGGTGACAAGGTGTTCGAATACCGGGCCGGGCAGTGCCTGGTCGTCGCGGCAAGCCTGCCGGTGACCGGTCACTACTTGCACAGCGGCCCCGAAAGCCCCTCGCTGGCAATGGGCCTGGTGCTGCGACCGGAGGCACTGGCCACGCTGTTACTCCGCAGACCCCCATCCCGAAACGTGTCCGGCGCCCCGGCCATCGCCACCGGTGACGCCGGCCCCTACCTACTGGACGCCGTGGCACGCTTGCTCCGGCTACTGGACAGTCCCGCCGACGCCGCGGTGCTCGGGCCGCTGGTCGAGCAGGAGATCCTGTGGCGGCTACTCACCGGGCCGCACGGTGATGTCGTCCGCCAGGTCGGCCTCGCCGACGGCGCGCTGGCCCACGTCAATCGGGCGATCAGCTGGATGCGGGACAACTACGCCGCCCCGGTTCGGATGGAGGAGCTGGCGCGGATGTCGGGGCTGAGTGTGTCGGCGTTCCACCGGCAGTTCCGGGCCGTCACGGCGATGAGCCCCTTGCAGTTCCAGAAACGGATCCGCCTGCAGCAGGCAAGATCGCTGCTCGTGACGCGGCCCGGTGACGTCGCGGGCGTGGGGCACCGGGTGGGTTATGACAGCCCGTCGCAGTTCACCCGGGAGTATCGCCGGCTGTTCGGGGCGCCACCCGGTCACGATGCGGCACGACTGCGCGACATGGGTGAGCCGAGCTTCCCCTGAATACGCCGAGACTACGGTTCTGTGCGTGAAACTGCTGGCACGCGACAGAAACCGTAGTCTCGGCGAAAGAGGTGCTAGCGACGACCCAATTCGTGGCTGAGCGCCTCGAGTTCGTTACCGCCTGCCATCTCCTGGGTGAGGTGCTCCAGGGTGATCTCGTCGTAGGTGCAGTCCAGCTTCTGCCGGCCGCGATTGAGGAGCACGAAGTGGTCGCCCACCATGTGCGCGTGGTGCGGGTTGTGGGTGATGAAGATGACGCCGAAGCCCTGTTCCTTGGCCGCGGTGATGTAGCGCAGCACCATTCCGGACTGCTTGACACCCAGTGCGGCCGTGGGCTCGTCGAGGATCAGCACCCGCGCGCCGAAGAAGATGGCGCGAGCGATCGCCACACACTGACGCTGTCCACCCGAGAGCGAGCCGATGGGCGCGTCCACGTCGGGCAGATCGATACCCATCTTGTGCAACTCGGAGATGGTCGTCGCCCGCATCGCGGGGATGTCCAGCGACTTGAGGATGCCCTTCTTGCGCAGCTCGTTACCGAGGAAGAAGTTGCGCCACACCGGCATCAGGCTGACCACGGCCAGGTCCTGGTACACCGTGGCGATGCCCGCGTTGAGCGAATCCTTCGGGGAGTCGAACGTTGTCGCCTCGCCGTCGATGAGCAGTTCACCCTCGGTGGGCTTGTGCAGACCGGCGATGATCTTGATGAGCGTGGACTTGCCCGCGCCGTTGTCGCCGAGCACGCCGGTCACCTCGCCGGCACCCACCCGCAGGTTGATGTCCTTGAGCGCGATGATGTTTCCGTAGCTCTTACCGACATTGCGGAGCTCCACCAGTGGTGCCTCGCCACCCGAGGGAGTCTCGGCGATCGGGGTTTGCGCTGCAGTGGTCATGGGTCTACCTCTTCGCTGCGTAGTTGCGGACGACGTTGTTGGCGATCACCGCGAACAGCAGCATGGCGCCGAGGAAGAACTTGAACCAGTCGGGGTTCCAGCCCGCGTAGACGATGCCCTGGTTCGTCATGCCGAAGATGAACGCACCGATCAGGGTGCCGATCGCGGTGCCGTACCCACCGGTGAGCAGGCAGCCGCCGACCACCGCGGCGATGATGTAGAAGAACTCGTTGCCGATGCCCTGGCCGGACTGCACGGTGTTGAACGCGAACAGCAGGTGCATGCCGACGAACCAGGCGCAGAAGCTGACGAGCATGAACAGCCCGATCTTGACCTTGGTGACGGGCACACCGACGGCGCGGGCGCTGTCCTGGTTACCGCCGACGGCGAAGATCCAGTTGCCGACGCGGGTGCGGAACAGCACATAGGTGGCGATGGCGGCGAACAACACCCACCACAACACCGTGAGGCGCACCGAGACCCCGAAGATGTTGAACGACGAAGCGAACACGGCCTTGCCGGAGTCGAAGCCCTCCATGTCGGACACGCTGGGTGTGGCGACCTGACCGGAGAGCAGCTTGGTGACCGCCAGGTTGATGCCGGTGAGCATGAAGAACGAGCTCAGCGTGATGAGGAAGGACGGGATCTTCGTCTTCATCACCATGTAGCCGTTGAAGAAGCCGACCGCCAGCGCGATGACGAGCGACAGCGCCGCGCCGACCCACAGGTTCAGGTGCAGGTTGTAGGACAGCATCGAGGCGGCCAGGGATGAGGTGGTGACGGCCACACCCGAGGACAGGTCGAATTCGCCACCGATCATCAGCACACCGACGCCGACAGCCATGATGCCGATGGTCGAGCTGGCGTAGAGAATGGTCGCCATCGCCTCCGGCGTACGGAACGGCGGGGCCACGATGAAGAAGAGCACGAAGATCCCGACCGCGCCGACGAACGCGCCCACCTCGGGGCGGATCAGCAAGCGCTGCAACCGGTTCTGCTCTTTGACCCGTTCGTCGCGGACGACGGTGTGGGTTTCGAGATTGAGGTCTGCCTGCGTACTCACTAGCGGGTCCCTGCCTTCGCATACTCGGCGACAGCGTCGATGTTCGACTTGTCGATGAACGACGGGCCCGTCAGCGTCGGCTGACCGCCGCCGAGCACGTTGCCGTTGTTGATGTAGAGCCACAGGGAGTCGACGGCCAGGTAACCCTGCAGGAAGGGCTGCTGGTCCACGGCAAACTGCACATCACCAGTCTTGATGGCGTCCACCAGGGCGGCGTTCGTGTCGAAGGTGCCGACCTTGGCCTTGCTGGCGGCGTTCTTCACCGACTGCACAGCGGTCATCGCGAACGGTGCGCCGAGCGTGAGCACGTAGTCGATGGACGGATCCTGCTGCAGCTTCGCGGTGATGGTGGCCTCGACCGACGGCATGTCCTTGCCGTTGACGTTGAGCACCTCGGCACCTGGGAACGCGTTCTTCACGCCCGCGCAACGGGATTCGAGGCCGACGTGACCCTGCTCCTGGATGACGCAGATGGCCTTCTTGGAACCCTCGGCGGCGAGGCGCTTGCCCGCACCCTGACCGGCGATGTACTCGTCCTGGCCGAAGAATTCCTTGACGCCCATCGGCGCCCAGGCGTCGGCGCCGGCGTTGAAGGCCACCACCGGGATGCCCTTGGCGGTCGCGGCCTCGATGGCACCCTTCATGGCGTCCGGCTTGGCCAGCGTGACCGCGATGCCTTTCACTCCGCTGTCGACAGCGGTCTGCACCAGGTTGGCCTGGTTGGGCGCCTCGGGGTCATTGGAGTACCGCAGCTCGATGTTGTCCTTCTTGGCTGCGGTCTCTGCGCCCTTGCGCACCAGGTCCCAGAAGGAGTCACCGGGAACCTCGTGCGTGATCATCGCGATGGTCGCGCGCGGGGTGTCGGCCGAGCCCGCTCCCATCCCGCCGCCGCTGCTGTTGGGTTTCCCACCGGTGCTGGAACACGCGCCGACGCCCAGAACGAGCACGCCCGCCCCGGCCATCGCCATCAGCCGACTGAACCTCATTGTTTCTCCTCGTCTCGATCTCACCGGGGCGCTCGTCCGCACTGGATTCCAGTGGCAAGCGACACGGCCTCGCTATCGATGTAATACCGCTCACATCTGAAAGTCAAGACTTTGTTCTGACATTAGGACTGCATATCAAATGCGGGGCGAACAGCAGCAAACCCGCGAGGCCGGTAAGTCGCCTCGCGGGTTTGTGAAAAACATTGGAGCAGAAGTATTTACCGATCAACCAGCGTGGTGTCGAAGTAGTACCGCGACGCCCGGTATGAGTGACTGCCGTACTCCACGATGCGGCCGGAATCATCGAAGGCGGTGCGCTCCATCACCAGCAGCGGCGCCTTGACCTTCTCGTCGAGCAGGCGGGCCTCATCGCGATCGGCGGCTTTTGCGCCGATCCGCTGCCGAGCCAGCCGGATGTGCACCCCGCGCGAGCGCAGGGCCTGGTAGAGCCCGAATCGCTCCAGTTCGTCGCGATCCGGCGCGATCGGCGAGGGCAGATGGTTGGTCATCAACGCCAGAGGTTGCCCACCCGAGGTGCGCAGCCGGCGCATCATCACGACCTCGGCACCCGGCTCCAGGTTGAGGTGCGCGGCGATATCCGACGATGCCGGACCCGTCACGTAGTCGAGCACCTTGGTGGCCGGCTCCTGGCCGGCCCGGGCGAGGTCGTCGAACAGGCTGGTCAGCTCGACCGGGCGGTGCACCGGGGTCTGCACCACTTGGGTCCCGACGCCGCGCTTGCGCACCAGCAGGCCTTTGTCCACGAGCTCCTGGATGGCGCGCCGCGTCGTCGGCCGCGACAGGCTGAGCCGGCTGGCCAGCGCCAATTCGTTCTCGAAGCGGTCCCCCGGCTTGAGTTCGCCGTCGATGATCGCCTTTTCGAAGACCTGCGCGACCTGGAAGTACAGCGGTATCGGGCTCGAACGATCGAGCTCGACAGTCAACGTCGGGGTCACTCTCGCTCCGATCTCATCCGTTCCGCGCCCATGCGGCGGAAACTGGTTGCCAAAGCCTACCCGCAAATGACCGCAAGTAAGAATGTCCGGACAAAGTCTTGACATGACGTGTCCGCAGAGCGCACAGTCGATGTCAACACCGGGCGCACTCGCGCCACCGGGGGGCACATACGCACATCGCATTCGGGAGTCAGCTGTGACCGCTACCGTCAACCAGGCCTTCGACGCCATCGCCATCGGGCGCAGCGGGGTCGACGTCTACCCACTTCAGGTCGGACTCGGACTCGAGGACGTCACCTCGTTCGGCAAGTTCCTCGGCGGCAGCGCCGCCAATGTCGCGGTCGCCGCGGCACGGTTGGGCAACCGCACGGCGCTGATCTCCGGCGTCGGCAACGATCCGTTCGGCCGCTACGTCCGTAAGGAACTCGACCGCCTCGGCGTCGACAACCGCTTCGTCACCACACACGGCGAGTACCCCACCCCCGTGACGTTCTGCGAGATCTTCCCGCCCGACGACTTCCCGCTGTACTTCTACCGCAAGCCCTCGGCGCCGGACCTGCAGATCGACTCCGCCGAGCTCGACCTCGACGCCATCCGCACCGCCAAGCTGTACTGGTCGACCGTCACCGGACTATCCGAAGAGCCCAGCCGCAGTGCGCATTTCGCGGCCTGGGAAGCCCGTGCCAAAGCACCGCTGACGGTGCTGGACCTGGACTACCGACCGATGTTCTGGGCTACCCCGGCAGCCGCCAGCGAGCAGGTGCAGCGCGCGCTGACGCACGTCACCGTCGCTGTCGGCAACCGCGAGGAGTGCGAGATCGCCGTCGGGGAGACCAACCCGCACAAGGCCGCCGACGCCCTGCTGGACCTCGGCGTGGAATTGGCCATCGTGAAGCAGGGACCCCGCGGCGTACTCGGCAAGACCAAGCACAGCTCGGTCACCGTCCCGCCCAACGAGGTTGACGTCGTCAACGGCCTCGGTGCTGGAGATGCCTTCGGCGGCAGCCTGATCCACGGCCTGCTGCGCGGCTGGCAGTTGGAGAAGACCCTTCGTTACGCCAACGCCGCCGGCGCCATCGTCGCCGCACGGCTGGAATGCTCGACCGCGATGCCTACTGCCACCGAGGTGTCCGACCTCGCCGAGAAGACCGCCGTGGAGGCCGTCAATGTCTGAAACCTTCGCACCGGCCTGCCGTGACTACGCCGCCGTCACCGACCTGCGCGCCGGCGACCCCGGCGCGGTCGCCAAGGCCTGGCAGGCGCGGACCACCCGCCCGACCGTCCGTGGCGACGGCCGGCTGATGATCGTTGCCGCCGACCACCCGGCCCGCGGCGCGCTGGCTGTCGGGTCGCGTCCGACCGCGATGAACAACCGCATCGACCTGCTCGACCGACTGCGCACCGCTCTCGCCGACCCGGGCGTCGACGGTGTACTGGCCACCTCCGACATCCTCGACGACCTGCTGCTGCTCGGGGCGCTGGAGGACAAGGTGGTGTTCTCGTCCTTCAACCGCGGGGGCCTGGCCGGCGCCTCGTTCGAACTGGACGACCGGATGACCGGCGCCACCGCCACCTCCACCGCCGCCGCGAACATGAACGGCGGAAAGATGTTGTGCCGCATCGATCTCGATGATCCGGGCACCGTGGCCACGCTGGCCTCCTGCGCGCAGGCCGTCGACGAACTGGCAGCCAACGGCTTGATCGCCATGCTCGAACCCTTCATGTCCTCGCGCGTCGACGGGAAGGTGCGCAACGACCTGTCCCCCGACGCCGTGATCAAATCGGTGGCCATCAGCTCGGGTCTGGGATCCACCTCGGCCTACACCTGGATGAAGCTGCCGGTCGTTCCCGAAATGGACAGAGTGATGGACTCGACGACAATGCCCACCCTGCTGCTCGGTGGCGACCCGACCGATCCCGACGAGGCATTCGCATCGTGGGAGAAGGCACTGGCGCTGCCCGCGGTCCGCGGTCTGATCGTGGGGCGCACCCTGCTCTATCCCGGCGATGACGATGTCGCCTCGGCGGTGTCGACGGCAGTGAAGCTGGTGCGCTGATGAATTCGAAGTTGTACATCCCGGCCAGCAGCGCCGCCGCGCCGTTCACCGTCGCGATCACGCCCGAGGACGCCGGCTGGGCGGAGTCGTCACTGCACGTCGTCGATCTGGGTGACGGTGGGACGGTGTCGCTGAACACCGGTGACACCGAGGTGATGATCCTGCCACTGTCCGGCGGCGGGTCCGTCGACTCCAGCGGCGAGACGTTCGAATTGTCGCCGCGCGGTTCGGTGTTCGAGGGCCCGGCCGACATGGTCTACCTCGGCATCAACCAGGGCTACACCATCACCGGGACCGGCCGCATCGCGATCTGCGGCGCGCGCGCCGCCCGGTCGTTCCCGAACCGCCGGGTCGCCGCAGGCGACGTCTCGGTCGAGTTGCGCGGGGCGGGCAACTGCAGCAGGCAGGTGCACAATTTCGGCACCGCCACCACGTTCGAGGCCGATTCGCTGATCGCGTGCGAGGTGATCACGCCCGGGGGCAACTGGTCCAGCTATCCGGCGCACAAGCACGACGAGAACTCCGAGCTGGAGACTCAGCTGGAGGAGATCTACTACTTCGAGATCGACGACAGTCCGGCCGGCACACCGGGGTTCGGCTATCACCGGGTCTACGGCACCCCGGAGCGTCCCATCGAGGTGCTCGAAGAGGTGCGCACCGGCGATGTGGTGCTCGTACCGCACGGCTACCACGGACCGTCGATCGCCGCACCCGGCCACCACATGTACTACCTGAACGTGATGGCAGGTTCCGGTCCCGACCGGGCCTGGCTTATCTGCGACGACCCCAACCACACCTGGCTGCGCGGCACCTGGGACAACCAGCCCATCGATCCCCGCCTTCCGTTCACCACCGCTCACCGAGGAGCCTGACCCATGGTTTCCACCGCCCCCAAGGCGACCGCCAAGTTCGTCGACAACGAAGGCACCGTACGACTCACGGTGGCCCAAGCCACCGTTCGCTTCCTGGCCAACCAGTACGTGGAACGCGACGGGGAACGCACCAAGTTCTTCGCAGGCTGTTTCGGCATCTTCGGCCACGACGATGTCGCGGGCCTCGGCCAGGCGCTGCTGCAGGACGAGATCGAATCCCTGGACGCGGGTCACGAGCCCGGACTCAAGTATGTGCTGGGCCGCAACGAACAGGCGATGGTGCACACCGCCGTGGCGTACGCCCGGCAGAAAGACCGGCTGCAGGCGTGGGCGGTGACCGCCAGCGTCGGACCCGGAGCGACGAACATGCTCACCGGCGCCGCGTTGGCCACCATCAACCGGCTCCCCGTGCTGCTCTTGCCCGCGGACACCTTCGCAACCCGGGTCAGCTCCCCCGTGCTACAGGAACTGGAACTGCCCGGCTCCGGTGATGTCACCGTCAACGACGCGTTCAAACCGCTGTCGCGGTACTTCGACCGGGTCTGGCGCCCCGAGCAGTTGGCTTCGGCGTTGCTCGGCGCCATGCGGGTGCTGACAGATCCCGTCGAGACCGGCGCGGCGACGGTGGCGATCCCGCAGGACGTCCAGGCCGAGGCCCACGACTTCCCGGAATCGCTGTTCGCCGAACGCACCTGGCATGTGGCCCGTCCGCTGCCGGAGCGCGCGGTGCTGGCTCGGGCCGCGGAAATCATCCGCTCGGCTTCCAGGCCGCTGATCGTCGCCGGTGGCGGCGTGCACTACTCCGGCGCCGAAGAGGCTTTGGCCGCGCTGGCTTCCAGCACCGGCATCCCCGTCGGCGAGAGCCAGACAGGCAAGGGTTCACTGCTGCACGACCATCCGCAGTCTGTGGGCGCCATCGGATCGACCGGCACCACCGCCGCCAACGCGCTGGCTTCCGAGGCGGACGTGGTGATCGGAATCGGAACGCGGTACAGCGATTTCACCTCGGCGTCGCGCACCGCATTCAACAACCCGGACGTCCGGTTCGTCAACATCAATGTGGCATCGCTGGATTCGGTGAAGCAGGGCGCATTGAGCGTGGTGTCCGACGCGCGTGAGGCCATCGAGGGGTTGGCCCAGGCACTGGACGGCTACTCCGTGGGCGACGAATATCGTTCGCGAACCGCGGAACTTGCCGCCGAGTGGAATGACACCGTCTCCGCGGTCTACGCGACCGAGAACGATGTGGCACTGAACCAGAACCAGGTGATCGGCCTGGTCAACACCCTGTCCGATCCCCAGGACGTCGTGGTGTGTGCCGCCGGCTCGATGCCCGGTGACCTGCACAAGCTGTGGCGGATGCGAGATCGAAAGGGCTACCACGTCGAATACGGCTTCTCGTGCATGGGTTACGAGATCGCCGGCGGGATCGGTGTACGGATGGCCGATGCTGATCGCGATGTGTTCATCATGGTCGGCGACGGGTCCTACCTGATGATGGCGACGGAGATCGTCACCGCCGTGCAGGAAGGCGTGAAGGTCATCCCGGTCCTGGTGCAGAACCATGGATTCGCCTCCATCGGCGGGCTTTCCGAATCGGTCGGATCCCAGCGATTCGGCACCGACTACCGCTACCGCGGCGAGGGCGGCCGTCTCGACGGCGCCATCCTGCCGGTGGACCTCGCCGCCAACGCGGCCAGCCTCGGCGCCGACGTCATCAAGGTCGGTACCCCGGCGGAATTCGCCGACGCGGTCAAGGTGGCCAAGGCCGCCGATCGCACCACCGTCATCTACGTGGAGACCGATCCGCGGATCTACGCCCCGGACAGTCACTCGTGGTGGGACGTCCCCGTCAGCCAGGAGTCGACGTTGGACTCCACCCGAGAGGCCTACCAGCGTTACGCCGAGTGGAAGCGCGTCCAGCGCCCGCTCATCAAGCCGTCCGACCGCTGAAGTTCATCCCGAAAGCAGAAGTGAGAATCACCATGTCCAACACCATTTCCCACTGGGTCAACAACGAGATCTTCGCCGGCAGCAGTGACAAGACCGCGCCGGTGACCAATCCCGCAACCGGTGCCGTGACCGGTGAGGTGGCGCTGGCGTCCGTCGCCGATGCGCAGGCCGTCATCGATGCCGCCGCGGCGGCGTTCCCGGCGTGGCGGGACACCTCGCTGGCCAAGCGCACGCAGGTGCTGTTCAACTTCCGTGAGCTGCTCAACGCCCGCAAGGGTGAGCTGGCCGAGATCATCACCGCCGAGCACGGCAAGGTCGTCTCCGACGCCCTCGGCGAGGTCAGCCGCGGCCAGGAGGTCGTCGAATTCGCCTGCGGCATCCCGCATCTGCTCAAGGGCGGGTTCACCGAGAACGCCTCCACAAAAGTCGACGTGCATTCCATGCTGCAGCCCCTGGGCCCGGTGGGCATCATCTCGCCGTTCAACTTCCCCGCCATGGTCCCGATGTGGTTCTTCCCCATCGCGATCGCCGCCGGCAACACCGTCGTGCTCAAGCCCTCGGAGAAAGATCCGACCGCGTCGCTGTGGCTGGCTGCCCTCTGGAAAGAAGCGGGCCTGCCCGACGGTGTCTTCAATGTTTTGCAGGGTGACAAGACCGCGGTGGACGCATTGCTGACGAGCCCGGCCGTCAAGGCGATCTCGTTCGTCGGATCGACACCCATTGCGCAGTACGTCTACGCCACCGGTACCGCCGCGGGCAAGCGCGTCCAGGCCCTCGGCGGCGCCAAGAACCACGCCGTCATCCTCCCCGACGCCGACCTCGACCTCGCTGCCGACGCCATGGTCAACGCCGGATTCGGCTCCGCAGGCGAACGC
>JAHFVC010000389.1:5440-6113 GCA_023264765.1 Mycobacterium sp. | reverse complement strand
CTTCGTCGAAGATCGAGCCGGGCACCGTGTACGGGTCGGTCGCACTCACCTCCGACAGATGCGCGGCGATATCGTCGACGGTGGGAAGCGCGCCGGGCCCGGCGTTCCACCCCTGGGCCAGTCCGATGAACACCCGCGCGAAATGTCCGGCACCGACGGAGTAGTTCTGGTGGGTCAGTTCACACGCCTTGCTGGCCAGGAACACCACGATCGGCACCACCAGTTCGGGGTCGATCAGCTTCAGAAATCCGGTCCGCTCCACGGCTTCGGGGTCACCCACCGTTTCGGTGACCATCCGGGAGAAACCGAACGGCAACACCGTATTGGACTTGATGCCGTGTTCGGCGCCTTCGATCGCAATCACGTTGTTCAGCCCCACGATGCCTGTCTTGGCTGCGGCGTAATGAGATTCCCATGGCTGACCGAACATTCCCGCCGAGGATGAGATGAAGACGAAGCGGCCGTGGCACTGCTCCTTCATCACCCGGTATGCCGGCTGCGCCAAGAAGAATGCGCCGTCCAGATGCACCTGCAACATGCTGCGCCACTGCTCTGCGGTCAGTTCGTCGAAGGCGACGCTGCTGAATATCCCGGCGTTGCTCACCACAGCATCCAGCCGGCCGAACGCATCGAGTGCGGTCGCCACGATGGCCGCGCCACCAGCCGCATCCGC
>JAHFVC010000389.1:0-5430 GCA_023264765.1 Mycobacterium sp. | reverse complement strand
CATCCGCGACCGAGTCATACGAGGCCACGGCCTGCCCGCCCGCCGCGGTGATCTCGGCGACGACCTGGTCTGCGACGTCGGGATCGGAGCCGCCGCCCCGCATGGACCCCCCGAGATCGTTCACCACCACCGCGGCGCCGCGGCGCGCGAGTTCAAGGGCGTAGAGCCTGCCCAGGCCACGTCCGGCGCCCGTCACGATGGCCACCTGGCTGTCGAAATCGATCATCATGCGCTCCGTTGTGAGGTTGACACCAGTTCGGCCCCAAGCTGTTCCAGATATCCGCTTGCCCCGCCGAAGAGCCTCGTGAAGGCGAGCAGCCGGCGCAGATAGAGATGCGCATCGTGCTCCCAGGTGTAGCCGATACCGCCCAACACCTGGATCGCGGTGTCGCCGACGGCGGCCAGACTCGGGCCGAATGCCTTCAGTCGAGCCGCGGCGAGGTGGTACGCGCCGAGCCCGGTCTGATCGGCGGACCACAACGCCTGCATCACACCGCCGCGGGCGAGTTCGACACTCTGGAACATCTGCACGCAGAGCTGCTGGACGGCCTGAAAGCTGCCGATCGGCTGACCGAACTGCCGACGGGTCTTGGCGTAGTCGATGGTCAGATCGAGCAACCGAGCGGCCGCGCCCAGGGCGTCCGCGGCAGCGATCACCACCAGATCGTCGGTGAGGGCCCGCAGGGCGGCGCTGTCACCGGAGCCGACCGGCGACCCGGGCACCCCGTCGACGTCGGTGCGGTACAACAGCCAGTCGTCCGCGGCAGAGCTCGTACCGGGGTGCACCACCAGTGCGTTGTCGAAACCGGCCACCGGTGACAGACCCGGCATCGCCACCCCGGCGATGACCGAACCGTCGGCGATGCCGGTCAAAAGGTCCGCCGCCTGCGCCTCGGCACCGAAGCGCAGCAGCGCGCGTGGGACGGCCACCGCGGCCGAGAGCCAGGGGCCCGGGAACAGTGCCGCGCCGAGTTCCTCGGCCACGATCCCGGCTTCCACCATGCTCGCAGCGCTGCCGCCGCACTCCGGTGCCACCAGCAGGCCGGTGGCGCCCACGTCGGCCAGACCACGCCAGACCGCGTCAGGACCGGGTCCGAGTGCGCCAAGCCCCGGACGTACATAGGTTGCGATGCCGGCTTTTTCGGAGAGGAAGCGTCGGACGGTGGTCTGCAGTGCCAACTGCTCCTCGGAGAGTTCCAGATTCATCGGCGCGGCAATCCGAGTACGCGCTGGGCGGTGATGTTGGTGTTGATCTGGGTGGTTCCGCCCGCGATGCTCAGCGCGCGCGAGGTCAGCCGCAGGTCCGCCCATCTACCGCCGGCACCGTCGCCGAGGAGTTCGTAGCCCAGGGCCGCCAGATCCTGACCGAGTTCGGCCCACAACGATTTCGCCAAGCTGGCCGAACCCATCCCGTCGCCGCCGTGCAGAGTCGCCGATATCGACCGCTTGCAGAGCATTTCCAGATAGTTGATCCGCATCTCCATCTCGCCCAGCGCCCGCAGTGTCGCCGCGTCGGTCAGATCGACCCCTTCGGCGGCCAGGTCGACGACCAGTTCATGCAGCCTGCTTTGCAGTTCCGCGTACAGACGTGCGGCACCGGCCCGTTCGTGCGACAGCGTCGTCGTGGCCACGTGCCAGCCTTGATTCAGTGGCCCGAGCAGCGCACTCGCAGGCACGCGGACGTCGGTGAAGAAGATCTCCGCGAAATCGGCGTCTCCGTTGAGCGTGACCAACGGCCGCGCCTGGATACCCGGCAGCGACATGTCGACGATCAGACACGAGATGCCCTTGTGCTTGGGCGCATCGGGATCGGTGCGGACGTAAAGCTGGCACCAATCGGCCCGGTGTCCGAGCGAAGTCCAGATCTTCTGGCCGTTGACCACGAAGTCCGAACCGTCACACTCGGCGCGGGTACGCAACGACGCCAGATCTGAGCCGGACTCCGGTTCGGACATGCCCTGGCACCAGATGTCGTCGGCCCGCAACATGCGGGGCAGCAGATCGTGCTTCTGCGCCTCGGTTCCGTAGTGCATGATCGCCGGGGCAATATTGTTGATGCCGATCACGTTCAGCGGCAGCGGAACCCGGGCCAGAGTGGTCTCCTCGGCATACACCAGTTGCTCGAGCACACTGGCGCCCCGGCCGCCATAGGCAAGCGGCCAGGACACCGCCGCCCACTTTGCATCGGCCATCCGCGCGTTCCATCGCCTCAGCACGTCGAATGCCGCGTCGTCCCGCCCCTGCCTGCCGGCGCTCGCCAGGACCTCGTCGGTCAGACTGTCGGCGAGCCACGCCCGCAACTCCTTGCGGAACCGTTCCGTCTCTGGTGGGTAGGTGAAATCCACGGTCTTCCATCGCTCGGACGATTGACTGCCTTCCGGCCGGACTCTACGGTGGAACAGATATTTGGTCAACAGATCCTGCCTCATGAGCATCCTCGAAAGGCCGCGGTGACCGATCACAACCCGGCGGACGCTCCGTCCGCGTTCGCCCTCCTGGGTTCAGCCCTGGCCGGCCGGACCATCGTCGTCCGTTGCGGCGCACCCGGCGAACGTGCCTGGACCGACGGCGTCACCGTGTTCCTCGACCCAGCCCGGTCGGACCGCGAGCAAGTGCAGACCCTGGCCGTGCAGGCCTCACTGCTGGCCGCGGGCAGCCTGGGTCCAGAGGTCATCCGTAAGCTCGGCCGCCGTCCGGGGCTGGCGCGTCGCTATCTGACCGTCGAGGGGCACCGCGCGCTGGCGCAGAACGAGGATCTGCTCCCTCCCGCGGTCCGCCCACTACTGGATTCCGACATCGCCCAACGGTCCGATTCGCCGGGGGAGTCCCTTGATCTGGCCATTCGCGTCACCGACATGGCCGCGCCCCCCGAGGTTTTCGGCATCATCCGGGCCCGCCGGATGGTTCCCGGGCCGCCGGCCGGCCAACCCGCAGGGCCGGCGGTCGGCCGGGATGCCCGAGACGACGGGGGTACGGATCTCGATCAGCTCGAAGACGAGGACCCACCCGCCGAACCGGGTGCCGACCCGTTCAGCAGCCCGGTCGGTGGCGGCGGCGCCATCGGCAAGCTCCTGGCACGCATGCTGAGCAAGGCGCGTGCGCCTGGCAGCGGGGGACCTCCTGGCGCAGATTCGGCCACCCATCGCGGCCGAAAAGCTGGCAGCGCCGGCTGGACCACCATGTCGACCGCGATGACCGGCCTCGGCGACGAAGGTGCGCCGGGGGAGGTGACAGCCACGACCTACCCGGAGTGGGATGCGAATCACCGCAGATACCGGGAGGACTGGTGCACGGTGGTCGAACTGGATCCTCCGGAACGCGACTCCACGGCGCTGCCCAGGCCGGACGCGCATGCCCTGCGCCGGCCACTCACCCGGCTCGGCATCGGGCTGGATCGCCGCAGACGGCAGGCAGTCGGTGACGACATCGATGTCGACGCTGCCGTTCAGTCCCGGGTGGACACGCAGGCGGGCCGGGCCAGCGACGGTGCGATCTACATCGAGAGCCTGCGCCGCCGAAGAGATCTGGCCGTCCTGGTCCTGCTCGACATCTCGGGCTCGGCGGCCGAGGCCGGCACCGCCGGCCGGACCGTTCACGAGCAGCAGACAGCGACTGCGCACGCGTTGACATTCGCGCTCCACGAACTCGGGGACCGGGTCGCGCTGTACGCATTCCAGTCCCATGGCCGCGACGCCGTGCACGTCGTGCCGGTGAAACGCTTCGGCGATCCGCTCGACGCAGCGTGCACCCATCGATTGGCGGCGTTGAGGCCGGGCGCGTACTCCCGCCTCGGCGCTGCCATCCGGCACGGCACCGCGCTGATGGTCCGGGACGCGGGCACCTCCCGGCGCCTGCTGGTCGTGGTCTCTGACGGCCTGGCCTACGACCACGGCTACGAACGGGTCTACGGCGCCGCCGACGCCCGGCACGCCCTTGGTGAGGCACGCAACGACGGAACCGGCTGCGTGTGCCTGACCGTGGGCGCCGGCACCGGCGCCCAGGACCTGCGCATGGTGTTCGGCAGCGCGGCGCATGCATCGATCCCCAACCCGAGTCGGCTCAGCGAGGTCATCGGCCCCCTGTTCCGGTCTGCGCTTCGCACCGCCGACCTACGCCGCCGAATTTCCTGACAGCTCCGGCCAATTGCTTGAACCAAACATCTGTTCCGCGGTACAGTCATGAGGCTGGTTGCCAGAGAGGACGTCATGCCCCCGGTGGAATCACCCGAAGTAAGCAGTCGGCCCCGCCCGTACTACGTGTCCGTCGCCGACGAGGAACGCGTTTTCAAGGCGGCGCACCGCCAAGGCCTGTCGATCGTCCTGAAGGGACCGACCGGGTGTGGCAAGACGCGGTTCGTGGAGGCGATGGCCCACGACCTGGACCGGCCGTTGATCACCGTCTCCTGCCATGACGATCTCACCACCGCCGATCTGGTCGGCCGCTTTCTACTGCGCGGCGGCGACACGGAGTGGGTGGACGGACCACTCACCCGCGCGGTTCGCGAAGGAGCGATCTGCTACCTCGACGAAGTCGTGGAGGCGCGCCAGGACACCACCGTCGTGCTGCATCCGCTGGCCGATCATCGGCGGGAACTACCGATCGACCGACTCGGCGTCACACTGCACGCCGCCGACGGCTTCTGCCTGGTGGTGTCCTACAACCCCGGTTACCAAAGCGTGCTCAAAGATCTCAAGGATTCGACCCGCCAGCGCATGGTCGCCCTCGAGTTCGGTTTTCCGGCACCCGAGATCGAGCAGAAGATCGTGGCCGAGGAGGGCGGTGTCGACCACCGCCAGGCGGCCGACCTGGTGCGGCTGGGACAGGCGATCCGGCGACTCGAGACCGGCGGACTGCGCGAGGTCGCTTCCACCAGGGTCCTGATAGCAACGGGCCGGCTGATCGCCGCCGGCCTCACCCCACGCACCGCAGCGCGTGCCGCGATTGCCGGCCCACTCACCGACGACTCAAACGCGACAAGGGGATTGATGGAAATGATCGACGTGTATCTGAGCGGCGAGGAGGACTGAGATGAGCTACGAGAGCTCGGCCGAGCCGATCAAGATCGGCTACCTGATGGATTTCAAGTTGCCCGACTCCTACCCACAGGAGATGAAGGACGACTTCTTCCAGCCGTTTCAGCTGGTATTCGACGAGGCGCTGGCCGCGGGCCAGATCGACCGCCCGATCGAGATGGTCTACCGCGAGGTCGAAGGCCTCCCCAAGGGATCGGTGAAGAAGGTCATCGACGCCTACGGCGAGTTGGTCGACGAGGGGTGCCTCGCGGTGTTCGGCCCGCACATCACCGACAACGCGGTGCCGACCCGGGAAGCCATCGAGGAGCGGTTCCGGGTCCCCGCCCTCAGTGTCACCGGAAGCGATGACTGGCTGGGGGAGTGGACATTCTCCTTTCCGCAGGGTTCGCTGACCGAC
>JAHFVC010000388.1 GCA_023264765.1 Mycobacterium sp. | reverse complement strand
CGACGATGCTGTGGGACTTGGCCAGCCCACGCCCGGGGAGAGGGGCGCCGGGTCGATGATCAGGGTGCTGTTGGTCGATGGGGAGCCGTCGCTGGCGAACCGGGTGAAGATGGCCCTGCACTACGAGGGGTGGGTCGTCGAGATTGCGCACAATGTCCGGGATGCGGTAGCCAAGGTCGCCGAGATGGAACCGGACGTGTTGGTGCTCGATGTCAGATTGCCCGGAGCCGACGGCTGGCAGCTCCTGCAGCGGATTCGCGAGACGCGGCGGTACACGCCCACCTTGGTTCTAGCGGACCGGGATTCGGCGACATGCCGGATGTCGGGAGCGGTCGGTGGTGCTGACGATTACATGTCCAAACCTTTCAGCTCAGAGGAGCTTGTGGCGCGGCTGCGCGGGTTGCTGCGCCGCGCCAGTCAGCTGGCGCCGGTGGCCGACGAAATGCTCACCGTCGGTGACCTGGAACTCAATAGCGTCAGCCGGGAAGTGACCCGTGCTGGTGAGCCGATCTCCTTGACTGTCACCGAGTTCGAGCTCTTGCGATATCTGATGCGCAATCCTTGTCGGGCGATCAGGCGCAATGAGATTGTCGACCGGGTGTGGAGCTATGGCTTCGGCGGCAAGCCCACAATCGTGGACCTGTACATCTCGTATCTGCGCAAGAAGATCGACACCGGACGCGAACCGACGATCCACACGGTCCGCGGTGTGGGGTACATGCTGCGGCCGGCGGTGCGCAGGGCTGAGACCTACGACGTGCGCGTCGGCACATCGCATGCTCCCTGGTAACGGCCCGGACGGCGCTGCGCGTGGCGGGCCGAACTCATTGGGTCCCCTGAGGCGTTAGGGCCATCGTATGACCGGTTGCCGATCATGCGTGGCGACCCATTTTCCAGTCGAAGCCGGCGTTGTCGGCGTGAGCGTATTCACACAGCAGCGTCCGGGTTCCTGTTCGAAGCCGTGCTCACCCAGAGCTCACCGCGCGGTGGACACCCGGCGCGCGCCACGGGTGACCTCGCGTTGCAGTGTTGGCGAAACCCTAAACGCACGACGCGCTCCGTGGCCGCTGAGGCGCGACAGGCGACATCGCACGTGTAGTCCGACGGCTCAAGGGCGGTTTCACAACACGCTATCGGGGTAGGCCCATCGGACCGTCCCCAGCAGAATGGAGCACACCAATGAGCACTTCATGCACGATCCTCGAAACCCATCCGCGCAGGGCCCCCGACAATCTCACGGCAGTTCTGGCGCAATGCCTCGATGCGTGCAGGGATTGCGCACAATCGTGCACCCAGTGCGCCGATGCGTGCCTCAGCGAGCCGTCGGTCGATCAGCTTGCTGTGTGTATCGCCGTCAACCTCGACTGCGCCGACGTGTGCGCTGTCACTGCGAACGTCAACGCGCGCCTGACCGGATTCGACTCGGAGTTGGCCAAAGCAATGCTCGCAGGCTGTGCGGTTGCCTGCCGGGTGTGCGGCGCTGAGTGCGAACGCCATGCAGCGCACCACCAGCACTGCAAAGCCTGTGCTGACCAATGTCGAGATTGTGAACAGGCATGTCGCGACCTCATCGCCGCACTGGGCTGATCGCAGCGCAAAGCTGCATGTCCCTGCGAATCCCGTTGCCACGACGTCCCATCGATTCTGTACGTTGACAATACGAAGGGCGCTGGAACGCCGACCGCAGGCGGGAGTCGGAGCTCGGTAGCGGCTCTTATCCGCGCCCCGCGCCGTTAATCGACGCGCCCTTGCGGCGCCCGGGCCGGGCGCCCTTGCGGCGCCCGGGCCGTTGGACCCACCACGCGGGCACCGACCACTGGCCTATGTCGTACGGCAGTATGTGGTGTCCCATAGCGGCGGGATTAGGGACTTTTGGCACTGGGTCCTCTTCGGAGTTGGCGCGACGCTGGTTGTAGCGGCAACGACAGGAGAACTACCGTGAAAACCCTATTCCGCCTGATGCTTTCATCTGGCGCCGCAGCCACGCTCGGCGCTGCGATCGCGCTCACTGCTCCATCGGCAGTGGCACAGCCACAGGAATGCCTGGAACCGTCCACCGGCGTTCACGAATGCACCTCGCCGGGCCACGCGCAGATCCACGTCCCGCCGCCGGCGCCGCCCAACAATCCCAACATTGGACCTGGCGGTGGACCTCCGCATTTGCCGTGGATAGGCTAGCGGGCGTGTCAACTCGTCGCCCCAGTGGCGGCGGCAGGGGCGGGGTGATTTCCTGACACTCACGAAATCGGCACTACCCCTGGGGTTTACCCCGCTTTTGTGGACATCGTTGGGCGCGGTTAAGCGGCCTGGTTAAGCGATGTGAGAGCTGTCTGTCGACGGTTATCGGACTGACCATGCCGTGGCCGTTTTCCGGTGTTCTCGATCCCGTCGCTGACACCGAGAATCGACTTACAGCGTTGCAACGTATGCCGTTGGTAGTGCTTGGTTTCAGTGTCGATCAGAACGATTCTTGTCGTGCATTGTCACACTGGTGCGTCGGAGCGATAGCCCGATTCGAGATGAAGGTCGAGCGATCGACATGATTGGCGATGGTGACTGCGAGGTTGTTGCCGATGTTCGCCCGGGATCACCTGGGCGGGAATGGATTCGCCGCACGCCCGTACCTTTGCCGGGTGGATGCGTGCCAGCGGACTGTTGCAATGGCGGTGCGAGACACACGGCGATGCCGTCGGCGTAGCCGCACGTTTCAGCTCACTGGTGTCGAGGATGGTGTGATGACGCTGTCCTGCACCATATTCCACCAGGTGGCACCCTTCGGCCGTGTCGGGACTTCTCCGGCGGCTTACCCCACGCGGGCGATCCCGCGTGAACCTGTGGGCGATGGCGGCGAAGGGAAGGCTGGGTCGGTGGGCTTGGCCTCGGCGGCCACCGCAGCCGCTCGGGTGCTACGTCGACGGTCCTGCAGCACCAGGGCCGCGGCAATAGTCAGACACGCCAGGGCGGGAGGAATCAGCGCGTGGTCACCGATCCGGTTTCCGACCAGCACGCCCACTGCCGCACCGCCGACGAACAGTACCCCCGTGGCGGTCAGCACAGCGGCTTTCCACCTGTCCAGTCCATGACGGGAGCTGCGACCCACCAGTAGCCCGAGGTCGGTGATCGTTCCAGTAAAGTGCGTGGTGCGCACCGGCATCCCAGGAAAATTGGACGTCATCGCGTTTTGTAGTCCGCACGCGGCCGCGGCGAGTGCGGCCCTGGCGATCGGGTGCTCCACGCCCGCGGCGGCGACAAGCAAACCAGCCTCGGCCATCAAGATCACGGCGTGACGTGGGCCTACAACTGCGCTCCCGGCAGCGAGCACCTGACCCGCTGCCGTCGCGCCCAGGAAAAATCCGAACACGATCGCGGCAATCATGCGGCCCTGGTACATCAGCGGATACGTGCTGTGCATGCCCGCTTGCGTGGTCAATGCGGTGAGGTTGCCGACCGGAAACGCCCACACCAACAATGCCACCGAATTGATAAATCCGGCAATGCCGGCGAGCACGGCACAATACGCGAGCCGTGACGCCGACGAGACTGGAACGGTTGCCGTTGCGGCCATTTCACGCTGCCCTGTCACGTCGGTGTGACGGCCGTCGACAGGGTGCGCGGCCATTGACCTACGCACAAGCCGGTGTGCATTTCGAGTCCGCTTGGCTTGGTCACGAGCGCAGGACTAGGCGGCGAAACGCCCACCTCGTCAACGCCGGCGAATGTCTGCTCAATTGCTCGCTTCACATCCGCACCCTTTGTGGTGTGCGTGGAGTCATGTGGTACGCGTGGAGCAACGTGCTCCCCCTTCCGAGGTTGTGACTGACGTATGACGCCTGCATGCGGTCGCCGATTCGTGACGCCGAAACCCCGACCCCGGATCGGTCCTAGCGCGCGTTGCACCGCGCGGCCGGGCACCGCGCACCCACCGCCGGTGGGCCCGGCAGGGAGCCGGTACGGGACGGCGGCTGCGCCCTCGCCGCAGGCATCGAAACGAATCGGGTTTCGTTGACCGACTGCTGTTTTGGACCAGCCCCGGCCACATGTGCTGGCCAACAATGCCCACCCCGGGCCTCTGGCGCCCCCAGCAAAACTATGAAGCCACCGTCGATCTAGAAGGCGGCCGTGCCTGCCCGACGACAGGAGATCCTCAGCACGCCACGAACGGTACGCACAGATGCGGCGGCGGAGCCAGCGGAACGAACCCGTGACCGCCGCCACCATGCCCCGGCCCGCCATACCCCGGTCCACCGTGGCCGTGTCCACCATGGCCGTGTCCACCCCCGTGCGGCCGGTTGAAGCCGTAGTCGACGCTCGGGCCGGACCCCGGTGCCGCCAGCGCTGCAGCGGGGACCACACCGGCGCCCAGTGCGAGTCCGCCGGCGACGGCAACGGCGCCGATCAGCACACGAGTCGGACGAGGCACCTTTCGGTTTCGGATCATGTCGGGTCTTCCTTTCAGAGAATTCCACATGGGCGGCCGCCACATTGCGGCTGCACACCCCGTTTGTGCTCCAGACCGCTGCGCGCTCCGAAATCATCGGTAGCCCAGTGGGATACGCACATCGCGAGCAACGGCCTTGGCCTGACCGGTGCGGCTGGGTCGGCGCACCGGTACACGCACTGTTCATCGTTGAACCTCAGTACGTAGTTGTCACGTAGTTCATAGGGAACTCTAAAGGGGCCTGGATGCAGCGCGGGCAGGCCGCGGGTGAAGCGGACGCGCTAACACACCAATTACCAACACTTTTGACAGGTTGTCGCCGCCTTCGCGGTGTTGCGACGTGGCTGCGCCGATCTTGGTATGAATCCTCTATGCGTCCGTTCATCGCGATTGACGCGTGCAACACCGCAAAATACGGTCTAACTCAGTAACTGGATCACTGCACTTCTCTAATCCGTTACGAAGCAACCATATTGCGGCTGACAACGGATACATCCGCCGGGCCGCGATCTACCGGGAGGCAAACGCCGTCACCATCCAACGCATGTTCATGAACGCTCAACACGGGTCGCTCGGGTGGTCCCGCCCGCGGACACCACGGTCGGCACTGGCGGACGCGATCCGGCCACACCGTCTGCGCGTTCGTGGCCATAGGCGACCGAAGTCCGCGGTCAGCGAATCCTCCTGCGCTGGAGGCTAATACACACATCTGCCATTCAGGTGACGGGTATTCAGACCTGGTTCACCGACAGGCATTCCTACATCAGCAGCATGTCGCCGCATGGCGGCGCAGAGTCCGGCAGTCAAGGAGCAGACACATCATGAGAAGAACTGCAGGCATGTTCGCGCTCGGCGCGGCAAGTGTGGCCACCGTGCTCGTGCTGGGAACCGGAGCCGCCGCAGCGTCCCCGCCGTCGCACGGCTCGGCGAGCGAGACGATTGACCGGCTCCAATCGGAAGGCAACCGCGTCATCGTCAGCAAGGTCGGTGATGGCCCGATGGAACACTGCGCGGTCACCTCGGTGTCGCGGGTCAAAGCCACCCCCAACCTCAGGCCTACCCGCGGCGCGTACCCGCCGCGGGCAACGGTCTACGTCAGGTTGGATTGCGGCCCCGCGGCGGCCTAGGACAAAACTCGGCGCCGGCGCCGCAGTCGGGGAAGCACCGACGGCCTCTCGAATCCGGTCGACGTCGCTCGTCGCCAGCAGCGGTGCGCAGTTCGATCAAACCAAGGCCCAGAAGGAGACCATGAAGGCTTTCAGTCGGCTGCTGGTGGTGACCGGCGCGACGGTGTCGTCGCTATTGCTGGGCGCGGGCGCGTCCCATGCGAGCCTCGATAATGAGCAGAGTCTGGCCGACGGCCAGGATCGGACGTTGACGGTGCAGCAGTGGGACACCTTCCTCAATGGGGTGTTTCCGATGGACCACAACCGGTTGACACGTGAGTGGTTCCATTCGGGTCGGGCCAAGTACAGCTGCGCCGGTAAGGCCTGCGACGAGTTCGCCGGGACCTTGGAATTGGGTTATCAGATCGGCTTTCCGTGGTCGTTGGGTGTGGGTATCAACTTCGCCTACACCACGCCGAACATCCTGCTCGACAACGTGACGCCGGAGACTTTCTTTCCTGGTATCGGCATCGGTAACCGTTGGGGTGGCGTCATCACGCCGAACCTGTTCCCGGGCGCGTCGATCTCCGCGGACCTGGGCAA
>JAHFVC010000387.1 GCA_023264765.1 Mycobacterium sp. | reverse complement strand
CGAGGCGATGATGCCGACGGTGGCGGCGCTGCCGTTGACCCGCCAGAGCGCCGCGGGTGCCGAGCCACGCGGGGCGGGATCCGGCCGTAGGTCGAAGTACTGCCGCAGGGTGTGGAGCACCGCATGTGCGCCGATGGCGCGATCCCGGCTCCATTCGTGGCCCGCGTCCAACGGCATCTGCTCGATGATCCGCAACTGGTACTCGTGCTCCAGGCAGAACCGAAGAAGTGGTACCACGTCGTCCAGGCCGGTCCGGGGATCGAGCACCGCGTTGACCTTCACCGGGGCCAGTCCGGCGGCGGCCGCGCCTGCCAGCCCGGCCAGCACGTCATCCAGCCGGTCGCGACGGGTGATCTGGGCGAAATGCGCGGAGTCGACGGTGTCCAGGGAGACGTTGACCCGGTCCAGGCCCGCGTGCTTGAGCCCGGCCGCGCGTGCCGCCAGTCCGATGCCGTTGGTCGTCATCGCGATCTGCGGGCGGGGCCGCAGGGCCGCGGCCGCCGCGACGACCTCTTCCAGGTTTCGCGAGACCAGCGGCTCGCCGCCGGTGAACCGGATGTTGGTGATGCCCAGGCGGGTGACACCGATCCTCAGCAACCGGCTCAGCTCGGCGGCGTCGAGCAACTGGCTACCGGGCAGCCAGTCCAGCCCCTCGGCGGGCATGCAATAGGTGCAGCGCAGATTGCACCGGTCGGTCAGTGACACCCGCAGGTCGGTGGCGATCCGGCCGAAGGTGTCCAGCAGCGGGCCCTCGGTCGGCATCCCGGCAGGCGGCGCAGCCGACACCGGTACGGGCAGGCCCAGATCGGTCAGCGTCATCAGAGCACCCGCGCCGTCTCGTCGACCGGGACGATCTCTTTCCCGAGCGGCATCAGCGACACCGGGATCATCTTGAGGTTCGCCAGCGCCAGCGGGATCCCGATGATGGTGATCGCCATGGCCACCGCGCTCACCAGGTGCCCGATGGCCAGCCAGATTCCGGCCACGATGAGCCAGATGATGTTGCCGACCAGGGCCCCCGGGCGCACGCCCGGCTTGTCCACGACGGTGTAGCCGAACGGCCACAGCGCGTAGAGCGCGATACGCAGCGAGGCGAAGCCGAAAGGAATGGTGATGATGAGGACGAAGCAGATGATGGCGGCCAGCAGATAGCCCAGTGCCAGCCACAGCCCACCGAAGATCAACCAGACGATATTCAGGACCAGGCGCATGTCTCCTCCAGTGGTCGTTTCAGACTACCGGGGGGCCAGAACCGGCGGGCAAGAGCACGGCGACCCGGGAGTTGGATAAGATCCTCCTACATTGCGTCCTGCGCAGGCGGGACGCATTACTTATGTGATCAAGAGACGAGCGGGTGAACAGCAGTGCCGACCGGCAAGGTTAAGTGGTACGACGCCGAAAAGGGCTTCGGCTTCCTGTCCCAGGAGGACGGCGAGGACGTCTATGTCCGTTCTTCGGCGCTGCCTGCCGGCGTCGAAGGTCTCAAGGCCGGCCAGAAGGTGGAGTTCGGCCTGGCCGCCGGCCGCCGCGGCCCGCAGGCGCTGAGCGTCACGCTCATCGACCCGCCGCCGAGTCTGTCGCGCACGCGCCGCGAGGCGGCCACCGTCGAGCACAAGCACACGCCCGACGAGCTGCACGGCATCATCGGTGACCTCATCACCCTGCTGGAGAACACCATTCAGCCGGAGTTGCGCAAGGGCAAGTACCCCGACCGCAAGGTCGCCCGCCGGGTGTCCGAGGTCGTCAAGGCCGTTGCGGCCGAACTCGACGCCTGACACTTCGCTGCGAATTGGGAAGACTGGGTCCATGGCCTACGTCAGCCCCAAGGGTGAGTTCAACCGCGACACCAACTACATCACCACCCGCGTCACCGCGGACGGCCGCGACGGCTTCCCGGTCGAGCCGGGGCGCTACCGGCTGGTCGTGGCCCGGGCCTGCCCGTGGGCGAACCGCGCCATCATCGTGCGGCGCCTGCTCGGTCTGGAGGACGCGCTGTCCATCGGCTACTGCGGGCCCACCCACGACGCCCGTAGCTGGACGTTCGACCTGGACCCCGGGGGCGTCGACCCGGTGCTGGGGATCCCGCGGCTGCAGGACGCGTACTTCCGGCGCGACCCGGACTATCCCAAGGGCATCACGGTGCCCGCGATCGTCGATGTGCCTACCGGCGCCGTCGTCACCAACGACTTCGCTCAGATGACCCTGGACTTCTCCACCGAATGGACCGCCTACCACCGGGAGGGCGCACCGCAGCTCTATCCCGAACCGTTGCGCGACGAGATCGACGAGGTCGCCCGGCGTATCTACACCGAGATCAACAACGGCGTATACCGCTGCGGGTTCGCGGGCTCCCAGGAGTCCTACGAGGCTGCCTATGACCGGCTGTTCGCCGCGCTGGACTGGGTCTCCGAAAGACTTGGCGCGCAAAGGTATCTGGTGGGCGACACCATCACCGAGGCCGACGTCCGGTTGTTCACCACGCTGGCCCGGTTCGATCCCGTGTACCACGGGCACTTCAAGTGCAACCGCTCCAAGCTCTCTGAGATGCCGGTGCTGTGGGCCTACGCCCGCGACCTGTTCCAGACGCCCGGGTTCGGCGACACCGTCGACTTCGGCCAGATCAAGGCGCACTACTACATCGTGCACAAGGACATCAATCCCACCCAGATCGTGCCCAAGGGTCCGGAGCTGTCCGGCTGGCACACTGCGCACGGGCGGGAAGCGTTGGGCGGCAGACCGTTCGGGGACGGAACCCCGCCCGTCTAACTCCAGGTCGTGCGCACCGACCACTCGGCGTGCGGCAGCGGGAACTCGTTGCCCGCCTCGTCGCGCACCAGGGTCGGCACCTGTACGGCCAGACCCGTCAGCTTGCCGAACCGGGCGTCGACGGTCGGGATGGTGACCGCGAGCGTCGTACCCGGCCGGAACTCCGAGACCACCGGCGACGGGGAGTCCTCGTAGGCGCGGATCAGCCACCAGGGTGCCCGCGCGATCGCCGACGGCACCGACAGCTGCACCGGGTTGCGTGAGTTCACGGCCAGATCGCCTGTGGTCTGCGGTATTTCGCAGTTGTCCAGATCGAGCACCTGGCAGTAGCGGTACGGGCCGACGCGGACCGACTCGCCGTGCGAGTAGGCGCTGATCTCGGGTAGCGAGGTGCCCTCGTGCCGGGTCAGCTGCCACACCAGCAGGCCGGTGCCCGCCGATGCGACCAGTGCGACCGCCAGCAGGACCGCCAGAACGCGCTTCACCGGCGCCCTGAGGGCGCGGCCACGGGACCGCCCTCGGTTTCGGCGAACACCGGGCGATTGCCGCCCAGGCCGGGTATCAGGGATGCACCGTTGTAGCTCACCAGTGTCTGGGCCATACCGAGAATCAACACGGCCGTGATCGTAGTGAACCCGACCCACAGCTGCGGATAGATGAGGACGCCGGTGGCCCCGCCGAGCACCCAGGCCAACTGCAACAGTGACTCCGACCGGCCGAAGGCCGACGCCCGGGATTTCTCCGGCAGGTCATCCTGCAGCGAGGCGTCCAGCGACGCCTTCGCGATCGCGCTGGCTCCCGAGGTCACCAGGGTGGCCAGCGCGGCCACCAGCAGATTGCCGAACACCGCGGCCGCCAGCGCCAGCGCCGTCACGGCGATCGCCGAGCGGGTCACCAGCAGCGACGGCCTGCCGAGTTTGAGCCGGGCCGCGGTGAAGTTGCCGACGAAGTTGCCGATGCCGGCCGCCGCACCGATGAGGCCCAGGATGCGCAACTGCTCCCAGCCGCCGTCGCCGTGCGACTTCGCCACGAACGCCGGATAGAGGAACAGGAAACCGACCATCACCTTGATGGTGCAGTTCCCCCACAGCGAGGTGATGATGTTGCGGCCCAACGGCTGCCGCTCCTTGGCGGGCCGGCGCAGCGCCTCGGTCTCGCCGCCGTGGTAGCTCAGTGTCGTCGGCACCTCACCCGCGGTCACCTCGACCCATTTGGGAATCCGCATCGACAGGGCCGCGCCGGCAACGGTCACGGCCACCACCACATACAACGCGCCGGGCAGTTCGGCCAGTTTGAGCAGATACTGAGCGCCCGCGGCGATCGCTCCACCCGCCATGGTGCCGCCCAGCAGGCTGAACATCGTCAGCCGGGAGTTCACCCGCACCAGATCGATCGTCGGCGGTAGCACGCGCGGGGTCACCGCGCTGCGCAGCACCGAGAAACTCTTGGACATCACCATCATTCCGAGCGCACATGGATAGAGCACCCAGGACGGGAAACTGCCGGTGGCCCCGTCGAAATTGCCGATCAGCACCACCGCGAGCACGGTCCGCAAGGCGAACGACATCGCCAGCGCCACCCGCCGGCCGTGTTGCAGGCGGTCCAGCGCCGGACCGATCAACGGGGCGATGACGGCGAACGGCGCGATGGTGATGAGCAAGTACAGCGCCACCTTGCTCTTGCTCTCACCGGAGGCCGCGGCGAAGAACAGGGTGTCGGCCAGTGCCACAGCCATCGCGGCGTCCACCGCGGAGCTGGCCACCACCGGCCAGGTCAGCGCCGTCAGCCCGGACTTGTCGGCGCCGTCCGCGGTGGCGGCCCGGTGCACCAGGTCGTACATCTTGTTGCCCATTTCCCGGCTGCGTTGCGCGGCGGCGCGGGTGACGGTGACCTTCTCGCCGGCCGACGAACCGACCCCTGACCGGGGACGCGGCGGGGGTTCGGTGTGGCGGCGGGGCGACTCGTCGTCCAGCGGCGGCAGCCACCTGTTGGCGCTCGGACCGGACGGCGGGTGCTGGCGCCGGCCGTTGGATCCGTCGCCACCGTCGCTCGGATAATTCGCCATGCCGGGATGCTCACCGTCGGACGGCGGCCGCGGTGGATGGTATCGGGGGTCCCGGGAAGGCACGACTTCGATTGTCCCTTACCGCGACCCCTGCCGTGGGGACGCCATCGGTGTGGCTCTTGGGGGCTGGGCAGGCCGAATATGCCTAGGTCATAATGAACGCGATGGACACAGCAACGGACCCGGTCGCCGAAGTCACCGAACAGGCCGAGCCGCAGGTGGAACGGTCACCCGAGCTCGAAGCGCTGCTGCTCGGCGCGGTCGACACCGCCCGCGCGGCGATCGAGGAGTTCAGCGGAGCCGACGCCGTCGGCGAGTATCTGGGCTCGGTGTTCGAGGATCCGGCCGCGGCGACGCACCGCTTCCTGGCGGTGCTGCCCAGCTATCAGGGCTGGCAATGGGCGGTGGTGGTGGCCGGGTATCCCGGCGCCGATCACGTCACCATCAGCGAGGTCGTGTTGGTCCCCGGTCCCACCGCGCTGCTGGCGCCCCAGTGGGTGCCGTGGGAGGAGCGGGTCCGCCCGGGGGACCTGAGCCCCGGTGACCTGCTGGCACCGCTCACCGACGATCCACGGCTGGTGCCGGGCTACCTGTCCAGCGGTGACGAGGAGCAGGACGAGGTGGCCGGCGAGATCGGTCTCGGGCGCCGTCAGGTGCTCAGCCTCGACGGCCGTCTCGACGCCGCGCAGCGCTGGCACGACGGTGACTTCGGGCCGGGCTCGGCGATGGCCCGCGCCACCCGCCGGCTGTGCCGCGAGTGCGGGTTCTATCTGCCGCTGGCGGGCTCGCTGGGCACCGTGTTCGGGGTCTGCGGAAATGAGATGTCCGCCGACGGCCGGGTGGTCGACGGCGAATACGGCTGCGGTGCGCATTCGGACACCCCGGCTCCGGCCGGCACGGGTTCGCCGCTGTTCGACCCGTACGACGATGGCGTGCTGGACGTCGCCGAAAGCCCGTCCGCCGGTTCTTAACGCTCGGCGGCGGCCTTGATCCGCTGCAGCGATTCGTTCATGCCGGCGACGAGTTCCCGTTCGAAGCTGGGCACCCCGCCCATCATCTTGTCGACCAGCATGGTGGGTACCGTCTTGAACCCCTCCGGGGCGCGCCGGCTCTCCACCACGCGGGTACCGCCCTCGATGGCTTCCAGCTCATAGCTCCACACCATGGCGTTGAAGTCCACCCGGAACGCCAGCTTGCGTTGCGGGTCGATCTCGGTGACGGTGCAGGTGGTCGGCCAGAACATCTTGTTACGGCGGTTCAGGTTGATCGCTTTTGCGCCCACCCGGGTGCGCCCGAAGACCTTCATCGCGCGGCACTGC
>JAHFVC010000090.1 GCA_023264765.1 Mycobacterium sp. | reverse complement strand
AGGCGCTGCAGGCGGTGCAGCATCGCAACGGACTGATCGCCGATTCGATGGCACTCAGCGACGGCCACGATGAACCGGCGCCGCGCACCGAGGCCACCGAAGCCACCGCGGCGACCCCAGCCGCCCTGATCGGATTCACCGACGCCGTACCGCCAGACTCCCCGTCCTGGAGCGAACCACCCGCCCCGGTCACCCCGCCACCGCCGCCGCCTCCGCCGAGCGCTCCTGCGCCGGTACCCGCGTCCGAGGACCCGACCCGCAACATCGGGCAACGACCCCGCCGCAAGGGACTCCTGCTGGCCATCGCCGCCATCCTCGGCGTCCTGGTGATCGTCGCGGGTGGCATCGCCTTGATCAGCGGCCGAGACGACGGTGGCGACGCGGGCAACGCGACCGGCAACACCAGCGCGGGCAAGCCCACGCAGCAGGCTCAAGGTAACTGGGAAACCTTGACGAACGCCCGGGTCGCGCGTGCCGCCGCCGCAACCACCGAAGCCGACGGCACCATCTGGATCTTCGGCGGCGTCGGGGCGGACGGTCGTGTCACCGGTCGGCACGAGGGCTATGACCCCATCATCGACGGCTGGAAGGGCAGCGACGACCTGCCGGTGCCCGTGCAGCACGCGATGGCGGTCACCTGGCAGGGCACGCCGGTCGTGATGGGGGGCTGGCGCACCGAAGGCACCGACACCGCCATCGCGACCAACCGGGTGTGGCGGGTGGTCAACGGTCGATGGGTCGAGCTTCCGCCCCTGCTACAGCCGCGTGCCGCGGGAGCCGCCGCCGTGGTCGGCGATCGCATCGTGGTGACCGGCGGGGTCGACGCCGGCGGTCGATTGATCACCGGCACAGAGGTTTTCGACGGGACGTCGTGGACCCGGGCCGCGCCGATGCCCACTCCGCGGCAGTTGCTGAGCGCGGCATCGGATGACGCCGTCGTCTACGCCGTCGGCGGCACCGATGGCACGGCCGACCTGGCCGTCGTCGAAGCCTACGACCCGGCCACCAACGCCTGGACCACGCTGCCCCCGCTGGCGCAGCCCCGCAGCGATCTCGGTGTCACCGTCGCGAACTCGCGATTGGTGGTCGCCGGCGGCGTCTCCGGCGGCCAGGTGCTCGACAGTGTCGCGGCGCTGGATCTCACGACGTCGACCTGGGCCGGCCTGCCTGCCATGGGCACCGCGCGCCACGGGATGTCCGTCGCCGCGATCGGCAACAAGGTCTTCGCGATCGGCGGTTCGACAGCGGCGGGTGACACCGAGGTGACGTCGTCCGCGGAGGCCCTGACACTGGCGGCGCGCCAGACCCAACCGAAGTTGTGGCGCACCCTGCCCGACGCCCCGTCGTCGCGGTTGATGATGGCCTCCACCGTCCTGGACGGGAAGATCTGGATCCTCGGGGGTATCCGCCACGGCGGCACCCTCGACACCGTGGAGACCTACGATCCACAGACCGGCCAGTGGCAGACGCAACCGTCGTTGCCGATACCGCTGCACCATGCGACCGCAGCCACCTACCGCGGGCAGGTGGTGGTGATCGGCGGCGCCAGCGAGGAGATCGGGCACGCGTCGGACCGGGTGTTCGCATTCTCCGGGGGAAGCTGGTCCGAGCTGCCCACGCTGAAGCATGCGCGTGCCGGGGCGGCCGCCGCCGTCGTCGGGGACCGGCTCGTGGTGGTCGGCGGGCAGAGCGAGAAGCAGCTCGTCGCGGCGACCGAGATCTTCGACGGCCAATCCTGGAGTCAGGGTGCCGATCTGCCGACGCCGCGCGAACACCTCGCCGCGGTGTCGGACGGGGTCTACGTCTACACCATCGGCGGACGCTTCCTGTCCGCCGACAAGAACTCGGCCGCCTTCGAGCGCTTCGACCCGACCACCGGCGACTGGGTCCACCTGGTGGACATGCCGACACCGCGCGGAAGCTACGGTGCGGCCTACCTCGACGGCAGGATCGTCGTCGTCGGCGGCGAGGAACCCACCCAGGTGCTTGGCACCGTCGAGATGTACGACACCGCCGACGGGAAATGGAGCACCGTCAAACCCATGCCCACACCGCGGCATGCGCAGGCCGTCGTCGCGGTGGGCGAAACCGTGTACTGCATCGGCGGCGCGAACCGGCCCGCGCACGAGGGGGCCGTCGCGACCATCGAGGCCCTGGACTTCGCCTAGTCCGGGCCCCGCAGCATGGTCAGGGTCACCGCGCCGCGGCGTAGCGCCTCGTTGGCGAGCCGGACGCGGCGGTCACCGTCGGCGGGGACCGCGAACTTGTCGTAGAGGTTCTGCAGGTGCTGCTTGACCGCTGCCTCCGTCACCACCAGCTCCGCCGCCAGCCGGCGCACCGACGCCGGCTCCGGAAAGGGGTCACCCGACACCAACGGCCGGCACAAGGCGATCAGGACGTCGAGTTCGCGCGGCGTCAGCCGGGGCGGCAGCGGCGCCGGCTCCGCGGACACCGTGGCATCGGCGAGTGCCGCATCGCCGGTAGCCCTGTTGTCCCAGAACACCAACCGGGAGTTGCCGACCCGAACCTCGTCGCCCGAACGCAGCACCCGTTCGTGGCCGATCTTCTCGCCGTTGACGAACGTCCCGTTCCGGCTGCCGACGTCCCGCAACGACCACGCCGATCCCAGATTCTCCAGCACCGCGTGCAGGCGCGAGACCGTCGAGTCGTGCACGAGCGCCACCAGATTGGTCGAGGACTTGCCGATCGTCACGCGTGCGTCGGCCAGCGGGATCAGCTCCCGCCCGGCCGGTGACCAGACCTCCAGGTGCGACGACATGCCGGAATCCTATGCAGTGCGGCCCTCCGACCGGCAAAACCGTCCCTCCCGGTGCCGGTGCGACTCCCTATCTGTAGGCGGACCACGAGGGTTCCACCGACCGAAAGGGCACTTTTCATGGACGACGACCACCACGACCTGGAGCTGCGCCGGCACAGCGTGCGCACGCTCACCACCGCCGAACTGAGCCACGTCAACGGCGGCCGGGGTGGCAACCAGGGCAGCAGCCCGACCTCCGGTCCGACCGACCGGACCCGTCCGACCATGACGAAATGAGCGCACCCGTGACCGACAACCTCCACCGATTGGCGCTGCGGCGCCGGCACATCCGCGCGCTGACTGCCGCTGAACTGAGCCTCGTGCACGCAGGCAAGGGCAACGGCACCGGCACAGGCACCGGTACGTCCGGGCCGTGTGGCACGAGCACGCAGAAGACGAAGTAGCCACCGCACCCACGCCCCGTCCCCGACACCCGTCGGGGACGGGGCGTTCTGCATGAAAAGCGTCACCAACCCGGGCAGTGGCCGCTCGTACAGGCAGCCAAGTCGACGAGCACGGAGGTGGGGACATGGGCGGTGAGGGTGAAAGCAATGACGAAGTGGTCCAGCATGAGTCGGTGTTCCGCGAGCAGTGGCGCGAACGCCACAGCGAGTCGGGCCGTCCCGGCGACCTGATCAAGCAGCCCGGATGGATCGACGGCGGGCTGTGGACCCTGGGCCTGCTGGTCGCGGCAGGTGTGCTCGCGGCGGCGACCGGGACGGTCGCCCGCACCGAGACGTTGCCGGCCATCACGCACGGCATCTGGGTGTCGGCCACCCGATCCGGTGAACCGGCCCCGGCCGTGGGTGCCACGGTGCAGTTCCGGGATTCGTCGGGCGGCACCCGCAGCGCGGTCATCGTCGAGGTGACCACCTCCGAGGTGCGTGCCGACCTCGACCGGTCGGTCGACAGCCACGTGTCACCCGGCCGGCTCGAGGTCCCGTCCGGCCGGCAATCGCGGATCTCCGTTCTGCTGCCGAGGTTCTGGTGAACCGGCGTGGACGGGCGATCCCGTTCATCGCCCAGGCGGAGATGGCCGACTGCGGCGCCGCTGCGCTCGCGATGGCCCTGGGCTATCACGGCCGTCACGTCTCCCTGGCCGAGATGCACGATGCCACCGCCACCGGCCGCGACGGTATCGACGCGCTGCGCCTGGCCGACGCGGCATCCAGCTACGGCCTGCGTGCCCGCGGGGTCGCCACCGAACTCGGCGATCTGAAGTTTCTCCCGCGCGGGACGATATTGCACTGGGGTGCAGCTCATTTCGTGGTTCTCGACTCGGCGACGCGACGCGGGGTGACCATCGTCGACCCGGCTGCAGGCCGGTACCGGCTGACCTGGTCGGCCGTCGACGGTCTCTACAGCGGCGTCGCGGTCATGCTGGAACCCACCGCCGAGTTCCGTGCGGGTGGACGCGTGGCGCCCGGGGCATGGCGGCACGCGCGACGGCTGCTGGGCCGTTCCAGCGGGATCGGGCGGGTGCTGGCCACCTCGGTGGTGGTGCGGGTGATGGCGTTGGCCGTGCCGATCCTGACCGGTGTTGTCGTCGACCAGGTGGTACCGGGTGACGACGGGCGTCTGCTGAAGGTGCTCGCCGCGGTGATGGCCGCACTCATCGGCTACTCGGTGCTGGCCACCTATCTGCGCGCCCATCTGCTGCTGCGCCTACGCAGCCGGCTCGATGTCTCGATGACACTGGATTTCCTGGAACACCTCGTCGACCTGCCCTACGCGTTCTTCCTGAAACGCTCGTCGGGCGATCTGATGATGAGGTTGCGCAGTAACGCGACGGTCCGGGAGATCCTGACGACCGGCACCATCGCGGCGCTGCTCGACGGCACCCTGGCCACCCTGTACCTGGCGGTGATCTTCACGCTGTCACCGGCGCTGGGCACGCTGGTCGCCGTGCTGGGTGCCGCACAGGTCACCGTGCTGCTGGCTGCCCGGCGCCGCAACCAGCACCTGATGGGTGAGGCGCTGGCCACCGAGGCCCGGTCGCAGTCCTACGCCTACGAGATGTTCTCGGCCGTCGAAACCCTCAAGGCCGCAGGCGCCGAGCGGCGTGCCGTGTCGCACTGGTCCAACCATTTCGTCGACGAGCTCAACGTGTCGTTGCGGCGCGGCCGGCTGGAGGCCGCGGTGCAGACCGTGATCCACGGGCTGGCGCTGCTGTCGCCGATCGCGGTGCTGCTGGTCGGCGCGCACCTCGTGGGTACCGGTTCGCTGTCGCTGGGCTCGATGCTCGCCCTGGCCGCGCTCGCCACGGGTTTCCTTGAGCCACTGGGTATCCTGGTCGCGACAGCTCTGCAGGTGCAGCTGCTCGGGAGCTACCTGGCCCGGCTCGACGATGTGTTCGACACTCCGACCGAAACTCAGGGCCGTGAACTGCGGCACGCACCGCGGTTGGCAGGCGCGGTACGGGCCGAACGGCTCACGTTCCGGTACCACCGCCAGTGCCCGCCCATCGTGGACGGGGTCGACCTGGCTGTCGCACCGGGCCAGGTGCTGGCCATCGTCGGACGGTCCGGTTCCGGCAAGTCGACGCTGGGCCGGCTGCTGCTCGGGTTGTACCGACCGTCCGAAGGCAGAGTGGTGCTCGACGAACTGGACCTGGACACCCTGCACCCGCGCAGCGTGCGCTCGCAGGTCGGCGTGGTCACCCAGGACCCCTACATCTTCGGGCTGTCGATCCGCGAGAACCTGGTGCTCGGGGACCCGAGCCTGACGCTGGACAGGTTGGAGGTCGCCGCCGAGCTGGCCGGGATCGCCGACGATATCCGCGCGATGCCGATGGGGTGGGACACCCCGCTGGTCGACGCGGGTGCGTCCCTGTCCGGCGGCCAGCGCCAGCGGCTCGCGCTGGCGCGCGCGCTGGCCCCGCAGCCCCGCATCCTGCTGCTCGACGAGGCCACCAGCAGCCTCGACACCGTCACCGAGGCGACCGTGCACGCCAACATCGCCCGGATGGGCTGCACCGTCATCGTCATCGCCCACCGACTCGCCACCGTCATCGACGCCGACCAGATCGTCGTGATGGATTCCGGCCGGATCGTCGAATCCGGCAACCACCACAGCCTGATGGCCACCGACGGCCACTACGCACATCTCGTCTCCGGCCAACTGGTCTGCGACGCCTAGGAGTTGACCGACATGACCACCACCGCAACCACATCTGTCCTGCGCCCCAGCGGATTCTTCGTGATGCGTGCGCCGCTGTTGCCGCTGGACGAACTGGACCGGCTGCGTGCCGAACCCGGCCACTGGCGCACCCTGATCGAACGCGCCGATGTTCGCGAGGCGCTGCATCTGGCCTCGCCCGGGCTCGTGCGTCGGCTCGCCGAGGGCGACCCCGACGACCGGGTGATCGCCTCGGTGACTGCGTATCTCACCCGGATGTGCACCCGATCGACGCCCTTCGGATTGTTCGCCGGGTGCGCGCTGGGCACCGTCGGCGAAGTCACGGCACTGACGGTCGACGGCCCCGACGGGGTCAGCCGCCACACCCGCCCGGACACCGAGGTGCTCACCACCCTCGTGGAGCGGCTTCTCGCCGACCCGGCGACGCAGCAGACGATGACCGTGGAGCCCAACTCCAGCCGTTATCACGCCGCGGGGGCGATGCGATTGATCGAAAGCCGGGTGCGTGACGGCGGGCGCGCCCACCACCTCGTCGTCGTCGAGGACGACGAGCCGTTGCGGTGCGCGCTGCAGGCCGCCGCCGGCGGCGCCCGGGTGTCCGCCGTGGTCGACGCCGTCGCGGTGCACGCCGGCGTCACACCGGGGCAGGCCCGGGACTATGTCGCAGCGCTGATCGACGCCAAGGTCCTGACCCCGATGGCCGAGCCCGCGGTGACCGGAGCCGAACCACTGGGTCAGCTGCTGTCCGCGCTCGGCGATCCCGCGTTCGCGGCCACCACCGATGCGCTGCAACGGGTGTCGGATGAGCTGAGGCGCCTCGACACTGCGGGCATCGGGCATCCGCCTCAGGACTACGCACCGGTGACGGCCGCGTTGCTGGAGCTCGCGGGTGCCGGCGACGAGGCTCGCGTGGTGCAGGTCGACCTGCACCGCGACGGCGCCGGACTGACGCTGGGCCCCGAGGTGATCCGGGCGCTGACCGACGGGGTGGCGCTGCTGCACCGGGTGTCCGCCGCCGCAGAACATCCGGCGATGGCGCGTTTCAAGGCCGAGTTCGCGGCACGCTACGAAGACCGCGAGGTGCCGCTGATGGAGGCGCTCGACGAGGAGATGGGGATCGGGTTCGACCGGTCGCTGCACCCGGCGGCCGACGAATCGCCTCTGCTGCGGGGGATGGACCTCGGCGGTGTCGCCGCCGACGGTGCGTTCACGGCGCGCGACGCCGCGCTGCTGGACCTGCTCATCCGGAGCCGCGAGAGTGGTTCGGCCACTGTGGAACTCGACGACGCCGCCATCGAACGACTCGACGGCGGCGACCGGCTGCCGTTGCCGGACGCCCTGGCCGTCAACGCCCGCGTCCTCGAGGACGGCGTCGAGATCGACTGTGCCTACGGGCCTTCCGGCGCGGAGCTGCTCGGCCGGTTCTGCCACGGCGACCCCCGCCTGCACGAGGCGGTCCGCAACCACCTGCGCGCCGAGGAAAGCCACGCGCCGGATGTCGTGTTCGCTGAGATCATCCATCTGCCGGAAGGGCGCGTCGGTAACGTGCTGGCCCGCCCGGTGTTGCGTGATCACGAGTTGATCCTGCTGGGCCGCTCAGGTGCACCCGCCGACCGTCAGCTCACCGTCGACGAGTTGACGGTCCGCCTCGACGGTGGCCGGATCGTGCTGCACAGCCCGCGCCTGCAGGCCGAGGTCCGGCCCCGGCTCACCACCGCCCACAATCCGGCGTGGCGCGGGTTCGGGGTGTACCGCTTCCTTGCCGCACTCGCCGGTGACGGGGTGGCCGGGCACCTCGGGTGGGACTGGGGCGCCCTGTCCGGTTCCCCTGCGCTGCCGCGGGTCACGTCCGGGCAGCTGGTGCTGGCGCGGGCCCGGTGGCGGCTGTCGGCCGACGAGATCGCCCGCGTGACGGCCAGGGACGCCGCGTCCGGATGGGCCGAGCTGACGCGGCGACGCGGCCTGCCCGGTGAGTTGCTCGTCGTCGACGGTGACAACCGCCTCTACGTCGACACCGCAAGCGCCGCCCTGGTTGCGGCCGCTGCGAAGGTGCTCAAGGGACGCCAGACCGCGGTGCTCGAAGAGGTCCTGGGTACCGACGGCCGGGTCGCAGCCGGGCCCGCGGGGCGTTTCGCGCACGAGCTGATCGTGCCGTTCGTCCGGGCCACGGTGTCCGCAGCCTCACCGTCGGTCAGGCCCGGATGGCAGGCGCCGACGGTGCAACGCACCTTCACCCCGGGCGACCGGTGGCTGTATCTGAAGGCCTACACCGGAACCGCGTCAGCGGACCGGCTTCTCACCGGCACAGTCGGTCCCGTCCTGCGCCGGTTACGCGAGGCCGGCAGCGTGGACAGCTGGTTCTTCCTGCGCTACGCCGACCCCGAGCACCACCTGCGGCTGCGCCTGCACGGCGATCCCGCGGCCCTGCGTGAGCACGCCCTGCCCGCCCTGACCGATGCCCTGGCGCCCCACCTCGCCGACGGCACGGTGTGGAAGGTGGCGCTGGACACCTATCACCGCGAAATCGAGCGCTACGGCGGCGATCACGGCATCGAACTGGCCGAACGGATCCATGCCGCCGACAGCGAGGCCGTGGTGCATGTGCTGGGGCTGCTCGACGGGGTGCCGGGTGAGCAGGCCGCCGACATCGGGTGGAAGCTGTGTCTGTACGCGACCGACCGCCTGTTGGCCGACGCGGGATTCGATCTGCGGCAGCGGCGCGACTGGGCCAAGGCGGGCGCGGCCGGCTACCGGCCCGAATACCCGAATGCGCCCGAACTCGACCCGGGCATCGGATCACGCTGGCGTTCGATGCGTTCCGATCTCACGCGGTTGCTCGACGACGGATCCGATCATCCCTACGAGGCCGCCCGCTGGGTCTTCCGCGAGCGATCCTTGGCTCTCGTGCCGTTGTTCGCCGAATTGCGGGACCGCGCCGAGCGGGGTGCGCTCACGATGCCGTTCGACGACATCGTGCACAGCGTGAGCCACCTCAACGCCGTCCGGTTGTTGCGTTCGGCCGCGCGTACCCACGAGCTGGTGCTGCTGAACTTCCTGGACAGGCACTACGCAAGTCGAATTGCTATGCAGCGCAACCAAAAAAGTGTCTCCCCGGACGCGGTGGAACTCTCTTACATATGAGCGGGGCCCACGGGGGCCACGACGGAGAAGAAACAACAAGGAGAGAACATGAGCATCAACACCGACAAGCTCGCTCTGCGCCGCCAGAGCATCCGCGCCCTGACCGCCGCCGAGCTGCGCATCGCCCAGGGCGGCCGCGGCAACGGCACGGGTACCGGCAACGGGACCGGAACGGGCACCGGCAACGGGACGGGCACCGGCACCCACACCAAGTAACACCGCAGCCCCCACCGCCACCGCCCCATGACCGAAGGTCATGGGGCGGTGGTCGTGTGCGTCCGCGCGCGACCCTTACCTGGGGGATAGGAAAACCTTCCCGATGTGCTGGCGACTCTGGCCTCCCGGCGATTCAGATGTGTCCGCGAAAACCAGACGATATGAGTCATGACAACGATCACCGCACCCCCGCAGCGCAGCGTCACCGGTGACGCCGAACTCGCCATCGCGGCAGCCAACGGCGACCAGGCGGCGCTGGCCGCCATCTACCACCGCTACGCCCGGCGGCTCCACGATTTCTGCGCGGGCATGACCCGCGATCACCACGCCGCTGCGGACTGCGTCCAGGACGTGTTCTGCACGGTCGCCGTCGAGCTGCCGAAACTGCGCGAACCCGACAAGCTCCGGCCGTGGCTGTACGCGATCGCACGCCGCGCCGCCTTGCGCACCCTGCGCGAACGTCATCGCGAGCCGGTGTTCGGCGAGGTCCCCGACAGTGCCGCGACGGGTCCGGGCCCCTTCACCACCACCGCGCGCAACGAACTCGCGCAGCTCATCAACCAGGTATCGGACGGACTGTGTGAGCGGGACCGCCGGGTACTCGACCTCGCCTACCGGCAGGGTTTGAGCGGCGCCGCCCTCGCGGACGCCCTCGGCGTGAGCACCGAGTCGGCGAAGAAGCTCACCCAGCGGTTGCGGGACACCGTCGAGCGCTCACTCGGGGCCCTGTTGGTGGCCCGGCAGCACGACTGCCCGCAACTGGCGGCGACGCTCGCCACTTCGGACGGACGATTCACGGTGCTGATGCGCAAACGTATTGCGCGCCATATCGAGTCGTGTGCGGATTGCGGCGCCTACCGTGCCGGCGTCGTCACGTCTGCGGCAATCCTCAGTGGCGCCATCCTGGACCGGCGGTGATCGGTCAACGCGCCGCGGCTTGCAGGGTCGGCGGGCCTGAGCGGGGGAGCGGGACTCGCGGCACACCGGGGGTGCCGATCTGCCCGGCCAGCCACGGCAGGGCCGATTCGAAGGCGCGCGCCGCGAACGGCCAGTCGTGCTTGCCGGGTTGGATGAGCACCGCGCAGTCGATCCCGTTGGTGGAGCCCAACCCGCACAACGACTGGGCGGCCAGCGCCTGGTCACTGGCGTGCTGGGTATGGCTTCCCGGCGGCGTCCCCGCGTCGTTGACCGCGAACCACCCGGCGATTCCGGCGTAGCGCCCGTGCCGGTTCATCACGGTGGTGGGGTCGAACGAGGCGTACTGGGCGATGTTTCCGCCGAACAGCCGGTCGATGGTCTGGGCCTTGGTGCCCGAATTGGGGCTGATATCCCCGGCGATGTCCTCGAACACCGAGAACATGTCCGGATGCATCACTGTCAGGTCGACGGCGCAGGTGCCCCCCATCGACCAACCGACCGATCCCCAGTGCGCGGCGTCCGCACTCACCCCGAACTGCGAGATGACGGCAGGCACCACATCTTTGGTGAGATGGTCGGCGGCCTTCCCGCGCCGGCCGTTGACGCATTCGGTGTCGTTGTTGAACGCACCGCCGGAATCGACGAACACGAGCACCGGCGCGTTGCCGCCGTGCGCCGCCGCGAACCGGTCCACCACATGGATGGCGTCGCCGGCGCGTAGCCAGTCGGCCGGGGTGTTGAATTCACCGCCGATCATCATCAGCGTCGGGAGCTTGGGCGGCGGGTTGGAGGCGTACCAGGCGGGGGGCAGGTAGACGAGTTCGCCGCGATGTTTGAATCCCGACGCGGTGTCGCCGGTGTCGATGGGCACCACGGTGCCGCTGGCCGGGATGACCCGCTGGCGTTGCATGGCGGTCACCGTCGCCATGTCGGTCTGGTCCGGCAGCGGCCCCTCGGTCAGCTGGTTCCAGGCGGTCTGCACCGTCGGGAAGTAACCGACCCACAGGTTCAGCGCCAGCGCAGCGCACAGGGCGCACAGCGGTACGGCCAGCGCCGTCGTGCCGCGGCGCACCCAACCGGTCCGGCGCCAGCCCGTCACCAGCACCGCGGCGACGAATCCGATGAGCCCGACCCAGATCCACAGCGCGTGCGGGGCGGGGTCGCCGGCCAGTCCCTGGCTCCCGATGTACCAGTGCACCACCGTTGCCACGGCGACGCCGGCCACCAGTGACACCGGCAGCCCCACCTGGTGCCAGCGCCTGCTGCGCCAGCCCACCGCGGCGATCACGACCGCCGCGGCGATCAGCTGCGCGATCACCGGAAGCCACCCGTGCATCAGCGAAACACGGTGCAGGAAGGATTCATTCGCATCGGCTAGAACGTGTGCGGCGGCCAGGGAAGTTCCGGTCGTCGAAGGTGTCACGCCACCATCGTGGACGGACATCCTTGGGACTGGCTGTGAGTTGCGGTCGGCGTTTTCGTCAGCGCGGTTTTGCCAGCGGGAACGGCAGCGTCTCGCGAATGCTGCGCCCCGTGATCAGCATGACCACACGGTCGACACCCATTCCCAGCCCACCCGTGGGTGGCATGGCGTACTCCATCGCCTGCAGGAAATCCTCGTCCAGTTCCATGGCCTCGGGATCCCCGCCCGCGGCCAGCATGGACTGCTCCTGCAAGCGCCGGCGCTGCTCGACGGGGTCGGTGAGCTCGCTGTAGGCCGTGCCCAGTTCCACACCCCAGGCCACCAGATCCCAGCGCTCGGCCACGCCGGCGATGCTGCGGTGCGGGCGCGTCAACGGGGAGACCGAGGTGGGGAAGTCCTTATAGAACGTCGGCTGCTCGGTCTGGCCTTCGACGAGGCGTTCGTAGAGTTCGAGTACGACCGCGCCGGCATCCCAGTGCTTCAGGTACGGCACGCCCGACGCGTCGCACAGCTCGCGCAGCCGGGCCAGGCCGGTGTCGGGCCCGATCTGTTCGCCGAGTGCCTCCGACACCGCGCCGTGCACGGTCTTCACCGGCCACTCACCGGAGATGTCGACGGCCTCCAGCTCGCCGGTCGGGCCGGGCCGCATGACCACCTGCGCGCCGTTGGCCGCCTGGGCGGCGTTCTGGATGAGCTCGCGGCACCCGGTGATCCAGACGTTGTAGTCGGCGTGCGCCTGATACGCCTCCAACAGGGTGAACTCCGGGTTGTGGCTGAAGTCCACGCCCTCGTTGCGGAACGCGCGGCCCAGTTCGAAGACCCGCTCGACACCGCCGACGCAGAGCTTCTTGAGATACAGCTCGGGCGCGATCCGCAGGTACAGGTCGAGGTCGTAGGCGTTGATGTGGGTCTGGAACGGGCGTGCGTTGGCGCCGCCGTGGATCTGCTGCAGGATCGGGGTCTCGACCTCGAGGAAGCCGTTGCCGACCAGCGTTTCGCGGATGGCGTGCAGGATCGCGCTGCGCGCGGTGATGAGGTCGCGCGCATCGGTGTTGATGGCCAGGTCCACATAGCGGGTCCGGACCCGCGCCTCGGGATCGGTGAGGCCCTTCCACTTGTCGGGCAGCGGCCGCAGGCACTTGCCGATCAGCCGCCAGCCGGTTACCAGCAAGGACTGGGTGCCGTTGCGGCTGCGGCCCATCGTGCCGGTGACCTCGACCAGGTCACCGAGGTCGATCGCCGCGCCGAAGTCCTGCGGTCCCTCCTTGTTGACTGTCGCGCCGTCGAGCAGCAGCTGCACCTCGCCGGACCAGTCGCGCAGCACCGCGAACAACACACCGCCGTAATCGCGGATCCGCAGGATGCGACCGGCGACGGTGACGTCGGTCGCCGGGTCGCTGACACCGAGTGCCGCCGCGACGGTGTGACTCGGCGGTCGCCCCACCGGGTAGGCGTCCACACCGTGGTCCTGCAGGTTCTTCAGCTTGGCCATCCGGACCCGCACCTGGTCGGGCAACCGGTGTTCGTCGTCGTTCTCGGGTAGATCGGCGCGCAGCCCGCTGACATCCGGGGTGCTGCCGTCCTGATGCAACAGTCCGCTGTCGACCAGCCGTTGCGGGGCGGCGATGTGCTCGCCGGTGTGTGGCTTGCGCCGGGAGAACGGCAGGATGAGGAAACCTTCGGCGATCACCGAGGCGACACCCACCCGGGGGATCAGCCGCGCGTCCTCGTAGCAGGCGAACCGAGGCACCCACTCGGGCTGATACTTCATGTTCGAGCGGTACAGGGTTTCCAGCTGCCACCAGCGGGAGAAGAACACCAACAGGGCACGCCACAGCCGGGCGATCGGACCCGCGCCCAGCTGCGCCCCCTGCTCGAAGGCGGACCGGAACATCGCGAAATTCAGTGAGATGCGGCTGACCCCGAGGTCCTCGGCCTGCAGGCAGAGCTCGCTGACCATCAATTCGATTGTGCCGTTGGGGGATTGGGGCGAACGTCGCATCACGTCCAGTGAGACGCCGTTGCTACCCCACGGCACCAGGGACAGCAGGGCGACGACTTCTTCGTCGGCTGTGCCGTCGGGGCCCTCCTTGATGGCCTCCACCAGCAGGCAGTCGCTGTCGGCCGGATCGCCGAGTCGGCCCAACGCCATCGAGAAGCCGCGTTCGGTCTCGGTGTCGCGCCATTGGTCGGCCCGCTTGATCACCCGCGCCATCTCCTCGGCGGGCAGGTCGCGGTGCCGGCGGATCCGCACCGTCAAACCGGCGCGGCGGGCTCGGGTCACCGCTTGTCGCACCGGCTTCATGTCGGGGCCGGACAACTTGAAACCGTCCGGGTAGAGAATCGCCTCATCGCCGAGTTCCAGCGCGTTGAGTCCGGCTTCGCGGAACGCCTGCGCGCCCGTCGCGCTGGCTCCCATCACACCGGGTGCCCACCCGTAGGTCTCGCACAGGTGCAGCCACGCCTCGATCGCCGCCGGCCAGGCCCGCGGATCACCGACGGGGTCGCCGCTGGCCAGGCAGACGCCGACCTCGACGCGATAGGTGATGGCCGCCCGGCCGTTGGGGGCGAACACCACCGACTTGTCGCGTCGGGTGGCGAAGTAGCCCAGCGAGTCGTTCTTGCCGAACAGTTCGAGCAGCCCGCGGATCGCGGATTCGTCCTCGCCGGTCAGCGCGTTGGTGGCGCGCTGGGATGCGAACAGCACGATCGCCGCGACCACGAGGGCGACCGCCCCGAACAATCCGAGCAGCGCGTTCACCAGGCCGTGCGGATGCCCGGTGAACGAATCGGAGTCGGCACCGGCGAATGCACTGACCCGGTTCAGCGCGTACCAGGGACGGTCGGCCTGGGCGAGCGAACCGGGGAAGAACTCCAGCAGCCCCCACCCGACCAGGGTCCCGATCGTCATGCCCGCGACGAGGGTGGCCGCCGCCTTCAGCAGCGCGCCGCGGCGTACCTTCGCCCAGAACTGTGGCCGTGCCAGCAGGAGTGCGCCGATGGCAGCCAGGTGGAACACCAGACCGATGACCTCACCGATCTCCTCGACCACCGTCTCCTCGCCGCTGGCGAGATCGCCGACATTCCAGCCGACCGCCGCCACCATGTAGAGCACGAGGATCCACCAGGCGATACGCTTGCGGGCCGCCAGTGCGGCGGCCAGCAGCGCCAGCACGAACGCCCAGGCGAAGCTGGTGTCCGGGAAGTTGAAGATGTAGTCGTTTACGAATTCCCGTGGCACCCGGATGAGCGCCCGCACCAGCGGCGAGACGCTGGCGAGCAGGGACAACGTGGCGATGATGCCGACGATCCAGCCAGCGATGGCGGGCACCCACGTGAATCTGGACCGGTGGCCCGTTCTCGACGGCTGCCGGGCGATTGTCGAGGTCATAGGCCGCGAGGATATGCCTTCGGCCAATGAATTTCGTGTGAGTGGCTACCAGACCGGGCCGGTGTATTTCTCACCCGGCCCTTTACCGGGCTCTTCCGGGTCGACGCTAGCTTCGCGGAAGGCCAGCTGAAGGCTCTTCAGTCCGTCGCGCAGCGGCCCCGCGTGCAGGCCGAGGTATTCGGCGGAAGCGGTGACCAGACCCGCCAGCGCGGTGATCAGGCGACGGGCCTCGTCGAGATCGCGGTGCGGGCTGTCATCCGGGTCCTCGGACGCCAGGCCCAACTTTTCGGCGGCCGCGCTCATCAACATCACCGCCGAGCGGGTGATCACCTCGACCGCGGGAATCTCGGCGAGTTCTCTAACCTGCACGTCCTCGGCAGATGGAGTTTTCTGATCATCGGTCATGCCTGATAGAGTGGCACGATCGACCGTCCCGGCGAACGCCAGGGACAGCAAGTGGAGTCCCGCTCCCACCGCAGACCTTACCGGTCCCGCGGTCCGGTCGCAGGCATCTGCGGATGCCCTGTACTGCGCATATGCGCGGACGGCGAAAGCCGTGATCGGTCGGCATCGGGCCCTGCTATATGCAGGGCCTTTCTGTTCGTCAGAGCAGAAGTGCTGATGGTGTGGTGCTCCCTGCTGGCCCGTCGTCTCCCCTCGGTCGTGGACCAGAAGACAACGTAGGAGGCCCCATCAGCACTGAGACCCGCATCAACGAGCGCATTCGCGTACCTGAAGTCCGCCTGATCGGACCGGGTGGTGAGCAGGTAGGCATCGTGCGCATCGAAGATGCGCTCCGCGTCGCCGTAGACGCCGATCTCGACCTTGTCGAAGTAGCTCCTGACGCCAAACCCCCGGTTTGCAAGATCATGGACTACGGCAAGTTCAAGTACGAGACGGCACTCAAGGAGCGCGAGTCTCGCAAGAACCAGCAGCAGACCGTCGTCAAGGAACAGAAGCTGCGGCCGAAGATCGACGATCACGACTACCAGACGAAGAAGGGCCATGTGGTCCGCTTCCTGGAAGCCGGATCCAAGGTCAAGGTCACGATCATGTTCCGCGGCCGTGAGCAGTCCCGCCCCGAACTGGGCTACCGACTGCTGCAGCGCCTGGGCGCCGACGTCGCCGACTACGGCTTCGTCGAGACCTCGGCCAAGCAGGACGGCCGCAACATGACGATGGTGCTGGCGCCGCACCGCGGCGCGAAGACTCGCGCCAAGGCAGCCCACGACGCAGATGCGCCACCCGCTCAGCGAGGCAACGCGGCCGCTGCCGCCGAGCCGCCCGCAGAGAACCAAGAACCACCGACCACCTGATCCACGAGAAAACCAGAGGACACCAATGCCCAAGGCCAAGACCCACAGCGGCGCTTCCAAGCGCTTCCGCAAGACCGGGACCGGCAAGATCGTGCGCCAGAAAGCCGGCAAGCGCCACCTGCTGGAGCACAAGGCCAGCAAGCGCACCCGTCGTCTCGACGGCCGTGCAGTGGTCGCCCCCGCCGATGCAAGCCGTATCAACAAGCTGCTGAACGGCTAACAGCCGCTTCACTTTTCGACTTCCCCCCGCAAGAATAGGAACACTCACATGGCACGCGTGAAGCGCGCACTCAACGCCCAGAAGAAGCGGCGCACAGTCCTCAAGGCGTCGAAGGGTTACCGCGGCCAGCGCTCGCGGCTCTACCGCAAGGCCAAGGAACAGCAGCTGCACTCCTTGACCTACGCCTACCGCGATCGTCGCGCCCGCAAGGGTGAGTTCCGCAAGCTGTGGATCTCGCGTATCAACGCCGCGGGCCGCGCCAACGGCATCACCTACAACCGCCTGATCCAGGGCCTCAAGGCCGCAGGCGTCGAGGTGGACCGCAAGAACCTCGCCGAGATCGCCGTCAGCGATCCGGCCGCGTTCACCGCGCTGGTCGAGGTGGCCAAGGCCGCACTGCCCGAGGATGTCAACGCACCCTCCGGTGAAGCCGCCTGAGGCTTCGCTGAATGAGTGGCGCAGCCACGCCGCTCACCGAGCGCTCCAACCGGGTGGCTGCAGCGATCAAGCTGCAGCGGCCCGCGGGACGTCGCCACGCCGCACGCTTCCTCGCCGAGGGTCCCAACCTTGTCGAGGCCGCGCTGCGGCGTGGTCTCGTTGAAGAGGTCTACGCCACCGAGGACGCTGCGGCCCGGTTCGGCGATCTGCTCGCCGGGTCGCAGGTGCACGAGGTCACCGATCGGGCCGCGAAGGCGTTGTCGGACACCGTGACACCCGTCGGGTTGATCGCGGTGTGCCGGTTGCCCGACGCGTCCCTGGCCGAGGTGCTCTCCGGGTCGCCGCGGCTGGTGGTGGTCGCCGTCGAGACATCCGATCCCGGGAACGCGGGCACGCTGATCCGGCTCGCCGATGCCATGGGGGCCGATGCGCTGGTGCTGGCAGGCGACAGCGTCGACCCGTACAACGCGAAATGCCTGCGTGCGTCCGCCGGGAGCATCTTCGGTCTGCCCGTCGTGCAGGGGCCCGACACGATCGGCGTCATCGCGGCACTGCGCGAGTCCGGGCTGCAGGTGCTGGCCACCACCCTCGACGGGGAATCGCCGCTCCCCGCGGTGGATCTCGGTGCGCCGACGGCGTGGCTGTTCGGTTCCGAGGCGCATGGGCTGGCCGCAGAGGTCGCCGCCGCGGCGGATGCTCGGGTGACCATCCCCATGCACGGCAGCGCCGAGAGCCTCAACGTGGCCGCTGCCGCGGCGATCTGTCTGTACGCGAGCGCGCAGTCCCGCTGAACCGCCGAATGGCCAGTTGTTACACGCTTTTTCGTGTTTCTGCGTGCATATCTGGCCACTCGGCACCACTGTTGGCGGTCAGCTCTCGCGCAGCAGCCCCTTGGCCACGTGGGTGATCTGCACCTCGTTGCTGCCCGCGTAGATCATCAGCGACTTCGCGTCGCGGGCCAGCTGCTCGACGCGGTACTCGGTCATGTACCCGTTGCCACCGAACAACTGCACCGCGTCCATGGCGACGTCGGTGGCGGCCTGCGAGCAGTACCACTTGATGGCCGACGCCTCCGGAAGTGAGATCGACGCACCGACCTTGGCCGATTCGATGACCCGGAACAGCATGTTGCGCACGTTCATCCGCGCCACCTCCATG